>DASWTM010000215.1:0-105490 GCA_036402115.1 Chryseosolibacter sp.
GTGCAGGATTTTGTGAAGGAGATGGATCTCGCTTACGCTGCAGCGGATGCAGTGATCTCACGTTCGGGCGCCCTTGCTGTGTCGGAACTTTGTATCGCGGGGAAGCCAACGATCCTCGTGCCTTCGCCAAACGTGGCCGAAGATCATCAGACGAAGAACGCGATGGCATTGGTTGATAAAGATGCTGCCCTGCTTGTTGCGGATAAGGATGCGAAAACAAAACTGGTGGATGAAGCGCTCAGACTTCTGTTTGACGAAAGTCTTTCATCAAGGCTGAGCGCGAATATTCTCAAGCTGGCAAAGCCGAGAGCAACGGAAGACATTGTAAACGAAATTGAAAAACTGATTAAAGCATAGAACGGTGAAGTTAGAACAGTACGATAATATTTACTTTTTAGGAATCGGAGGAATCGGCATGAGTGCCCTTGCGCGTTGGTTTATGAAGAAAGGGCTGTTTGTTGCTGGCTACGATAAAACTTCTACTGTTCTTACAAAAGAGCTTGAGAAAGAAGGAATGGTTGTGCATTACGATGATGATGTCAAGTTCATTCCCCAGCAGGTTATTCAGAAGAAAGACAGAACGTTGGTAATATTTACTCCAGCCATTCCGAAAGACCACAAGGAGCACGCGTACCTGAAAGAGCAAGGCTACACGATCATGAAGCGCTCCGAAGTGTTGGGACTTATTTCAAAAGACTACACAACGGTTGGGGTAGCAGGAACGCATGGTAAGACAACAACCTCTTCCATGGTTGCGCACATTCTAAAAACCGCCAACAAGAGCATGGTTGGGTTCCTTGGCGGGATTACTACGAACTACAATTCAAACCTTATCATGAACGGTGAGGTGACAAAGGATACAATCGCAGTGGCAGAGGCGGATGAGTTCGATAGGTCATTCCTCAGACTCTTTCCAGAGATTGCCATTGTTACGTCAGCGGATGCGGATCACCTGGATATTTACGGGGATCACAACAGCGTCATCACATCGTTCAAGGATTTTATCAAACAGATTAATAAAGGTGGCCACCTGATCATTCATGAGTCGATTGCCGAATTGCTCGCCTCGGATGTCAGCCACGTCAATAAACATATTTACAGCATGAGCCGGGGACAATTTTTTGCCGGCAACATAAAAGCGAAGAGCGGATTTTTTGAATTCGACCTCCATGGATTTGGAAAGGTTGAACACGTTAGGCTCGGTGTCCCCGGTTTTCATAACATTGAAAATGCGATCGCAGCCTCGATTGCAGCCACGCATTGTGGTGTTGATCTGCCTACGATCAAAAAGGCATTGGAATCTTTCGCAGGTGTGAAAAGGAGATTCGAGTTCGTGCTGAAAGGCCAGCGTGTCACGTTTGTTGACGACTACGCGCACCATCCAGCGGAAATCGAGGCGTTTCTGAAATCGATGAAGTCGATGTACGGCTCGAAGAAGCTTACCGTCATTTTCCAGCCGCACCTGTATTCACGGACACGTGACTTTGCAGAAGGATTTTCAAAAAGCCTGAGTATCGCAGATCAGCTTGTACTGTTGGACATTTATCCTGCAAGAGAACTTCCGATCCCGGGCGTGGATTCGGATATGGTCTTCAAGGATGTGACAAGTGCCGTTAAGATCCGCGCAAACAAGGCGGACCTGATGGAAAAACTTGAAACGATGGACATCGAAGTACTCGCAACGGTTGGGGCAGGCGATATCGATACATTTATTCAGCCAATACAAAAAATGTTGATGCGTAGATATGAAAGTTAAGTTCAACATCGGGCGGAAGCTCAAAATAGCCGGGGTGTTGGTAGTGTTGTTTGGATTGATTGCTTTCGCGGAACGCATGAAAGGTGACGTGGCCGTTCGTGACATTACGATCAAAATCGATAATGTCAACGAAAACCATTTCTTAGATGAGGCTGACATTGCCGATTTGATGGATCTCGATAGTGATAACATCAAAGGCATGAGTGTTGATAAGCTGAACTTTAAAGCGATCGAGAAAAAAATTAAGAACGATCCGTTTGTAAAAGATGCGGAACTGTACAGTGATCTGAAAGGAAATCTCACCGTGAAGGCTACGCTTCGCAGACCCGTAGCGCGCATCATGAGAAATGATGGTCCGGATGGGTACATCGCTGAGGACGGAACAGTGATGCCTGTGTCCGACAAGTACACATCGCGTGTGATTTTATTGAGTGGTCCACTGGTTCGCCACCTCCTTCGTCAGGACAACATGAACGACAGCGAGGAAGGCAAACAGTTGATGGAGATGTTGAACACGATCAACAGCGATGATTTTTTGAAAGCTCAGATTACGGAACTGGATATCGATTCAAAAGCAAGAGTGACCTTGCTTCCGCAGATCGGTGACGAACGAATCGAATTCGGAACACCCGAAAATCTTGAGACTAAATTTAAGAAGCTGACTATTTTTTATAAAGAGATCATTCCACGTGTGGGATGGAACAAATACAGCAGAATAAACTTAGAATTTGATGGCCAGATAATAGCAGAATAGCCATAGCTTTTGGCCATAGCCATAGCCAAAAGCCATAGCCATTAAAAGAGACAAAGACAAAAATTTTTGATAACCCATTTAGAACAACACAACCACTTATAATCAGATCATCATGGAACAGGAAAAAATAGTAGTCGGACTTGACATTGGCACAACTAAGATTTGTGTTATCGTTGGTCGCAAGAACGAGTTTGGCAAACTCGAAGTACTTGGCATGGGCAAGGCAGAGTCGGAAGGAGTAGTGAAGGGGATTGTCTTCAACATCGACAAAACTGTCTATGCAATTGAAAAAGCAATCAAGGAAGCCAGTGATCAGTCCGGCATCGACATTGGCATCGTGAATGTCGGCATTGCGGGTCAGCATATCCGAAGCTTCATTCAGCACGGAGGCATCACCCGTACTTCGAAGGAAGACGAAATTACGATTGACGATGTTGAACGTCTCACACAGGACATGTATCGCATGGTGGTTCCTCCGGGAAGCCAGATCATCCATGTTATGCCGCAAGACTATATGGTCGATTATGAAGATGGTATTAAATAACCCGTTGGCATGTCAGGGGTGAGACTGGAAGCTGATTTCCACATCATCACCGCGCAAACCAACGCAATCAATAACATTAACAAATGCATTCGAAGAGCTGGACTGGAAATTGAAGATCTGATCCTCGAGCCACTTGCGTCAAGCCTCGCTGTGTTGAGCGATGAAGAAAAAGAAGCCGGTGTTTGTTTGATCGACATTGGCGGTGGTACAACAGACATTGCAATTTTCTACGATAACATTATCCGTCACACTGCCGTCATCCCGTTCGGTGGCAACATCGTAACGAACGACATCAAGCAGGGATTGATGGTGCTGCCGCAACAGGCGGAACAGCTGAAGACACGATTCGGCAAAGCGATTGCTGAAGAAGCAAGCCCGAATGAGATCGTCTCAATCCCGGGCATCAGAAATCGCGCTGCGAAGGAGATTTCGGTGAAAAATCTTTCCAACATCATTCAAGCGAGGATGGAAGAGATCATCGAGATGGCGCATGCCGAAATCATCAGTTCCGGTTTTGAAAACCGTCTCGCAGGTGGGATCGTGATCACCGGTGGTGGTGCCCAGCTTGCAAACTTGAAACAACTTGTAGAATATATGACGGGCATGGATACGCGTATTGGCTATCCAAATGAGCATCTTGGCAAGACCAAGATCGAGCAGGTGAAGAGCCCGATGTATGCAACATCTGTTGGTCTGGTGCTTAGCGGTTTCAGATCATTGGATGAACGCGCAGATCGTTACAAAGAAGCGCGTGAGACAGTGAAGGCAACGAAAATTAAAAAACAACAACCGGTTGCTCCTTCGCGGAATTTCTTCAATGATATTCTAAACAAAACAAAAAGCTTGCTGATCGATGATCTCGATGGTAAGAATGAGTACTAAGCACAACCACTAATTAAATCATATGTTTGAAACAGGATCCTACAAATTCGAAATCCCCAAACATAGCGTTCATCGTTCGATCATCAAGGTGATTGGCGTTGGCGGGGGAGGAAGCAATGCGGTGAATCACATGTACAAACAAGGCATCAAAGATGTTGAGTTTGTCGTCTGCAACACTGACAACCAGGCACTCAATGCGAGCCCAGTACCCAACAAACTTCAGATCGGTGCAAACCTTACTGAAGGACTAGGGTGTGGAGCAAATCCTGAAGTTGGAAAAAATGCAGCACTGGAAAGCAAGGACCAGATCCGCGAGATGCTGACAGGCACCAAGATGGTGTTTATCACAGCGGGGATGGGTGGAGGTACAGGTACGGGAGCGGCACCAGTCATTGCGAAGATTGCAAAGGATATGGACATCCTCACGGTTGGTATTGTGACAGCACCTTTCTCGTTCGAAGGCAAGAAGAAAGGCACCCAGGCTGAACTCGGTATCGAAGGACTTCGTCAGACCTGTGATACTGTGCTGGTAATCCTCAACGATAAACTTCGCGAGATCTTCGGAAACCTTTCCATTGGTCAGGCATTCGCGCAAGCCGATAATATTTTAACAACTGCCGCAAAAAGCATCGCGGAAATCATCACGTTGGCAGGTTATGTCAACGTTGACTTCCAGGATGTTCGCACCGTCATGTTAAATGCAGGTGCCGCGGTGATGGGTTCTGCCGAAACACGTGGTGAGAACCGCGCAAGAAAAGCAGCCGAAGGTGCTCTAGCCTCTCCGTTGCTCGATAGCCGCGACATCATGGGTGCAAAGAAGATTCTGCTTTCCATCATCTCAGGTGTTGAAGCAGAACTTCAGATGGACGAACTGACCGAGATTACCGAATACATTCAGCAACAAGCCGGTGATGAAGGCGAGATGATCTTCGGTCACGGTGTTGATCCTGATCTTGGTGATAGAATTCGTGTTACAGTAATTGCAACGGGATTTCAGGCCGAATCCAAACTTCCGGTGAATAGGAAAGAAGAAAAGAAAGTCATTGACCTGGATCGTGGCCAGGGATGGTTGTTTCAGAATCCTAACACAGACAATTCAGTAAATCAGGCGAAGGATATTCAGATGCGCCCAAAGCAGGAGCAGCCTCGTCAGGTTCCTCCAAAGCGCGAAAACTTTGAAGAGAAGACTAACGAGCGCGAACTCTTCTTCACCGGTCCGTTTAATAAAGTTGAGCAGTCACACGATGAAGAAGATGACAGCTTGTTGCGCGATGATGACTTCGATCCGATGACTGAAAAGTACGGTGATCAGGTGATCAACGATGAGGGCATGATGGAACTCCGTAAAACAAAAGACAGACTTCAGCAACAAGCCGAAGAACGCAAGCAACATCTGAAAGCTCGTAAGCAAGAGATGACCAAAGAGGAATTTAATGAGAAGTGGTCACTGCCTGCATACTTGAGAAGGGGTGTGAAGATGAATGATGTTCCTCATTCGTCAGAACAGCACATGTCGAAATACAATTTGAATGATGATAACTCATTGCTCGGCAATAATAAATTTTTGCACGACAATGTAGATTAAGATCTAGCATTACCGGCACGACTGGTCATTTACTCCATTCGTAGTGGTTGTTGGTGGTAAATATTTTTTGCCGGTGCCGGTATGCTTATTAAAAAAATCCAGGTAAGACGTACCTGACATTTTTTAACCTAAAACCTCGCAATCGCGAGGTTTTTTTTCGTCCGACCACCCTCGTGGTCTGACGAATAACGATGAATTAGACGCGCATGGGCCACAACTCCGCACACTCACTGCAAGCGGTGAAAAGCCTCCAAATTCTGGCACCGAACTTGTAATACACCATCTAACTTAACCGGCTAACACATGAAAGCCCTGATGTTTGCGATGGTTTCAGCATTGATGCTTACCTCGTGTTTTTATGATGAATCAGTAGAGCCCCGTTACGACTATCGTGACAGCGTAATAGGATATTACGAAGTTGAAGAATATAGTCAAACGTTTGATGACATGACGTATTATGATATTAATATCTCTCGGTCTAGTCATCGGGATGAAGTTTGGATCGACAACTTTTATGCAGCCGATATTTCTGTGTATGCGGTTGTCACGTACGAGAGAATCCGAATTCCATTTCAGAACGTAAATGGTTATGAGGTTGAGGGTAGTGGGATTGTTAGGGGAGACAGGATTGATTTTACCTACAGTGTAAGAGATAAATACAGCCGTACTGTAACAGACTTTTGTGAAACAACAGCATGGCTTAACTAGTCGTCCGACCACGTCTCGTGGTCTGATGACTAATAATCTGAAGACTTTGGTTTTGGTTTGTCCCGATGACTATCGGGAAGGTGTTTTAGTAGCAGGTTTAGCCGTCAGATGAAATACGCTGGCGGCTTTTTTTGTCGTCCGATCACGCCTCGTGGTCTGACGACTAATTAGATAAGCACGGTCTCAAAAGACAGCTAAAACCTCATAAAAAACTCCGTCCCTTTTCCTACAGTAGACTTAACCGTAAGCGTCCCCTGATGTTGCCTCATGATCTGTCTCGATAACGAAAGGCCAATTCCCGAGCCTGTTTTCTTCGTGGTAAAGAACGGAATGAAGATTTTTTCCATCGCTTCCGGATCGATCCCAGTGCCGTTATCCTTGACAGAAATGACCGGACGTGATTTTTCGTTGAGTGAAGCCCTCAACTCAATGTTCTTCTCTGCCTGGTCTTCGAAAGCCTGGATTGCATTTTTGATCAGGTTGATGATCACCTGTTCAATCATGTTCTTGTCTGCTGAGATGGTGAGATCTTCAGGGTAGACAGAAATGGTGAGGTGAATACTTTTCTCCATCAGCTCTTTTCGGTGGAGCATCGTCAGTTCTTCCAGGAGTGTTTTTACTTCAATCTGAACCTGACGTGGTTTTGGAATGCTGGTCAGGCTACGGAATTCTTTGACAAAATGTATAAGCCCTTCACTTCGTTTACTAATCGTTTGGAGCGAGAGGTGGATGTCATTTAGCTGATCGTTGGTCAACGGCTTGTCTTCCTGTTGCTCCATGTGTTGCTTCAATTCCTCCTCTACAATTCCGGCCAACGAAGAGATTGGGGTTACGGAGTTCATGATCTCATGTGTCAGTACACGGACAAGATTTTGCCACGCTTCCATTTCCTTTTCTTCCAATTCGCTTTGGATGTTTTGGATGGAGATCAGTTTCACATTTTCGCCACGTAACGTAAGCTCGATGGCATATATGGATAACTGGAAGAGATCGTCACCAATTTTCAAGCGCACCAATTCACGACCACCGGTCTTAAGTTTGATGAAAACATTGACGAGTGTTTCACTCACGTCTTTTAAATCGTTGATATTCTCTGCGCGATTGATCTTGAGCAATCTCCTGGCGGCACTGTTGAAGATCTCGATCTTACCATCTTCCTTAAAAATGATAAGGCCGATCCCTACGTGCATGACGATGTTCTTGAAGAAAAGAAATTCGGAATCCTTTTCACGTCTCGAATTGCGAAGCTTTAGCATGGCTTCATTCAATTCTTTGTGAAGACGTTGTACGACCGGATCGTCACTTTCCGTTTTGAAAGAGTACGAGAGATCATCAAATCGGATGGAGTCGAGAAACGAGGCAATATTCTCGTGAGACCTGTCGAGGTACTCGATCAGAAGTTTTATCTGATAGAGGCCAAGGCCAAAAAAAAGCAGCGCATAAAACCAATCACCGGATGAGAAGGCAAAGAACGCGAAAAGAAAAATGGTGGCCGAAAGAATCGCCACACGCGGCATAACTGGCGATCGCCAATTAAAGTCCATATTTTTCCATCCTTCGGTAAAGCGAGGCACGTGTTAATCCCAGTTCGTCAGCAGCTTTCGAAATATTTCCATTATGCATTTGCAGCGCTTTTGCAATGGCTGCCTTTTCTACTTCATCAAGGTTTAGCGTATTTGAATTGCTATTGTTCGATAAAGATCGGCTCAGCAGAAAATCGGTTTCCTGAAGTGTCGGTGAATCCGTCATGATCACGGCACGCTCAATCGAGTGTTGCAGTTCACGAATATTTCCTGGCCACGCATACCGTTTCAACTTGTCCAAAGCCTCGGGTGCGATAGTAGTCACCTGTTTGTGATACTTCTTTGCATAGTATTGCAAATAGTGCTGTGCAAGCATCGGAATATCTTCAACTCTGTCGCTCAATGGCGGAACGTGAATCTCTACCGTGTTAATCCGGTAAAGCAGATCTTGTCTGAATGTTCCTTCCTGCACCATCTTTGTCAGCGGCATGTTTGTAGCACAGATGAGCCGGATGTCAACGTTTAGCGGTTGATTCGCTCCCACGCGTGTTACCTGACGTGATTGCAGCGCACTCAAGAGTTTACTTTGAAGCGCCATGCTCAGGTTTCCGATCTCATCAAGGAATAGTGTTCCGCCATTGGCCAACTCAAATCGGCCGGGTCTATCTTCACGTGCATCCGTAAAAGCACCTTTCTTGTGACCAAAGAGTTCACTTTCAAAAAGTGTTTCCGTGATCGCACCCATATCCACCGCAACAAAGCTGTTGTCTTTTCTGAGCGAGCGCTGATGGATTGCACGGGCGATCAATTCTTTTCCCGTTCCATTTTCACCCAGGATCAAAACATTCGCGTCAGTTTTCGCAACCTTATCGATCAGGCCAAATACTTCTTTGATAGCTGGACTTTGCCCGATGATCTCACCGAAGGGCTTGCTGATCTGTTCTTCCAGCATCTCCTTCGCCTTCTTCAGCTTATCGACCTGGTTGTAGGATTGCTTCAGTCGGATTGCGGTTGAAATCGTGGCGACAAGTTTCTCGTTCTGCCACGGCTTGAGAATAAAATCTGTCGCCCCTTGCTTGAGTGCGCGCACGGCCATCTCCACATCACCAAAGGCCGTGATCAAAATCACAACGGCATTCGGATCTTTCTCAAGAATTTGCCCAAGCCAGTGGAAACCTTCTTTACCACTCGTGATGTCCTTACTGAAATTCATGTCCAGCAGAATAACATCGTAAGTGTCGTTGTTTAATAAGAATGGAATCTTGTTTGGATTCTTTTCGATGATCACATGATGTCCCTGCTTTTTCAAAAGCATCTTGGCCGCCAACAATACGTCCTCGTCATCATCGATCATTAGAATTTTACCACCTTCCTGAGTCACAGATTTTGGATAAGATTTAGGATAAACGCTTAGATAAGGAAATACTGTGCCAACCGCTTTTTTAGCTGAATTTCAGCGTTTTTGCGAACACCATTGTCCTTGATTGTACAAATATGTTCAAAAATGAACAGAATTTAAGGCCTACTTTCAAATTAAGGTTTGTATTCAAAGATGTCGAACGAACCAGGGTAAAAGAGCACCATTCGTTCGTCTGTCAGAAGCACGCTTTTCGGTTTTGCCGGCAATTTTAGCTGGCGTGTTTCAGCAGTAAAAAGATCGGTGAAGTGAACAATATCACCTGCCAGGTAGTACAGTTCTTCACCCAGGAAGTTGAAGGAATTTGTGCCTTTTACTGGAATTATTTTAATGTGCTTGCCGAGGCTGTTGAACACGAAAATGCCGCGCTTCGGATTTAATAGAAACACGAAGTTTTGGTATTCGCGAATAGCCGTGAATGCGGTTGCATCTTCGATCAGTGATGCGTCAATCACTACCTCAACTTCAACTTGCGCATCAACCGGGTTAATCTTTTTTAGACTGTGATCGGCATTATCGAGTATCCACAATTTCTTTTCACCGGATGGGGCAATAAGCCAGGGCTCGATTGCAAAGGCTGAATCGATGCGGTAGGAGGCAACAATATCAAACGATGGATTGTGATAATCATATTGCTGCTTGTCCCGGTAATAAGCAAAAAGTCGTGCACCGTCACGCGGGTCGAAAAGGGTGGGAGCTCCCTGGTGTCGATACACTACAACAAGTTTCCCGTCCTTATCGAATTTTTGAATCTGTCCGTCTTTCAAGATCACATAAATGTCTCCTGGTCTGTCGACTGCCGAGTTTAGAATGGTATCGCTTACCTCCAGCGTTTTGATTTTTGTTTGCGCGGAAGCCACGAGTGGGGCAATCGCGATCAGGAGCAAGAGAATTTTTTTCATTTACCAGGGGAATTGAATGTCTTCAGTTCAACATTCGTGCCGTCATACACAGCATAGGTCTGGAAGTGTACCCACTCTCCTAAGTTAATATAACGACTGTTTTGTGCAATCTTAAGGTCCAACGGAAGATGACGATGCCCAAAGACATAGAAATCGTGGTGTTCTTTCTGTTCCAGCTCGCGGCAATACACCCAAAGGAATTCTCCTTCCTCACCTTCAAATTTTTCCTCGCGTTTCAGGTTTGCAATCCGACTTTTTCTAGACCACGTCTGCGCGATGTAAAATGCCAGATTAGGATGCAATCGCGCAAACAACCACTGACACACTTTACTGTTAAAAAACTTTTTCAGGATCTTGTACGTGTGATCGCCAGGGCCGAGGCCATCGCCATGACCGATCAACATCTTATGATTGCCAATGTGAAGTAATTGCGGATCGCGATAGATTGGTATGTCGAGTTCTTTCGTAAAATAATCGAACATCCACATGTCGTGATTTCCCGTGAAGAAGATGATCGGGATTCCCGCATCGCGAAGTTCAGCTAGCTTTCCTTGTAACCGGATAAACCCACGCGGAATCGTGTAGCGGTATTCAAACCAGAAATCAAAAATATCTCCGACAAGGTAAATCGAATGCGCTTCGTGTTTGATTGAATCAAGCCAGGCTACGATTTTCTTCTCGCGTATGAGCGATTCCTCGTGATTGGGAACGCCTAAATGAAAATCCGAGGCGAAGAAGATTTTTTTACCCTGAAGATTACCGATGTGCATGAACGACAAAAATACATAAATGCAGGAATGCGGCCAACACAGAATACAGTAACCACAGAGAAACAGAGGAGCACGGAGTTACACTGAGGTTTTTTGAATACACCTAATTGTCAACGGAGGTTCACCTTCTTCAGTATCCATTTTTTACCGCTTGATCCCGTCCTTGAGGAGTGGTACATTAAAATTAATGAGCAATCCTATCTTCTTTTTGGTGAGTTTCAAATACGTAAGTAATTGAGCGACATGAATGTCGTTGAGGTCATCAACCGATTTTGTCTCGACAACAATGCGATCCTCGACAAGAAGATCTAACCTGAAGTTGCAATCAAGCTTTTCGCCCTCGTAATAAAGCGGTACTGACTTTTCACGCTCGAACTTGAGACCAAGCCGCTTAAATTCTAACATTAGGCAGCTCACATAGACAGATTCCAGCAATCCCGGGCCGAGATTTCTATGTACGCGGATTGCACAACCAATGATGTGCTCAGTAATCTCATTGTCTCTCATGATGCGTTTTTTTCAATAGCACGCATCTTGGTGGTCCACGAATATATTAAATTCAATGCTTCTGCTCAATCATTTTCACTCTGTGTAACTCTGTGGTTCCTCGGTGTCTCTGTGGTTGCGGTATTTGCATTAAAAAAGCCCGGCTACTCACCGGGCTCTTCTCTATTTATGCGTTCAACCTGTCTGGGCTCTCTCCCTCCAGTGTTGGAGTTGGATCGACTCCCGGTTGTTCATTCTCGTGTTGTTTTTTCTCGTACTTACCAGAACCATTTGTGAATTGCTGGTAGGTAGTGAGTTTTTCAAATGGACGTTTTCCGATCAGTCTTTCGAGATCACTTTGGAAAAGAATTTCCTTTTCAAGAAGCTCCTTCGCAATCACATCCAGATGTTGACGGTGTTGCGTTAATAACGCGAGTGTTCTCTTGTAAGCTTTGTCGATGATACCGCGAACTTCCTTATCGATCTTTTCTGCAGTTGCGTCAGAATAAGGCTTTTGGAAGTTGTATCCGTCAGAAGCTTTTGAATCGTAGTACGACATGTTACCGATCTCGCGATTCATACCGTAGATCGTTACCATGCTGTAAGCCATTTTTGTAATTCGTTCAAGATCGCTCAATGCGCCCGTTGAAATTTTTCCAAAGATCAATTCTTCTGCTGCGCGACCACCGAACGCCATACACATTTCGTCTTCCATCTGCTCAGTCTGATACAGGAACTGTTCTTTCGGCAGGTATTGCGCGTAACCCAACGCGGCAACACCACGAGGAACGATACTTACCTTTACCAATGGATCAGCATGCTCCAGGAACCATCCTGCCACAGCGTGACCGGCTTCGTGGAAAGCAACGATCTTCTTCTCTTCAGGAGAAATGATCTTATTCTTCTTCTCAAGACCACCGATCACACGATCGATCGCATCCTGGAAGTCCTGCATGTCAACAGCTTTTTTATCTCTACGCGCTGCGATCAAAGCAGCTTCGTTACATACGTTGGCGATTTCGGCACCAGCAAAGCCTGGTGTCTGAGCCGAAAGTTTTTTCACATCGACAGATGGATCAAGTTTGATCGGCTTCAAGTGTACTTTGAAAATATGCTCACGGCCAACGATATCCGGCTTGTCGATGCTGATTTGTCTGTCGAAACGACCTGGACGCAAGAGCGCTGAGTCGAGTACGTCAGGGCGGTTGGTTGCTGCAAGGATGATAACTCCAGAGTCAGTAGCGAAACCATCCATCTCTACAAGCAGCGAGTTCAATGTGTTCTCCCGTTCGTCATTTGCTCCAGGCAACTGACCTCGTCCGCGAGAGCGACCGATCGCATCGATTTCATCGATGAACACGATACAAGGGGCTTTTTCTTTTGCTTGTTTGAAAAGGTCGCGAACACGGGCGGCACCCACACCTACGAACATTTCAACGAAGTCAGAACCTGATAGGGAGAAGAACGGAACAGCCGCTTCGCCTGCCACTGCTTTTGCAAGCAACGTCTTACCAGTACCTGGAGGGCCAACAAGCAAGGCACCTTTTGGAATTTTTCCACCAAGCTTTGTGAACTTACCTGGGTTCTTCAGGAAGTCAACAATTTCCTTAACTTCTTCTTTTGCTTCATCAAGACCAGCAACGTCTTCGAAGGTGATCTTTACTTTGTTTTCAGCATCGAAAAGTGCAGCCTTTGATTTTCCGATGTTGAAGATCTGTCCGCCAGGGCCACCGCCACCGGTCATACGTCTCATCAGCATCCAGAAACCGAAGAGCAACAGGAAGAGGAATCCCCATTGGATGAACACATTAAAATAGTTCTCACGTGTCGTGGAGTTGTATTCCGGTCTGTTTGCATCCGGCACTTTCTTAACGAGTTCTTCGAACTTCTCATCGAACCGGTCGATCGATGTGATGGGCAGACGATAATGCGGTCCGCTGGTGTTTGATCCGCCCAGCGGACTTTCTGTAATATCCTGCCGGTATTTCGCATTCTGGAGTGCTTCCGACTTCAGCGTGATCTCAACCATCTCCTGATTTTTAATCAGCGTAACTTTACGAACATCTCCATCCTTAACCATCTGCTCAAACTGATATTGAGTAACTTCTTTAAGGTCGCTGGAGTTATTTATATACATCACCCCTAAGATCACGGCTATCGTTGCGAGGATAACCCAGATCTGATAATTGCCACGCGGAGCTTTATTCGGCAATAGAGGTTTGTTTTCTTTCTTGTCAGCCATTTTTAGTTAATGAATCAATTAAATATCTAGTGAATAACGATTGTAAAACGATTTGGTTCTAGTGGTCATTTGCGATTTCAGTGATTTCGGCATCCCCCCAAAGGCGCTCGAGAGCATAGAACTCTCTGCGATCTTTACGAAAAACGTGTACCACTACATCTATGTAGTCGAGCAGCATCCATTCTTTATTGTTTTTGCCTTCGGTATGCCAGGGATTTTCTTTCAGCGCTTTGTAGACTTCCTGATCGACAGAGTCGGCAATGGCGTCTAGCTGTTTATCGGAATTTCCAGAACAAATTACAAAAAAATCGGCAACGGCATTTTTAACTTTTCGAAGGTCCATTACAACGATGTCAGTAGCCTTTTTTTCCTGCATTCCCTTCACGACTGTCTCGCTGAGAACTTCGGAACTGACACCCTTCCTTTTTTTCGCCATTAAGCTTTTTTCGTTTGTGGTAGTTGGTATATTGATAACTTGCAAAATTAATTAATAAAGTTGTATAAAAGTCCTGCCAACACGCTTTTCGTAGGAAAGAATGTGGTTTATGTGCCAGAATGTCATTCTACGAATACGCTAGCAACGCAATTAAGTCAAAACTCTCCTGCCACCGAAGGAACAGTAGTGATTACGAGCAATCAAACTGCTGGGCGGGGACAGCGCGGCAATTCGTGGGTTGTTGAACCAAATCAGAACCTGACGCTTTCTGTTATATTAAAGCCTGGTTTTCTGATGCTTAGCCAACAGTTCCTCTTAAATGTAGTTGTATCGCTTGCGGTAAGAGACGTATTAGCCGAGGTTTTGAGTGGCGCTGTCTATATAAAGTGGCCCAACGATATTTTAGTTCACGAATCTAAAATTTGTGGAATTCTAATCGAAAATCAGCTGCGCGGAAAAACCATAGAGACCGCTGTGGTAGGCATTGGGCTGAATGTAAATCAGTCAAACCTGCTTCCTGAAAAAGCAACTTCGCTCGCTCAACAAACGAACCGGCAGTGGGATCTGGATGCACTCTTTGGTGTGTTAATGGGCAAACTCGAGAGCCGTTACCTGCAGCTGAAACAACATAGGTCCGCTGCATTAAAGTCCGAATATTTATCTAACCTTTATCGGAGAAATGAACTGCACAGGTTTATGACGGACAGTGATCAATTTGAAGGCAAGATCACAGGTGTAGATGAGCTCGGCCGGCTGGAGGTTTTCGTTGACGATCAACCACGGTATTTTGAAGTAAAGCAAATCCGCTATTTATAAATTTGAGATGAAGGTTTTTTCCACACAAAGTCGAATTATTATTACATGCAACAAACGCCTTGCGCCCTACCTTACGAAGGAAGTGGAAGAATTGGGTTACGAGCCTACCAGCACGTTCAGCACCGGGTTGTCCCTGCAGGGAACTGTTGAAGATTGCATCCGGCTGAACCTGAACCTTCGTTGCGCGAGCCAGATCCATTATTCACTCAAAGATTTCCGCGCGAATAGTCCGCAGGATGTTTACAAAAATGTCAAAGCTTTTCCATGGGAGAAACTGATTCCACAACATGGATATTTTTCAGTTACCAGTAATGTGGATCACTTTACAGTGAACAATTCCATGTTCATCAATGTGAAAGTGAAAGATGCCATTGTTGATCGCATGCGTGAACAGAATGGCGATCGGCCAGACTCCGGTTCTTCACTCGATAAAATGGTCGTTCACATTTTCTGGCGCGAGGAACAGGCTGAGATATTTTTAGACACCTCGGGTGAAACACTTGCAAAACATGGCTACCGGAAAATTCCAGGTAAGGCACCGATGCTGGAAGCGCTTGCGGCATCAACCCTCATGGCAACCAAGTGGGATCGCGTATCGCCATTTGTGAATCCCATGTGTGGATCTTCGACTTTAGCCATCGAGGCTGCGATGCTGGCCACCGATAGACGGCCGGGATTGTTCCGAAAGAATTATTCCTTCATGCATGTGATAGGCTATGATGAAGCCGTGTATCAAAAACATTATCGTGAACTTGAAGAGAAAATTAAAGACGTTCCCAACCTGAAAATCATTGCGACAGACATCAGTGATGATGCAATTCATGTATCGAAAGTAAACGCAGGAATTGCTGGCGTTGACAAGTTTATCAAGTTTGCTGTATGTGACTTTGAAAAAACAGAAGTGCCGGAGGAGCCTGGCGTTGTATACTTCAACCCTGAGTACGGAGAACGTCTCGGTGAAGTACAGGAACTCGAAGGTACCTATGCACGAGTAGGAGACTTCCTGAAAAACAAATGTAAAGGCTATATGGGCTATATCTTCACGGGGAATCTTGACCTCGCTAAAAAGATTGGACTCAAAGCTTCAAGACGGATTGAATTTTACAATGCGAAGATCGATTGTCGATTGCTGGAGTATGAGTTGTATGCAGGGACGAGAAGGAAGGAAAAGATTTAAAATTTAAGATTTTAGATTTAAGATTTGGTGAGCCTAGCCATGAATGCGAATCTTTCGTTTTCGAGGATCCGACAAAATCTTAAATCTTAAATCTAAAATCTAAAATCCTCTACTCACTCTTACAAACCGCGATATCAACCCTTCCCCCATGATGCTCATGTCCTCCAATGTTTGATCCAATATTTCCTGCAGCGAGCACGATGTCTTTATCAGGTCCGGAGGCTGCGAGGTGAACTTTTATTGAAGCATCAAGATGTATCAGTTCCTGAAAGGTGACAAGGCTCTCATCACTTAATTGGGAAAATTCTGTTTCACTTATTCCGGTTCTACCGAGCACCGGGTTTAGCAAGGCAAGGATGGCCGCGTCTGGAGTTTCCATATTTCCTACATGCAGGTGGACGGGGTGTTCAATCTCACCTTCCGTGCCTGATAGTTGAACTCGAATGAACGAGTACCCATCAATCTTCTCTTTAATAATGACTGTTCCGCTGACGTTATGCGCTGAGCCCGGAAGGAGGGCGTAGGTAACTTCATTTCCCGTGAATTCTGTGTTAACGGGTTCATCTTCTTTACATGAAATGATACTGATGGAAAGGGTAAGAACCGCAAAAAACCTGATCATAAGCCCTACTTTTGTTGAAAGTTAATTAATTTACTACAAAGCCCTTCACAACTGTATTTACTACTGTAAATTTGAAAGCAAATTGGCATGGATGTAGCATAGGAGCAACGGTAAACCCCAACCCTTTATTTTGTGAAGCGCATTTTTACCTTACTTTTTCTGGTTGCAGCCTGTAGTCCTAAGGTTAAAGCTCCTGATCCTGAAGCGTTGAAGCCAAGCTGGCTGAAAAATCAACCCTATCAGGAAGGGTATTATACAGGCATTGGCCATAGCGTGAAGGACGGCACAAACAACTATCCACAAGCCGCAAAAAAGAGTGCGCTCGATGATCTCGTCTCCCAAATTAAAGTCAATGTATCGAGTACTTCCGTGTTGAGTTTTATGGAAGTTGATCGGAAAGTTCAGGAGCAATACGAACAGATCATTCAGACCACGGCCACGGATGAGATTGAAGAGTACGAATTGGTTGATGCTTGGGAAGATCAAACAAACTACTGGGTTTATTACAGGCTTTCCATTGCGCGTTACAGGCAGATTAAAGAAGAACAAAAGCGTAACGCCACGACACTGGCGACTGATTATTTAAAAAAAGGAAAAGCAGCGGAGCAATCGTCAGAGCGCCTGCAGGCAATCACGTATTATTTCCAGGCATTGCGCAGTGTGGAAAAATACCTGGGCGAACCGATTCGTGTGAAGCTTGATGCTGATCGCGAAGTTTTACTTGTCAACGAGATTTACTCATCCATCCAAACCCTTCTCGATAAGATTAATGTTCAGGTCACGCCTACAGAGATTTCTTTAAACCGGAGAGTAAATCAGACGCAGCATCAGGTGGTAGCGAAGGCAACGTATAAAGATCTCAAGTCTCCAACCATAGCCCTTCCGTTGAAAGCTACATTTGAAAAAGGATCAGGTGATGTTTATCCCGAGTATAAAACCGATGAGCAAGGTCAGGCGAAAATTCTATTGAACCGGATTGGGTCAAAAGAACTTGAACAAACCGTTGCGGTGAAAGTTAACATCGATGCGCTGAGTGGCTCGAGCAACTCTCCCGTTTACAAATTGATCGCAGGGACATTCAATTTGCCACGCGCGCAGGTGAACATGAAAGTACAACGCCCTGTGGTGTTCCTGAGTGCGGACGAGAAAAGTCTGGGGAGTTCAAAAGCCAATTTTCAGATCACGAACAAACTAAAGAACATGTTAGCAAACAACGGATTTGAGTTCACCGAAGATAAGAACATAGCAGATTTGTGGTTCGATGTGAAAGCGGATTCGGAGAAGGGATCGGTTTCAGGAAGTATTTATGTTACGTACTTAACAAGCGTGATCAAAGTGCTGGCTATGAAGGAGGGAAAGGAGATTTACGCAACAACACTCGATCGCGTTAAGGGCTATGGGTTGGACTATGATAAGTCGAGCATTGATGCTTATAACAAAGCGCTTGAGACGTTGGAGAAAGATCGGATGAATGAATTATTGAATACTGTTCTGCAGTAAAACCACTTTAATTCATTTGAAAAACGCATTTTTCGCTGAATGATAAAATTGGTCTTTAAATTGTATTACTCCATTAACCAATATAACATAACCAAACTCTAACTAAGAATATGAAAAAGTTAACGTATTCAACCTTTGTACTTCTTGCCGCAGCTGCGCTTTTTATCGTTAGCTGTAAGAGCAAAGAAAAAACTCCTGTAGTAAAAGGAGAAACTGAAGTCGTTGTTCCTTGCTCTGGACCAGACTACTTCACAACTGCGAAGTATTTCCGCGCAAACTCAATCGGTGAAAGCCAGGATCAGCAAACTTCGAAGAAAAAGGCCTTGACCAATGCACGTAACGAACTTGCTCAGGCAATCCAGACTACGGTAAAAACAGTTACTGACAACTACGTGAACAGCCGTGAAATGAATAACAAGGAGGAAGTGGAAGAGCGCTTCGAAAGTCTGAATCGCGAAGTTGTTGATCAGACAATCAGCGGCATTCGTACCCTTTGCGAAAAGCTGATGAGAACTGAGAACGGCACGTATAAGACTTATGTAGCAATCGAACTTTCGGCTGACGAACTGGTAGCGAAGTACAACGAGCGCATTTCAAAAGATGAGCGTTTGAAGATCGATTATGACTACGAGAAGTTTAAGGAAACTTTCGAAAAAGAGATGGAGAAGATGAAGAACTAATACTTCTCGCTTCATGCAAAAGAGCTGTCTGATCAAGGCAGCTCTTTTTTTATTATCTTCATTCCATGGCCGGATATTCTGGTACCTCGCTTCAGAAGAAACTGGGCATTAAGCCCGGCACTAACTTGTTTATCCAGAACGCTCCTGCGAATTATTTCGATTGGATTAGTCCGCTGCCGGAGAAGGTATCCGTCAGCAAATCCCTAATCAACAACCTTGACTTTATTCACCTCTTTGTAAAAGACCAAAAGGAATTTAAGAGGTCATTTACTTCGAACAAAAAGCATTTGAAGAAAGATGGAATGATGTGGATCTCCTGGCCGAAGAAGTCTTCCGGTGTAATCACCGACCTTGACGAAAATTTCATCAGAGACTTTGGTCTAAAGGAAGGCCTTGTAGACGTGAAAGTCTGTGCTGTAGATGAAACATGGTCGGGACTAAAATTTGTTTACCGACTGAAAGATCGTTAGAAACTATGCAAGGCAAAGCCAACCGTCCACGTTTGAGCTTCCGTAGCAGCGGGTCCTTTGTTCGCCTGGAACAATGGCGTTAGGTTATAGTAGCCAAATAATGCGAAGTTTCCGAGAAACATCTTTACATGAGCACCGTAGCGTAGCCGTGTAAGATTAAAATCCTGATGATTCTGAAGTTTCTTTAATTCACCGTTCTCTTTGTATTTCACCTTTGTACTGGCATTCAAGAGATAACCAACGCGGCCTCCAATGGCAACTTTGAAGCTGCGTGCCGGATCTTCTGGTTTAGTGCTGAAGCGCAGTTCAAGTGGCACATCCAAATACGTCATTGTAAGCATCGTCTTGCGGGTGGTCAACGAAGATGACCAGTTTGGTTGGCCGAGCGTATCACCATCATATAGCACATGACCAAATTCAGCGAAGCGTGTGTTTCCGTTCGCATCGAAAATGAGAGTCGGATTGTTAAGCCTCACAGGATCCGCATTGGTGCCGGGAAAATCCTGGACATAACTCTGGAATTTGAATCGCTCCATGCTAAGCCCAATACCAGGATGGAAGCTAAATTTGGATTTCATGATTCGCATTTCGTACTGGTAATAAACATTAGCAGTACGCGAACCCCACAAGCCATATTTCACCTTGTTTGGCAGCTCAGTCATGCGGTTCACTCCCAGTTCAACCACGAAGGCACCCGGTATATCCGGGCGTCTTGTTTTCTTGGCGGGCTCGGTATTTTGTGCAAAAGCGGCAGTACCGATAAGTGTGAGAATGATAAAAGAGGCGAATTTGCTTGTCATACGTATCAATTTCCAAAAAATAAGGGTCAAAAATAGCTTTTTTGTTCGCAGGGCCAAACCGTTTATTTGGCCGAGTGAATTTATTATTTACATTTGCAGTCCCAAAATGAGTAGGCCGTAAGCGAATGGCAATAGTCAACGCCTTTGCGCCCGATGTCTACTCTGGAACCGGGCTCGTAGCTCAACTGAATAGAGCATCTGACTACGGATCAGAAGGTTTGGGGTTTGAATCCCTACGAGCCCACTGATAGATCCTGTTGGACTTTCCGACAGGATCTTTTTATTTACAGCACTCAGGTTCATAGGGATCACGAGGGGCGCGTGCGGCATGCCCCGCGCGTATGAGTAATCCCTACGAGCCCACTGATAGATCCTGTTGGACTTTCCGACAGGATCTTTTTATTTATGGTAACACCCTCATAGCGATGACAAGGGAGGCCACTCCGCCAAAACTTCCGCACAACCCTTGACTTAACGCTGCTTTGTCTTGAATATTTCAAACCGCCTCTTTACAAGGATGATTCAGAAAGGAAAAAAGTTTGGGAAGTTGAGATGGTTGACGGGACTTTAATTTTCCGTCCATGCTTGATGAGACTCAAGATTTCCGCGCGTGATGATATCCAGCGGGAAGACATATTTCGGCTTCACTTCTTTTTTAAACACCAGGTGATTGGCAAGTTGTGTAATGCCCGTGAACGCCTGGCGTTTTGAGTTCTGATTGATGAGAAAGTCAATAATTCCTTTTTTCAGATATACGATGTTTTCCTCCAACAAATCATACGCTACCATTCGGATTCCATTTTTGCCGTGCTTTTCAAGGAGTTTGGAAACGATGGATGCACCTTTTGATGTGGTAACCATTACGCCTCGGAGATCAGGTGTGTTGAGAAGCTGATTCAACTCTTTCTCGAGTGTTGGTTCGTGCGACATATTGAGGTCAACTCCGATTGCGTTGCAACGCTGACCTTTGATTGTTTTGAAATAGTCTTTAAATCCCTTTTCCTTTTCCGATAAGTGAATTGAATTGTGAATATCATCATAGATGTGCAGGATCGCATACGTCCCTCCGCTCTGATGGTTAATATGAAGCAACTCAGCCCCTAACATTCCGCTCACATAAAGATCTTGTCCAATAAAGGTAAGCGAGCCTGCTTTTGGAATATTGTTATTAAAGATTGCGAATGGAATTTTCTTAGACCGACAATGTTCAAAATACTCAGACGCCTCCTGGTAAAAGATAGGGGCTGTCAGAATTCCATCGGGTTCAAACTTGATGGCGGCTTTGAAGTTTTTGATAAACGACTTCTTGTCGTACAGATCGAAAAAAAGTTCTTTAATGGCAATCCCATACTGCGACCAATATTTTCCAGCATTGAGGACCCCCTCGTGCGCCATCTTCCAATATTCATCCTGGGCGGAGTCGGGTAACAACGCGACAATCTTAAATGTTTTATGGTTGCCCAGAGTTCGCGCAATAAGGTTGGGTTTATAGCCAGTCTTTTCAAGTATGGCCATTACTTTTTTGTAGGATTCTTCAGAAACCTCGCCACGTTTATGGATGACTCTGTCGACTGTTCCGATTGAGACCTTGGCCATTTTTGCAATGTCCTTAATCCGGATTGAACGTTCCATTTACTGTGTTTAAGTGAGATTTTATGCCAATGTAATAAAAAAGTGGGAGCGCAGGCTGCACGTATTCCTGATGACCAACGCTTGATATGGTGTTCGCGTCATCATTTAGTTCGGATGGACACTTTGTTTATTCCAGGTGTACAAATTGTTAACATGAGCGCTACTATCATCATTAACCTGGTCTATCCTATTTATCTTTCGCCTCCTAAACATTAGCAAATTATGCGCATAGCCATAGTGTTGTTTGTCTGCTTGGTGGGAGGCACTCCTGTTAAAAGCCAGCGACTTAAGCTCATTGACAAAAATGCGACTGCAGAAACGAAAGCGCTTTTCCAGAATCTTTTTGACTTGTCAAAGAATCATACGTTGTTTGGTCATCAGCACGCTACCGAGTATGGTCATGGTTGGTCTGACGATGAAGACAGGTCTGATGTCAAGACGATAGTGGGTTCTCACCCGGCCGTAATTGGTATCGATCTAAGCGGATTTTCCGGGAGGCCACCAGCCGAGATAGAGAATGCAAAAGCCAGCACCCGAAAAAACGTCATTGACACGTACAACCGAGGAGGTGTAACAACGATTTCATGGCATTTTCCCAACCCTGTATCCAAAGGAGGATTCTACTGGGTTGACTCCATTTCAAAGCCGGCAGTAAAATTTATCATTCCGGGTGGTGCAGCACATGAGCCATACAAAGAAATACTTCGAGGCATCGCACAATGGGCGAAAAGTCTTCAAGGGGCTGATGGGAAAAATGTCCCTGTAATTTTCAGGCCTTATCATGAGTTTGACGGTGGTTGGTTCTGGTGGGGCGCACCGCACTGCAGCCGCGAAGAGTTTATTTCACTGTGGCGCTTTACTGTTTCCTATCTGCGAGACACGATGCAGGTGCATAACTTCATCTATGCTTTTTCTCCCGACAACAGATTCAATTCAGAAACGGAATTTTTGGATCGTTATCCTGGCAATGAATGGGTAGACATGGTAGGTATGGACAACTATGGCGATATGGGCCGCGATGGCTATCGCATTGACAGCGCTATCAGGAAACTTAAGATTGTGTCTGATTTTGCATTAAAAAACGGAAAGCTGGCTGCCTTTACAGAGACTGGTCTTGAATCGATACCCGACCCTACCTGGTGGACGCAAACCCTGTTAAAGGTTATGCGTTCGGAGAACATGCAACTGTGTTATGTGCTGGTCTGGCGAAACGACACCAACAGTGCAACTCACTACTATGCGCCCCATCCGGCTCACCAATCAAGTACCGCGGATTTCAGGAAATTTTACGATCATCCCTATACACTATTCGAAGTCGATTTAAAGAATATCTATCAACCAACGAATTAACTGCGCTGTGAAAGCCAAATCACTTATGTTGAGTAAACCGATCCTCCAATCTCTGACTGAATGTTGTAAAAGCATCATTTTATTACACAGGAACTAGTCCTCAATCATCTCCTGATTTGAGTATTTATACGGAGGGTATTGTGTATATCCATGTATTGATTTCTGAATTTCATTTTCACTTTCGTTGAAAAGTGATTTTTCTGCACGTCCCTTTCTCTCAAATATTGCGTCCGTAATTCGCGTACTGTTGTTATATGAAAGGGGAAGCCGGAGAAGCTTTATTTCGCAAGACCGAAACAGATCAACCATGGCTGTACAGAAATTTCCTTACAAAATTGTTAAATCAAATAATCTTGATAAGCTCAAGTCGCAGATCAGGTCGCTGATGGAAGAGATCAGCTCAGCAAGAAATTTTATTAAGGAGATTGAAAATGGAAACCTATCCATTGAGTTTCAAAACAGGCTGGGTGATTCCGCTGCAGAGCAGGCGCTCGGGGATTCGTTGATTAGCATGCGCGATCAGATGCGGAAAATCGCGGAAGAAGAAAGGCAACGCAATTGGATTACGGAAGGGCTTGCTCAGTTCATGGATATCCTTCGTTCATCTAACGATGACCTGAAGAGCCTGAGTCACATCATTATCAGCAATGTGATCAAGTACCTGCACGCCAACCAGGGATCTTTATACATCCTGGATGACAGCGACAAAGACAACGCGTGTCTCGACATGATCGCGTGCTATGCCTATGATCGGAAAAAGCATGTCTCAAAACGCATCGGCATTGGTGAAGGTCTGGTTGGCCAGTGTGTTCTGGAGAAGTCACCCATCTACATGACTAATCTTCCCGGAGATTATCTGAAGATCACCTCCGGGTTAGGTGCTGCGCTGCCGAAGAATCTTCTGATCGTTCCGCTGATTGTTAATGATAGGGTATATGGCGTGATGGAAATGGCATCCTTCAATATTTTTGAGCCTCACCATCGTGAGTTTGTCGAGAAGGTGGGTGAAAGCATCGCTTCGACCATTGCCAATGTTCGGATTAATGAGCAAACAAAGCAGCTGCTTGCAGAGACACAAACGCAGGCGGAAATGATGCGCGCACAGGAAGAAGAGATGCGCCAAAACATGGAGGAATTGACGGCCACGCAGGAAGAAATGCAGCGCGTGCTGCGCGATGTTGAAAAGAAGGAGAAGTATCTGAATCAACTCCTGAACGTTTCCACCGACTCCATTTTTACAATCGATCGGGAATACAAACTTGTAAGCTGGAATAAAGCCTTTGCAAAAACGCTCGAGCAATACGGCATGAGTCTTCAAAAAGGCATGAATACGCTGGACTGGTATTCCGGAGAAGAAAGAACAAAGCAGGTCGCCATTTATAATCGTGTGCTGAGTGGTGAGTCTTTCGATTTTACTGCATCCGCAGAGCAAAATGGAAAGACAGCGTACCACCTCTCTATTTATGCTCCATTGCGAAATGAGAATAATGAAGTAGTGGAGGCCGCCATTTTTGCAAAAGATGTTTCCGCGATGATGAACGCTCAAAGGGAGCTACAGGCACAGGAAGAAGAGTTGCGCCAGAACATGGAGGAGCTGAAAGCTACACAGGAAGAAATGACTAAGACAGAAATTGCCATGGCAGGTCAACTGGCTGCCATCAATAACTCGATGGCTACGATCGAATTTACGATGGATGGGACGGTGATCAATGCCAATGAAAGGTTTTGTCAATTCACCGGTTATTCATTGGATGAAGTGAAAGGGAAGCATCATCGCTTCTTCTTGTACCAGGAGGAATATGAAAGTGCTGCGTATAAAGAATTTTGGAGAGCGTTGAACTCAGGCGTTGCGCAGAATGGCGAATTTCGAAGGACAGTGAAGAACGGAAGGGAGGTCTGGATCAGCGCCAGCTACACCGTTGTGAAAGACAGCCATGGCAATCCGCTTAAGGTGATCAAGTTTGCAATGGATATCACAGAGCAAAAACTTAAGGCTGTTGATTATGAGGGCCAGATTGATGCAATACGAAGATCGAATGCTGTTATTGAATTCGACATGAAGGGTAACATCATTTATGCTAATCAATTGTTTCTGTCAGCGATGGGTTATGATGAGGCAGTTGATGTTCTGAATCGCCATCACAGCATTTTCATTTCGGAGTTCGAAGCAAGATCATCGGAATACAAGAGGTTCTGGGAGCGATTGCAGCGTGGCGAATTCTTCACCGGTGAATTTCAGCGAAAGAAAGCAAACGGTGAAACGATCTGGATCTATGGCAGCTACAACCCAATCGTCAACGCAGATGGAAAGCCGTATAAGGTTGTAAAATACGCTCACGTGGTGAACAAAAATGCACAGGCTGTAACCACCAGAAGTAGCGTTCCAGCATTATAATAAAAGTCATCTGATAACCGTTGCGTCATCAGAAGCTAGTTGTCATCCTTTACATATTCAAGAATGTCTCCGGGCTGGCAATCAAGTTCCTTGCAAATCGCCTCAAGGGTGGAAAAGCGAATTGCCTTCGCCTTTCCGGTTTTTAGAATAGAGAGATTTGCAAGCGTAAGGTCAATTTTTTCCGCAAGCTCTTTTGACTGCATCTTGCGCCTGGCGAGCATCACATCGAGGTTCACTACGATTGCCATTGGTTAAACGGTTAAGTCAACTTCTTCTTTCAATTTCATTCCCTGCCTGAAGACCTCTGCGATCACAAGCACCAGGAGACCGACCAATATCCAGTTCCATAAAAACTTGCCAGACCCCAGCAGGTATCCAACGCGATAACCAAGTCCTTTAGACACGCTTTCGATATTAAAGTGAGTCAAAATCCATTCTTTTCTAATGGCGCTGGCAATCCATTGGTAAGGCTCAATGAGGAGGAAAAGAATGCCAATGCGCTGAAGTCTTTTGATATTCTGCAGTGTGAATGTTTCATTTTTCCGGACGGAGAAAATAAATGCCCGGACCAATAATAGAACAATAAATAGAAAGACAATTTTGATGGTAGTTAAGATTAATCGTTGCAAGCGAATGGCCAAGCTTGTATTCTCAAATCTCAGACTCCATTCGCTTGTCACCAGTTGTGGCTTCATGACATCGCTCGTGGTAGCCGTTAAATCAAATGTCTGTGCATCCGGTTTCACGATGCTTTCGGCCGGGATGTTGGTGAACGTATAGCTTTCAGTCTTGCTTTCGTTCAGGCGTGTGAACTCATAGATAATCGCCAGCGCGGAGAGCGTGACGAACAGGTAGAATACGACATTAAACAATGAATAAAGTGTTTTCATGAGAGAGTGTTTTTTAAATGATAATCGAATATCACCTAAAAAATATTGATAAACAATAAATGTTTATTGTTTATATCGGTGTACGGCATTTTACATACAAAATGTGAATTGTGCCTTTATTTTACATACATTTGATTATAAAATGAATCATGAAAGGAACGAACCTTGGTGAATTTGAGGAGCTTGTGTTGCTTACTATTGCGGCTCTGATGAATGATGCCTACAGTGTAGGCATATGCGATGAATTGGAAAAACGGACAGGTCGTGTGACCAAGCTCGGTGTGGTTCATGCCGTCCTGAACAGGCTGGAGGAGAAAGGTTACGTTAAAAGTTCGCTGGGTGAGGCGACCAGCGTCCGAGGAGGGAAACGCAAGCGCTTTTACTCGATTACAAGTGCAGGCAAGGCTGCGCTGTTGAAATCCAAAGAAGTTCGTGATCAACTGTGGAACCTCATTCCTGATTTAGCCTTCAAGAATATCTAAATGAAAGTGGAAAAGCCGATACAACCTCCGGGCTGGGCGCAACGATTCCTGAACTGGTATTGCAAGCCGGAGTTGCTCGAGGACCTTGAAGGAGATCTTCGCGAATACTTCGAGCGCAATGTGAAGTCAAAGGGCCCGTTTCGCGCGCGTGTCATCTATGTTCTTGACGTCTTTAAATTTTTGCGATCATATACCATCAGAAAGCCATCGTTCTTCAACACCTTAATCCATTACATTATGCTGATCAGCTATGTCAAAACCTCCACCCGGAATATTTATCGGAATAAGTTTTTTTCCGCCATCAACATTATCGGGTTGGCCATCAGCATGTCGGTTGGCTTGCTGATGATCAGCATGCTTCATGACGCCTATTCCTACGACAAGTTTCACGAGAAGCATGATCGAATTTATCGGGTGATCAGCAGGTATGAATACAATGGCAGGAAAGATCAAGATTTCCATGCAACCACCTCCCTGCGGGCAGCAAAACTCATTGACGAAACGTTTACTGGGCCTGAAGGTGTTGTCATCCTTCACCGAGACTTCCGGGGCGATGTTACCGTGCAGGACAAAACCATCCCGTTAGACGGCTTGATGGCCAATGAGTCGTTTTTCGAGGTATTCTCGTTCAAGCTCCTGCAAGGCAACCCGATGAGTGCTTTAAAGATGCCCTTCTCAATTGTTTTGACGGAGAAATCGGCCCTCAAATTATTTAACGACACCAATGTTCTTGGTAAAACTTTGGTGTTAAATCATGACAGGCAATATACCGTCACCGGAATAATGGAAGATGTTCCAAAGTTTTCGCACCTTCAATTTGATATGCTGGCTTCTCTCAGCACACGTGAAGTGACGGAGAAGGACAACAAAGACGAGATGAGTTGGGATAATATGTGGAGCGTCTACACATACTTACTGATGCCAAAGGAGGCCAACCTTGACGTTCTTCGCGAAAGTCTCGACCGGATGAGTGCAAAGGAAGATGCGACTGTAAAGCTGACGCGCATCGAGCTGGATGTCGAACGTATGGATGGGATTATTGCCGGAGAGAATCGGAGCAATCAACTCGGGCCAACTATTGGTAGCACTGTAATTTACATTTTCGGGCTGCTCACACTCATCGTACTTATTTCAGCTTGCTTCAATTACACGAATCTCAGTGTTGCACGTTCCTTTCGCAGGTCTAAGGAGGTTGGAATTCGCAAGACAGTTGGTGCGTTGAAGAGCCATGTGGCTACGCAATTCATAGTCGAATCAATAGTCATTTCCATCATGGCGCTCTTTCTCGCATTCATAATTTTCCTCCTGGTACGACCTCATTTTATTGGCATTGAATATTCGCTTCAAGTGTTGCTGACACTCGATCTTACGCCTTCCCTTATTATTCTGTTTATCGTCTTTGCGATTATTGTTGGTCTTGTGGCGGGTTTAGTGCCGGCACTTTTCTTTTCAAAACTTGATGCAATCCAGGTGCTTAAGAATCTTTCGTCTAAAAATATAATCAGAGGGCTGACCATGAGGAAGGCCTTAATTGTGTTCCAGTACACCATCTCGATTATGTTTATTACGGGTACGGCAATCATGTACCGTCAATACAAACATTTTCTTGCTTATGATCTCGGTTTCAGTACAGCCAACATAATAAATATCCGCTTGCAGGACGGGAAAGCCGATTTGTTAAAGAAAGAGCTTGAAGAGTTGCCCGAGGTGCAAGGAATTTCAAAGTCGGCTATGGTGATGAGTGTTGGAAATTATTATGCGGTACAGATGAAGTATCACAAAAATCCACAAGACTCCGGTTCCGTATATTTTAACAGCATAGACGAACATTTTATTCCTCTTCATAATATCGAACTGGTGGCTGGAAGAAATTTTGTGAACGTAGCAGACTCTGCTGCAGAAGGTGAGGTTATTGTAAACAAACACGTGCTGAAGAAATACAACATTTCGCCCTCAGATCCTGAGAAAGCACTAGGCGAAATCGTCCAATTAAATAAGAATCAAGTCCAGATCATCGGGGTGGTTGATGACTTCGAGTACGGAAGGGCAAATAATCGCGCCAACAAAGAAGTCGTTCTCCGGTATTCGAAAAGCCCGGGATACCTGAATGTCAAAATATTATCGGATGACTGGATTGAAACAAAAGCAAAGATTGAAGCCATCTGTAAAAAGATTGATCCTGTACATTCGCCAGATGTAAAATTTTATAGCCACCAGATTGAGGAAAGCTTTCAAGGATTGAAGGCTGCGATAAAACTGGGTGGGTTCATCGCATTTCTTGTTATCGTGATTTCCTCGGTTGGGTTGCTTGGTATGGTTGTCTACACCACCGAAACAAGGATGAAAGAAGTAAGCATTCGTAAAGTGCTCGGAGCCTCCGAAGCTGGTATTCTGATCTTGCTTAGCAGAGGATTCGTTTTCCTCTTGCTGGTGTCGGCTTCGATAGCGCTGCCAGTTACTTTCGTATTTTACGATCAGGTGATGCTTCCTCAGATTGCGAACCACGCACCCATGGGCGTATCCGAATTTGTTATTGGAATTCTTGCGATTCTTAGTATTGCCTTGGCGATGATCGGTTCGCAGACTTTTAAAGTTGCCCGAACAAATCCGGCAGAAATTCTCAAGGCAGAGTAATCAGTCGCGATAAGGAATTTGAGTGAATGAACCTCCGGTGATCGATAGCATTTCACCAGTGTCACTGTGTGCCACGGTGCACTCGAAAGTTCCTGAGACGAACTTGTTTGTTGTATCGATGCTGGTAATCACAATTTTTCCAACCACATCGGTGCCAACAAACAATGATGAGTATGCGTTGCTGGAGGGTGCCCCTTCGGGTGTGTAATAAATGATGCCCGTGTTTGCCGGGAGGTCTTTGCCTTCAACCGTATACTCTCCGACATCCATGAGCTTGAACACATCGTGAGTCGATGCTCTTAACATAATGATGTACTTTCCATTCGGTGTGTTATAGGCTGCATCGACTCCTACGCTTGGGTTACCCGTAAGACTGGCTGACGTAACAACCGCAGAGGCGGATACAGAAAGCATCTCCGTTCCATCGATAGTCATCATTACCATACCTGCCGGGGCTTTTTTGCTCTCCGGATCGCTGGAGCAGGCAGTAAGGGCAAGAAGCAGGAAAACAGCAATTCTTTTCATCGATTTTTCCGTTTGACGGGGGCGCTAACAACCCGAATTTAGGAAAAAAGCCCCAGGTTGTACATCCCGATGGTCTTCTAAGTAGGTACACATTCAATGCGCATGTGGGCTTTTCTCACAAACCGAATGTTCCAATGCCTGGTTTTTATTACATGATTAACCTGACAGCGCTAGTTCATTTAGGAACAAAAAGCCGCGCCTTACACCGATATGTAGTCTTTACCGAGGCCGAGCAATTTTGATCTTCCTGATTCCCGGCAAAAAACATTTGTAATTCATTCAGACCTTACATAAAGGATGCCTTTGACCCGCCACATAATACCCTGTTTTTTTGATGGTCTCTGCAAAATCTCGTAAATTTTGAAGTTTTCCCGACTAGCTTTTTAATTGTTACCTAACCCATTGGTTCGTCAAACTTCAACCAGGACGTGAAGCGTGGCGGACACCATTTTTTAATGAAGCGTGTTGATCATTTTTTGGCTAGTAATTATAGGGGCGCGTTTCTGTTCCTGGCGATGCTGCTCATTGGCATTAGTTCATATGGCCAGGCGTGTAATTGTCCGCCCGTTGCTTCATGCGGCCCGTGCCAGGGGGGAATGACGCGGCTGACGTTCCGGTTCCATGATTCCCGTGTACTACAATTGTTTGCCGCTGACGTGAGCGTTTCAGATGGGGGTGGCGAAATTTTTCGCGGTCCACTGCGCGATGGCGATACGTTTATCGTTGACCGAGCGGGTAATTTGTTTGAGGATAATGAGCTGACCCTGGTCGTTGATCTCCTGTCGGTCACCACAATCACAACCTCGTGTGCGACACCGATTTTCGTTGGCGATCAATTCGGTGACTTTGAAGTCATTTCAGGGAGGAGCATGAATAACACAGCCATTTGTTGCGCGGCATCCGATATGGAAACCGTACCGCCTAGCATTACGTGTCCTCCAAATATTTCGGTTTCAACTTCTTCCGGATGTACCCAACTGGTCGAGTGGGATGATCCGCTCACGTCAGATAACTGCGGAACAGTAACGTTAGGCTCGACACGTGCTTCGGGTTCACAATTTGCAATCGGGGTGACTACCGTTACGTATACCGCTACTGACCGGTATGGCAACTCTTCAAGCTGTTCCTTTACCGTTACAGTCAATGATGGTTCAAATCCGGTTATTAACAATCCTCCCCAGAACATAACGATCAACGCAGACGACAACGCGTGCGGTAAAAATGTCTCATGGACTGCGCCAACTGCATCTGACAATTGTGCAACCGGGCTCACCTTGACGAGTACGAAAAATCCTGGAGACTTTTTTCCGGTAGGAACAACTGCTGTCACGTATACTGCGCGCGATGGCTCAGGTCGGCAGGTAACGCACACGTTTAATGTTGTTGTCAACGATGCCACAAGTCCTGTCATCACAGGTTGTCCGGGTAACATGACCGTTAACGCAGACGCGGCTGCGGGAACCTGTGGTGCAAATGTGACGTGGACCGCGCCAACCGCATCTGATAATTGTTCGAGTGGCTTTACGTTCACCAGCAACAAAAATCCCGGTGACCGTTTCCCTGTTGGGACGACCGTAGTCACCTACACCGCCAGAGATGCAGGTGGAAGACAAACTACGTGTTCATTCAACGTTGTCGTTGTAGATGCGACCAGTCCGGTGGTCAGCGGTTGTCCTTCAAATATCACTGTCAACGCTGATGCGTCTCCAAATTCGTGCGGTACAGTTGTCAATTGGACAGCACCAACAGCTTCGGATAATTGTACTACGGGCCTCACCTTTACCAGTAACCGTGCCCCGGGCCAGTCTTTTTCTGTCGGAACCACCGCTGTGACATATACAGCCCGCGATGCAGCAGGAAATCAGACTACGTGTACATTCAATGTTACGGTAAAGGATGTCACTCTACCAACGTTCGCGAATTGCCCAACATCGATTACTGTCAATGCTTCACCAGATGCGTGCAACGCCATCGTCCCCTGGACAGCTCCAACAGTTTCCGATAACTGTTCGGTCACAGTAGCGAACACGCACAATCCGGGTTCAGCGTTTTCAGTTGGAACAACAACCGTCACATACACCGCAACTGATGGCGCGGGAAATCAGGCCACCTGTTCTTTCAACGTGATCGTTAAAGATGTGACAAAGCCTGTGGTGACTAGTTGCCCTTCAAACATTTCCTTGACAACGGCAACCTGCGGTGCTGCTGTCAGTTGGACACCTCCAACGGCCACAGATATTTGTGGCGTTACACTCACGAGCAATTTCGCTCCCGGGGCTACCTTCCCGGTAGGCACAACTGCCGTTACTTACACAGCAACCGATCCTTCAGGAAATTCACAGACGTGTACGTTCAATGTAACGGTTGTCGACAATGTACTGCCTGTTATCGCTGGCTGCAACACTGGCACGATCCAAGTCATTGCACCCTCAAACTCGTGTAATGCGGTGGCAACATGGACACTTCCCACGGCATCTGATAATTGTTCGGTGGTGTTGACCAGCACACACAATCCAGGCGCAACATTTCCTGTTGGAATGACTGATGTCACCTACACGGCTACCGATCCCTCCGGCAATAAAACGACCTGTACATTTAAAGTGCATGTACGAGATCAAACGCTGCCGGTCTTCAGCGGATGCATAGCAACCCCGATAACCGTTAATGCAACAACGGCCTGTGGCGCAACGGTCAACTGGACTGCGCCAACAGCTTCTGATAATTGCAGCGCGACTGTGACGTCCACCCATTCGCCCGGAACGTCATTCCCGATAGGAACAACACTGGTGACGTATACCGCGGAGGATCCAGCGGGAAACATTGCTCAATGTACTTTCAATGTGGTTGTAATTGACAACAGTGCACCCATCATGAGTGGATGCCCTGCCAACATTCAACAGTCACTGACCGGTGCCGCGTGCAACGTGAATGTGTCGTGGACGCCACCAACATTCACAGACAACTGTGCCGTCACAGTGACGAGCACGCATTCTCCAGGCGATCAATTCGCGCTGGGTACGACTACTGTTACCTACACAGCCCAAGACCCATCGAACAATACAAAGACGTGTTCGTTTAATGTTATTGTGACCGATGCGAGTCCTCCGGTAATCTCGAATTGTCCAGTAGACATCACGTTGACCGCGTCCTCTTCTTGTAATGCAACAGCCACCTGGACCGCCCCCACGTTCACCGATAACTGCAGTGCAACGATGGTAGGATCGCATACACCAGGGCAAAATTTTCCCGTAGGCTCTACGACTGTCACGTACACAGTCAAGGATGGTTCGAACAATCAATCTACCTGCAGCTTCAAGGTGACAGTAGTCGATTCTACGCTTCCCGTTATTCAGAATTGCCCGACTGACATTACGGTTGCTATGGACGTGGGTGCATGCAGCAAGACTGTAACGTGGGCACTCCCAACCGCCTCAGACAACTGCTCCGTTGCCCTGACAAGCAACTTTCCATCCGGGTACAATTTTCCCGAGGGTACAACTGTAGTGACGTATACAGCGGTCGATGGGTCCGGTAATGTTGCGACCTGTTCTTTTAACGTGATCGTGCGCGATCAGACATTGCCTGTTCTATTGACAACTCCGTCCGATATAAGCGTTACCGCCTCAGCATCATGTAGCGCTACCGCTGACTGGGCCGCTCCAACGTTCTCCGATAACTGCGGACCGTTGACGATTACATCGACACATAATCCAAACACAACGTTCAACCTGGGTGAGACCATTGTAACCTACACCGCGAAAGATCCAAGTGGTAATACCACAACGAGTCAGTTCAAAGTGAACGTTGTTGACACGACAAAGCCCGTGATATCCAAGTGTTCAGGAAACATTATTGCGAGTGCCACGGAAGGTTGCAATGCTTCGGTAACCTGGGCTCCACCAACCGCCTCAGACAATTGTCAGGTGACCATGACTTCGACTCATCAGCCAGGGGCAACGTTTCCACTAGGCGCAACTGTGGTCACTTATACCGCCATGGATGCAGCAGGCAATTCAAGTACATGCTCATTCACGGTTTCGGTGGTGGATGACACTGCTCCGGTATTCACAAACTGCCCGACAGATTTGATCGTGAGTGCGGGAAGTTCCTGTGCAGCCCCGGCCACGTGGACTGCTCCGTCTGTTTCTGACTGCAGTGACGTAATTACCACGTCAACCCATTCACCTGGCGATATCTTCCCTGTAGGATCAACGGTGGTGACTTACATAGCAAAAGATTTGAACGGAAAAATTGCAACGTGTAGTTTCACCGTTGTGGTGCAGGATCAGCGTGTTCCTGAGTTTTCCGGATGTCCATCGGCTATCATCGTGGACGCGACAACGGGCTGCGATGCTCCGGTATCATGGACGCCACCCATTGCCACAGACAATTGTGGAATCGCTTCGCTGACAAGTTCACACGAGCCCGGTCTTTTTTCCGTAGGTATTACGACTGTCACCTATCAGGCAACCGATGTGCATGGAAATGTTTCTACCTGTGAATTCACCGTCACGGTTCGCAACCAAAAGCCACCGGTAATCTCAAATTGTCCTGCCGATCAGACGTTGAAAATAACCTATGAAGATGGTGCCGTTGCTAGTTGGACCGAGCCCTTTGCATCGGTGCAATGCGGAGAGGTGACACTGACTTCGACCTACGCATCTGGTCATGAATTTCCATTGGGAGAGACATTAGTTGAATATCGAGCAACGGATGACGCGGGCAATTCGTCAACGTGTTCGTTTTTAATCACTGTCGCATATGAAGAACTGGAGATTGATGTAACCAAACTTCTGACACCCGATGGCGATGGAATAAACGATTCGTGGGAGTTGTCAAACCTGGGCAAGTTCAGAGAGAATAAAGTGACGATTTTTGATCGATGGGGTGGTGTTGTCTACGCAGCATCGGGATATAATAATCAGACGGTAGTCTGGAAAGGAGAGAATGCTTCCGGTGGAACGGTGCCGACTGGCACATATTTTTACACCATTACAGTTCGCTTCCGTGAAGACTATCTTGAGAAAAAGGGCTTTATCGAAGTAGTACGATGATGGAACACACTAAACCTGCCTTCCGAATCCTCTTACTCATCGTTTTGATGACGTTTTTTTCATGGGATGTGTTTTGTCAACAGCGTGTCCAGTTTACACAATACATGTTTAACGGACTGGTGATCAATCCCGCGTATGCTGGTGCGGATGAAGCGTTGAGTATGACGTTCATCCAGCGGAGTCAATGGGCAGGGATTGAGAATGCGCCTGAAACGCAGACCTTATCGGCACACACGCTCTTCGGCAAACGTCATATCGGCCTCGGCCTCACCATTATTAACGATAAGATTGGCGTGCATAAAAATCTAAATGCACTCACCACTTACGCTTATCACCTTCAAGTGGCGGAAAAGTCATTTCTGTCAATGGGCTTGCAAGTAGGGATTAACAGGCGGAAGTCTGATTATGCATCGTTGATAGGTGGATCGACTTATGATCCGCGCCTTAATGATGTGACCATTGCAAAGACATTTTTGGATTTTGGAATGGGAATTTATTTCCGGAGTCCGAAGTTTCACGCTGGCTTATCGATTCCAGAGCTCATTCCGGGCCGGTTTAACGTGAACGATTCGTTGACGATCCAACTGAGTAAATCTCCATTTTTCCTTTTTAGTAAGTACCGGTTGCGCGCCAATGACTTTGTTGAATTTGAGCCCAGCGTGTTTCTTAAATATCAACAAGGACTTCCGTTCTCTTTTGATCTGAATGCCAACGTGATCTACCGCAGGGTGCTTACGCTCGGGCTTTCTTATCGGAAAGATGAATCCATTGACTTCCTTCTTAAAGCGCAAATCACGCGGCAACTTCAGATTGGATATTCGTACGATCATCCGATCGGTCATATTTCGTTGTTGAGTAACGGCTCACATGAGTTGATGGTACAATACGTATTTAGGTTTACCGAGAAAGACATAACGTCTCCGAGAAGATGAGGAAAGTATCTGCCATTGGGATCATTATTCTTGCTTTCTTAAGCGTGAGCAACGCTGTTGCACAAGAGACTGTTTTTGCGTTGCTCAAGTCTGACAAGAAACGGGCAGATGAGTACTTCCAGGAAAAGAATTTTGAAAATGCATTGCGATATTATTCGGCAGCGGCAAAAGGGCCTCATTTAAATCCGGTCATCTCACTCCAGATCGCTGAAAGCAATTTTCATTTAAAGAAGTATAAGCAGGCGATCCACGCGTATGAAGCACATCTTACGGCCGGGCATCACCTTCCGGAAACGGCTCGCTTAAAACTTGCTGAGTCGCATGCGTCAATGGGTGAGTACGCAAAAGCAATCGGTCATTTCCGCGAGTACCTTAAGCAGCACAGTGATGATGCGGTAGTGTTGAAGAAAGTCTGGCAACTTACCAACATACGCTTCCTTTATGAGGACTCGGCTCACTTTGCGGTGCGCCCGTTGAAACTCAATTCAAACGAGGGCGAAATGCAGGTCGTACCATTTGAGAATGGTTTTCTGTTTTTATCGAACAGGAAAGAAACACGCGTGGTGGAAAAAATTGACGGCACTACCAATAAGCCGTTTTATCGTCTGTTCTTTGCACGGGCGTTTGCCGATTCATCGCTTACCGGATCAACGCAGTTTGGCCGTCCACTGAAGTATACCAAAGCGGTCTTCAAGTTTCATCCCGGCCCTTTCGCATTCTTTGGTCATGAGAAAAAGATGGTGGTCACCATGCTCGAAAAACAGTCCGGATTAGCCTTCGCAGAGCGTGAGCAGAATGATTGGAAACTTGTATCCGAATTTCCCTTCAACAGTCATTCCTACTCGATTACCGATCCATCCATCAGTGAAGATGGCACAGTGCTATATTTTTCTTCTGACATGCCCGGTGGCTTCGGAGGTAAGGATCTATATCGTTCAACGTTTGTGAATGGTCGATGGACGAAGCCCGAAAATCTTGGCGAAGCAATCAATACAAAATTTGATGAGATATCACCGTTTCTTCATCAAGGGAGAACATTGTATTTTTCTTCGACCGGCCAACCCGGTATGGGTGGTCTTGACATTTTCAAGGCAGAGGTGCTGTCTGATGGATTTGATGAGCCAAAAAATCTCGGCTATCCGGTAAACTCACCGTCTGATGATTTTGGGATTAGTCTGGATGCAACTGGCAGGAAGGGTTGGTTTACGTCAAACCGTGTTGGGGGAGAGTTCGATGACGACCTTTTTGAATTTGATATGGATTTGCAGATCTATCCGCTGGTGATTGATGGCACGCTGCGATTTAAAGAGTCCAGCATCAGCGATTCGGCCTCGCTCCAGAATTTTGGTCGTGCGAAACTGTATGTCATTGATGCGATTCGGAATGCTGTCGTGTTTGAACAATCTACAGACAGCAATGGAAAATTCGCGATCACAATTCCCTATTTCAGTTTGTATAAAATTCGTGTGCTGGGCGAAGATCAGCACGAGAATATTGTTTCACTGGAGTTACCAAAACATAGAACTGAACATACCACACACGACATTGTGGTAGTAAAAGATGTATTTAAGTCACCCGACAAATAACCTGAAGGAAAATGAGGATTGATTGTAAACTTTTTCGGGCGTTGCGACCAGTTAAGTCGCGACCGTACTGCCTAGCGCTCTTTCTATTGCTAACGAATTTAATTTATCTCCACGCCCAGGATAAGCATGTCGTACAGATCAAGACATTCGATCACCAACTAAAACCGTTGGGAAATATCGAAGTATCGCTGAATGATAAGCCATTCATCGCAGTCAATGCAAAAGGTTCTGCTTTCACTGAGCTTGTCGATAGCGATCTACCACCGAAGGCAGTAAAAATCAAAAATGAGGAGCTTGAAGCGGAGTCATGGAATTATAGCAGGGGAGTAGTTGAGATAATTGTGCGCAAAAAGAGTTTTAAGGTTTACCTCTGGTCTGTGCGCGATCAGTCCAACAACGTTTTGCCGGGGCTGAAGGTGGATTTCAAAGGCCGAAAGTCGCACGCGCTTGTCGCCAGTTCTTCTGGATACTTTTCGATTCCGTTGGCATTAGACGAGAAGTTTACCTCCGTCAATCAGTTTACCGTACCGGGATATACTCCAGTGAAATTTCAGTTGGGAGATCGTGAGAATGTTCTCTACGTAGAAGTCGTGAAGCCTGCCGTTGCCGAAGTTCAGGAACCAGTTCAAAAGGTTACTAAAGAATACTTCAAGGACTTTGACATGGCTATGCTCGATTCCATTCAGTCGTTGACCGTGTTTTATGCTGTGTTTAAAAATTTTCAAATCAAAGACCTTTCAGACGCTCAAAAGAAAAGAATTGATAGCAAATTCAACCAGTTGGTAAAGCAACTGGAAGATTCTGTAAGAAGGACTGAAGTAATTGTCGGAAAAATTTCGGATTCATCTTTTGTGAAGGATGATCTTGCCTATCTTCTGGAACAGGCACGGGAAGAAAGCCAGACACTTGAAGCGCAACGGGCTGATTTCGATGCAAAGATCAAGATCATTTCTGACAAGCTTGCTTCCGGAATTGGCAGTCTCGACCAGCAAACGCGCAACAAGTTGTTGTCTGACCTTACCTTACTTGAAACTCTGCTAAAGGAAAATGAAAGCAGGTTCTTTAAAAATCAGAACGACTACCGGGCAATTATTAACTCACTTAAAGAACGTTTCTTTGATTTTTCCGATCTCGAAAACAGACTTTCTGAAAGTGAGCTGCAACGCCTGGAGGAACAGCGGATCTTCCGTCAGCGTTTGTTGATTATTGTTTCCATTGCGGCACTTTTTGCCATACTGATTGTCATTCTGATCCGGTTCAGTATCAAACTTCGCAAGCAGAAGATCCAGCTTGAAGAAGCAAACGCTGAGATCAAGCGGATGAATGAGAATCTTGAGATCTTGGTCTATGTTCGGACAAAACTTTTGGCCGAGGCCCACAAGGAACTTGATACGTTCTTGTACCGAGCCTCACACGATCTGCGCTCACCAGTTTGCTCTATCATTGGTTTGTGCAATATCGCGAGCACGTTGCTGCCGACAGGTGAGTCCAAGGAGCTTATCGACCGCGTTGTAATGACCACTGAGAACATGGATAAGCTTCTGAAGAAATTGAGCCTCATCAGCGAGATCAATCAACCTAGTGATTATTCGGAAATCCGGTTGATCGAAGTTATTACATCCATTGAAGATCGCTTCAAGATGTTTATTCGGGAGAATAATGTCCAGTTCAATGTAAATTGTTCGGTAGACGTCTCTGTGAATTCATATCCAAACCTGGTTGGAGCTATCCTTACGAACGTCATCGAGAACGCTTTATACTACAGTTCGATAAAGCCTCGAAGCAAAGCGATCGTTGACATCACCGCAACCGTGGAAGATAATCGTGTTGTTGTAACGGTACAGGACAACGGAATCGGAATGGATGAGCATATTCAGCCGCGGATTTTTGATATGTTTTTCAAAGGCAACACGAGATCGAAGGGAAATGGTCTTGGACTTTATATTGTGAATAAATCGCTTCAGACGCTGGAAGGTGAAATTAAAGTGGAGTCCGTGGTAAATGAGTTCTCCAGATTTATTATTTACCTGCCCACGAATCTGGCTCCAGTGAAGAATCCCCAGATGATCGAGGAGCTGCAGGAAGCTTAGTTGTTGTTTATGTTTTGAAGTTCCATCGGACAGACGCGTTCGACATTAATTACTTTTTTATTTATTTCTCGGAACATCGCGCCTATTTTTTTACATTCTGGTCATAATTACCTTAGGGCAGTTACTTAAACACACCAGAACCAATGAAATATGCCTTCCATGTGATTTTGCTAGCGCTAGCATTCAGCGGTTGTCGCCCGAATGAAATGACAGAACAGTCTACGACAGATTCCACAACTTATACAGAACCACATCGCCCGCAGTTTCATTTTTCTCCACGAGCTAATTGGATGAACGATCCTAATGGTCTTGTTTACCACAATGGAGAATATCATCTTTTTTATCAATACTATCCGGATGGCATGAAGTGGGGACCGATGCACTGGGGGCACGCAATCAGTAAAGATCTTTATCATTGGGAACACCTGCCGATTGCATTATTCCCCGACAGCCTCGGTTTAATTTTTTCTGGTAGTGCGGTGGTTGATGCCAACAATACATCCGGCTTTGGCACAAAGGAAAATCCGCCACTCGTTGCCATTTTTACCTATCACTCGATGGAGAGAGAGAAAGCAGGAAAAACAGATTATCAGAACCAGGGAATCGCTTACAGCACTGACAATGGACGCACGTGGAAGAAGTACGAAAATAACCCGGTGCTAAAAAATCAGGGTATCAAGGATTTTCGCGACCCAAAAGTATTCTGGCATTCGCCATCTTCACGATGGGTGATGACGCTTGCTGTAAAAGATCATATTGAGTTTTGGAATTCAGGTGATCTGAAATCATGGAGTAAGCTAAGCGATTTTGGAATTGACTACGGAGGACACGGTGGCGTTTGGGAATGTCCTGACCTTTTTGAAGCGCAGGTGGATGGCAGTTCTGAAAAACGTTGGGTGTTGCTGGTGAGTATTAATCCGGGTGGGCCTAACGGGGGTTCCGCTACGCAATACTTCATTGGCGACTTTGACGGAAAAACGTTTACGACAAGCGCTGATAAAGCAGATTCAATTTGGATTGATTATGGTCCCGACAATTATGCAGGCGTGACGTTTTCCAATATTCCCAACAATCGCAAAATATTTTTGGGTTGGATGAGTAATTGGGACTATGGGCAGGAAGTTCCAACCACCCCGTGGCGAAGTGCCAACACTATCCCACGCGATATTTCGCTTGCCAAATTTGGTGACAAGGTTTACGTTCGGTCAACGCCTTCGCGCGAGATTGAATCAATCGCAACGACATCCGTCACCTTGAAAGACACTGAAGTAAAGGATTCACTAGTGCTGACAAATCCACAGCTGAATGCCAGCCTCTCCGTTGTATCAGCCACGGTCGATGCCAAAGATTTTTCATTCGTTCTGTCGAATGAGAATGGTGAAGAAGTTGTTGTAGGATTTGAAAAGAGTTCAAATCGGTTTTATATCGATCGAAGTAAAACCGGCAAGAATGACTTTGCTGCAAAGTATCCGCTCCGTGTATATGCACCGCGGTTCGCCACGTCTGATAAAGTGAAGGTAACCATGATTACCGATGTGTCGTCTGTTGAGGTTTTCTTTGACGATGGCATTTCGGTTTTGAGCGCCCTTTATTTCTCGAATGACCCGTTATCGAAGTTAACGCTTCATGCACCGGCAGCCATCAATGTTTCCGGAATCAAAGCGATGCCCTTAAAATCAGTGTGGAGATAAGATCGGATAATCCATTGTTATGAAAGTACTGGCGTTTGGAGAAATTCTTTGGGATGTAATTGAGGGCAACGAACACCTGGGAGGTGCACCATTTAATTTTGCTGCACACAGTGCGCAATGCGGCAATGAATCTTATATCGTTTCCCGGCTCGGAGTCGATCCACTCGGGATCCGTGCATACAATCAATGCAAGTCGCACGGTGTTGGTCAGGCATTCATTCAATGGGATGAAAAATATCCGACCGGAACTGTAAATGTCACCTTAACAAACGGTCAACCGGATTATGTTATCCATGAAGACGTTGCCTACGATTTTATTAATGGAGCGCCTATAGTACCCGGTATTAAAAATCTTCAACCGGATGTTTTTTATTTCGGTTCGCTCGCACAACGCAAAGAGGTTTCGGCAACTGCGCTTGACCTGCTTATCGCAAACCTGGATTGTAAATACATTTTTTATGATGTCAACCTTCGGAAGTCAGGCTATTCGGAGTTAATCATTCGGAATTCCCTTAAAGTTTGCAACGTGTTTAAGCTGAACAACGAGGAATTACCAGTTATCTCGAAAATTCTCACGGGGAAGGCGATGGTAATGGAAGAGTTTATGCGCACGCTGTCTCACATGTTTCCGAAGATGAGGCTTATTATTGTTACCGCAGCGGAGAAGGGATGCTACTTGTTTGAAGTGGGCAAAGGGTTGGTTTCAGTACCAGGCGTTCCGGTGAAGGTGGCAGATGCTGTTGGTGCGGGCGATGCGTTCAGTGCTGCATTTATGCACATGCTCGGAAACTATGGTGACCCACTCGTGGCTGCGCGTGTAGCCAATAGGGTTGGAGCATTTGTGGCAAGTCAGCACGGACCTATTCCTGAGTACCCGGCCGGGATTAAAGATATGCTGGACGGGAAGGTAAAGGTAACGGGCTGACCGGAATGCCACCTCACGTTGCAATCAAACGCGCTTTTTGTGTGATGCTCGCCTGTTACATTTTTGCCCCCAGATTTTAACATTCGATGCCCGCAGGTTATCATTAACATCTCCACTTCGAGCGATTTGCAGCCCATAGTACAAATGACTTCCGTGTAACTTACCTTCAACAATACTCACGATGAAGGGATTTCTTATTGCGATCGTACTTTTTCTTCCTTTTACAAGTGACGCACAGCGCTACGAAGCTGAAAATGCAACACTGTCAGGGGGCGCAACAAAACAATCAAGTCAGGCCAGGTCGGGGGGCCAGTTCGTTGCGCAAAACGAGGGGTCATTAACCTGGACGGTTTCTATCGCCACGGAAGGCTTTTACAGGATTATCCTCAATGCTGCTGCACCGGATGGCGACAAGGTTAATGTCTTTTCGATTGGCGATAATGCGATGGACTTTTCTTCCTCGGGCTCAGCATATTCTTCGACCCCTCTCGTTTCCTCATTACGTATGCCAGCAGGTACCCATACCGTTAAAATTTCGAAATCCTGGGGATACATCAATATTGATTTTATCGAATTTCAGCGCGTCAGTTCCGATCCACGTTTTGCAATTAATGAACAACTTGTAACACCTGCACCCATTGACAATGTCCTGCGCCTTTATCAGTTTCTGCGTGATAACTATGGAAGAAGGATTATTTCAGGCGTAATGACATTAAACACCTTTGATGAAACCGCCTGGCTTAAAACAAACACGGGGAAGGAACCCGCTCTCATCGGCCTTGATTTCATGCATAGTGGGCGGAATTACAATTGGTACAACGACAAACAACCTATCGAGGATGCTAAAGCGTATTACGAGCGAAACGGAATTCCGGCAATCTGTTGGCACTGGCGAGACCCTTCGCGTGCAACGGAAGAATTTTATACGACAAAGACAGCATTTGATGTCAGCAAGGTATTCGAGCCAACGTCTCCCGAGTATCTGGCAATCATCGCAGACATCGATTACATCTCAGGCCTTTTGAAAGAATTGCATAACGCCAATGTGCCGGTGATCTGGAGGCCGCTGCATGAGGCTGCTGGCGGATGGTTCTGGTGGGGTGCCAAGGGACCAGAGCCCTGCAAAAAGCTATTTCAGGTAATGTACGATCGAATGGTGAACCATCACGGTTTGAAAAATCTGATTTGGGTGTGGACGCGTGAACCGAACGATAACGGCTGGTATCCTGGCGATGCGTATGTCGACATCGTTGGACGAGACCTTTATAAAGACGGGGTACACAGCTCGCACGCTCTGGAATGGAACGCGATGAATGAGGTGTATGGAAAGAAGAAATTAATCACCCTGAGCGAATGTGGGTCTTTCCCTGATCCGGATAACCTGGCTACCGATGGAGCAGCATGGTCGTGGTTTATGCCGTGGTATGGATCGTTTGTTCGCGATGCAAAGTACAATTCACTCGACTTATGGAAGAAGACAATGAATCACGAATATGTCATTACGCTGGATGAAATGCCTGACTTGAAAACGTATGAAGCTGTCGTTCATCCGCCAGCCCCGGAGCCGGATCCGATTCTGTCTGTTGAACTCATTCATGAAGAAGATGCTACGTGGCTCTTTCCTACGATCGTTACCGATCGGTTATACATTGAGAGTAAACATGAAATCGGTCCGATCCGGGTTTACAATGCTGCAGGTGTCGAATTACAATCTTTAACAGCAAAATCAACCAACGCGATAATTTCGTTCGCAAGCGAGGGAAAGGGTATGTACTTTGTGAAGATCAGGAATCGGCCCGCTGTTAAAGTCTTCAAACGGTAGGGCTATGCTCCGTTCATAACAAGTCAATAGAATTGTAATATTGATTTCTTAACTTTAACGAGGTTTGATCTACCTGTTATGAAGGCCAGCTGGATGACTATCTGCGTTGTATTGTGTTGTTGTGCCATGCATCACGCCTGTGCACAATCGCAGGAATATCAGTTTGCGCGCCTGGAAATGGCATTCGGCCTTTCCCATCATCTTGTAAATGATGTATTGAAAGACGAGCGTGGCTTCCTATGGTTTGCAACGTCTTCTGGGCTGAATCGCTACGATGGGTATGGGATTAAAGTGTTTCGCAATATTCCAGGCGATACAACCTCCGTCCTTGTCGATGACATCACACGCATTCAGGAAGCACCGGACGGTCTTTTATGGATCTACACGCATTCCGGAAATTGCATTTATGATCCGCGTACGGAGAAATTTACTCGCAATACGAATTCTCTGCTGAGGCGATGGTCAGTTGCACAGGGACTAATCACGCACATTAAAAAAGACCGGAAGGGTCGATTCTGGTTTATTCACTACAATCAGGGACTTTTCGTCTATAGTCCGAAGACACAAAAGACTGTTCGCCTTGCGCATAGCCCGAGCGATACATCTTCGATCAGCAGTATGACGCTCTCATCAACAGTGGAGGATGAAGAAGGTAATATGTGGCTGGCGCATCAAAACGGTGTATTTGAAAAGATTGATCAGGAATCTCTTAAGGTCGTTTATCGGAATACCGAACTGAAAAACATATTTGATGGCGAGGCATTCGAATATCGAATGATGGTTGATTCAGATAATGACCTTTGGATTAATAATGACCGCAATTACGGGTGTTTTTATTTTAATGCGAAAACACAAAAGCTGCAGGCTATTAACACCGAGTCGAAGGTCAAATTAAAGTCAAACATTGTGCGCCAGATCGTTCAGGATGAAAAAGGCATTATCTGGATTGGAACGGATCACGGAGGAATAAACTTGCTGGATAAAAAAGATTTTTCAGTTCGCTACCTGTTGAGTGATGAAGACGATGACCGTACCATCAGCGAAAACAGCATACAGTGTCTGTATAAAGATAATGAAGGCATTATCTGGGTCGGAACATATAAGAACGGTGTTACATACTATCACGAAAACATTTTCAGATTCAGACATTACAAGCATCAGAATTCGAAGCCCGAAAGTCTTCCGTTTAATGATGTGAATGCTTTTGCTGAGGCACCCGATGGAAACATCTGGATCGGCACAAACGGTGGTGGCCTTGTGTTGTTCAATCGCACTACCAATACGTTTAAGCGTTACCTTCACAATCCATCTGATCCGAATTCACTCAGTAATAATGTTATCGTAAGTCTACTAATTGATCACCAGCAAAACCTCTGGGTCGGAACCTACTATGGCGGACTCAATAAATTTGACGGTCGTAAGTTCACCCGGTACAGGCATGATCCTAAAAATCCGAGAAGCGTGGGAGATGATAATATCTGGGAGATTTACGAAGACTCAAACCACAACATCTGGCTTGGAACATTGAAGGGAGGTATCTCGGTGTTTGATCGCGCAAAGAACGAGTTTTATCATTATCGCAATGGTGATCCTAATTCGATTCATACGCCTTATGTGCCTGCTCTGCTTGAGGATCGGAAAGGAAACATGTGGGTCGGGACAGGTTACGGCCTCGAAGTGCTCGACAAGCAATCAGGAAGGTTTACTCATTATCTGAACAATCCGGCAGACCCAACCTCGATCAGCAACAACGGTATCTTCTCTATTTTTGAAGACAGTCGTGGCTTGATGTGGGTTGGCACACAGGGGGGATTGAACTTGTTTGAGCCTCAGACAAAATCATTCCGAACATTCCTGGAGAAGGATGGGCTTCGTGAAAAGACCATACTCACGCTGGCAGAAGACGATCAGAAGAATTTGTGGATGAGTACGCCAAGTGGGCTATCGCAACTTATCGTTTCGAAGGACAGTCGCGGTCAATTCACCTTCGCATTTAAAAACTACGACCAGTCGGACGGACTCATTACTGGTGCCTTTCATGAAAATGCAGTGCTCAAATGTTCCAACGGTGAGCTGGTTTACGGTGGCTCGAATGGATTCAATATTTTTCAGCCGCAAAACATCGGTGTGGATACGAGTCAGCCCAAAGTTATTTTTACTGATTTCCAGGTTTTCAATAAGTCAGTAAGCGTTGGAGAGGAGATTAACGGCACCGTAATTCTTCCTGCTTCCATTGCTCATGTTGACGAGATTACACTGACGCCAGCGAACAATGTGTTTTCAATTGAATTTGCTGCGTTGAACTTCTTTCATGCCGAAAAAAGCCAGTATGCTTACATCATGGAGGGCTTTAGCCGCGACTGGCTCACAACAAGCGCCAGTGATCGTAAAATTACATTTACCAACCTTGACCCTGGCACTTATGTTTTTAAAGTAAAGGCATCTAATAGTGACGGTCTTTGGGGACATGAGACTGCTGTACTAACGATAGAAGTGCTTCCGCCATTCTGGAAGTCGACTGTAGCTTTTGTATTGTATGGCATCCTGATCATCGGTGCGTTGCTGTTGTTGCGTTACCTCGCGGTGACGCGTGAGCGCGTGAAATTCAGAATACAGCAAGAACGTCTCCAGGCCCAGCGGATGCACGAACTTGACATGATGAAAATTAAATTTTTCACCAACGTAAGTCATGAGTTTCGTACACCCTTGACGCTGATCCTTACACCCCTTGAAAAGTTGATGAGGAGAGCTCATGACGCGGATGATAAGAAACAGTTCCAACTCATTCAGCGGAATGCTCGAAGACTGTTGAACCTGGTAAACCAGCTTCTCGACTTCCGCAAACTGGAAGGGCAGGAGGTGCAGCTTAATCCCGCGGAGGGCGATATCATTTCTTTCATTCGCGAACTCGTTAATTCATTCGCTGATGTCTCTGAGAAAAAACATGTGGGATTGTCCTTCAACTCAACCGTATCTTCACTCGAAACACACTTTGATCAGGATAAAATTGAAAAGATCATTTTTAATTTGCTTTCCAATGCATTCAAATTTACTCCTGAAGGCGGTAAGGTAAGCGTTGACCTGGCAATGGTTGAAGATATGGAAACGTCTTTCCTGGAGATCAAAGTGGTAGACACGGGGATTGGTATTCCTGAGGATAAGCTCGATCGCATCTTTGAGCGCTTCTTTCAGAACGAGCTTCCTGCCTCAATGGTCAATCAGGGGAACGGAATCGGACTATCGATTACACAGGAATTCGTTCGCATTCACGGAGGTACAATTAGTGTCGCAAGTGACGTGGGAAAAGGCAGTACGTTCACCGTGCTGATTCCTGTTACGCCACTGGAGCACCATGAAGAATTGCTTTCCGATCCTGACACGTTAGAGGAGTTGACGGACGCAACACGCAGCGGTGCCAAACCTTCACTCCTCCTGATTGAAGACAATGAAGATTTTCGTTTTTACCTGAAAGACAACCTTTACAAAGAGTATCAGGTTATCGAAGCCTCAAATGGCGTGCAAGGATTTGAGCGGGCTATCAAAAACATTCCTGACTTGATTGTAAGCGACATCATGATGCCCGAGATGGATGGTATCGAATTGTGTAAAAAGTTAAAGTCCGACTCGACTACTTCCCATATCCCGGTCATCCTGCTCACCGCACGTGCTGCAGAAGATCAGAAGCTCGAAGGTTTTGGTTCGGGTGCAAATGACTACATCACAAAACCCTTCAATTTCGAGATCCTGCAACTGCGGATCAAAAACCTGATCAGTCAGCGCGAAAGTATACAGAAGCATTTTACCAGGCACATGGAAATCAAGGGGAGTGAAATTGAAGTCACCTCTCAGGACGAAAAATTGGTGAAGAATGCAATTAAAGCCGTGGAAGACAATCTTACCAACAAGGATTTTTCGGTTGAGGAGCTAAGCCGACAGATGGGTATGAGTCGCGTCCTCCTGTATAAAAAGATTCTGGCATTGACCGGTAAGACACCCATCGAATTCATTCGTGTCATCCGACTGCAGCGTGCGGCACAACTACTTGAAAAAAGTCAATTTACGGTTTCGGAGATAGCTTATCAGGTCGGCTTTAATAATCCGAAATATTTTGCCCGCTACTTCAAGGAAGAGTTTCACGTGCTGCCTTCCGCCTACGCCCTTGAGAAGAAAGAAAAGAAAGGGTGAAATTTAGGACGAAACAATTCCACACCTTCATAAAAACATTTCATACACCTGTGTCAGGCTTTTCTTGAATAGTTTTGCCTGTTCAATGGAAACTATGCAATCGAGGCTGAAGCGGACGAAGCGCGTATTACTCGCGGTGGAAGTAACGATCTATTTTATTGTAGCCGGAGCCATCCTGATACTCTTCAATTATCTTGTTTAACCGGACACTGGGGCGCTACGAATGCTTCATCCAGCTACCCAAGCGCGCGCCCGAGTCTGTATTCCCGTCCCACTTCCATCAATGCATGTTCTCTACGAATAAGTCGTTTTGGGTGGTGCAGCAGGTTTGTTAACAGAACTGTCCCTATAAATAAACATTTTGTGCCCCCGCCTTAACCAGCATAACCTCACTTCTAAACAATTCCATCCCGCTGCAAACGTGTTCGGAGCGTAATTTTACGGAAGCCGAGATCGCCTATGCGTCCCGTTGTATCGCAACGGTTGCGGTGCTGGTAATCGGACCGAGGCGAATCGGACAGTGACCCTAAACCAATCGTTATGACAGACACCTTAAATCCAAAAATGGCGTTCGTAAAGGATGCGTACCGGAGCCTGGTAAAATCGGCTTCGATGACCTTCAGCAGAAATTGGAGTGATGTACAACTGCATCATGGATTTGTGCAGTCAAAGCGCTATAAAGCTGTGAAGTTCTCAGTTTGCGGTGGCCCGAACGCCAACGGAAAAGTGGTCAACTTCATGGTCAGAGGAGGAACACATGTGCCCATCACGTTAACCGCAGGCGCATGGAAGGAATTTACGGTGCAACTTAGCCAGATGGGTAATCCTGCACTGCTCGATAATTTCATTTTCCAGGACAATGGCAACAGCAGTCCTCGTTCGCCATACACCATGCACATCGACAATATCACGTTTTTAGAATAGGATTTAACTGAATTCATAAAGTGGTGCACGTCCTCGCGGAATGCACCACGCTTTTTTAAGACTATGGAATGAAAAACTTCTTTCTTTTCATTCTTGCACTGGCGAGCAGTTCACTTTTCGCACAACCGCAGGGATTTTTTCTGAATGACCACGCAAGGAAAGATGCTATTCTTCCGGCTTTTAACGATGTGTTGAAACCACAGGCCGATGCAACGGTCTCTGTACGTGTAGATGCTGCCGTAAAACTTGCGACCGTCTCCAAATACCTGTACGGCAATAATGTAAATGTTTACATGACCCAGATGGTAAACCAGCCGGCTCTGCTTAATCACCTCAGGGAGCTCTCACCCAACGTTCTTCGATTTCCAGGCGGAAATCTCAGCAGTGTTTACTTCTGGAATGCCGATAAAAACGCCCCGCCTCCTAATGCTCCGGTGAGACTTATCGATGCGAATGGTGTTGCGCAAGAGCCAGGCTACTGGTACGGTAACAACCCGGAAGAGTGGACACTCTCCGTTGACAACTACTACAAGGTGTTGGAGCAAACCAACTCAACCGGAATAATTACGGTGAATTATGGCTATGCACGTTACGGCACGGGCAGTAATCCTGTTTCGTCTGCTGCACATCTCGCTGCGGAATGGGTGCGGTACGACAACGGTCGAACAAAATTTTGGGAAGTCGGAAACGAAAGTAATGGGACATGGCAGGCTGGGTATCGGATAGCCCCAGCAGCGAACAAAGACGGGCAGCCGGAAATAATCAATGGAACCCTATACGGGCAGCACTTTAAAGTATTTGCTGACTCGATGCGAAAGGCCGCAGCAGAAATAGGAGCAAACATCTACCTTGGCGCTCAACTTTTGCAGGAGGAACCTGCTAGCTGGTGGAATGCCACCGATAGAAATTGGAATACAAGTGTATTGGCTGCATCGGAAAATGCTCCGGATTATTATGTCATCCATAGCTATTACACTCCTTTTCAAACGAACTCGACTGTCGAAGATGTTCTGAGTTCGGCAATAACGGTCACGAGCAGCATGAGAAATGTAGTGGATAAGTACATTGGTGAAGCTGGTGTCGCCCGCAAACCGCTAGCATTGACAGAGTGGAATATTTTTGCCGAGGGATCAAAACAACAAGCGTCCAGTATCAATGGAATCCATGCCGTGCTGGTACTGGGTGAACTGATTAAGAATAATTATGGTCTGGCATGCCGGTGGGATCTGGCTAACGGATGGAATAACGGAAACGATCATGGTATGTTTAGCCAGGGCGATGCAAGCAATGATCCGAAGTGGAATCCGAGAGCTGTGTATTACTACATGTATTACTTTCAAAAGTACTTCGGAGACACGATGGTGAAGAGTACTGTGTCCGGTAGTGATGACGTTGTGAGTTATGCTTCACGCTTTAATGACAAAGAAACAAGTGTTGTCCTGGTGAATAGAGGGAAGAGCGCCCAGGTTGTTTCGCTCACATTAGACAACTACGGCTTTGGAGATCGATATTACTATTATACACTTACTCCGGGAACGGATCACGTTAGCTTCCCCCTAAAGGTTTTAGTAAACGGGAAATCGGGAACCTTCGCAGCTGGAGGTCCGCCAAACGTTTCCTCCATCCCTGCCCATTCGTCAACTGTTGGATCGGGAATTAAGTTGTCATTGCCTGCGCGGTCTGTGACTTATGTGCTGGTTGATCATGGTAACAGAGTAATAACGAGTATTGATGATGAATCGTCCGTCATTGTTCAAGTGTATCCGAACCCGGTTACTCATAGTGTTAAAGTAGTTTTTCCTCAGAATACCTTCACAACGATCGTCTTGTATGATGCCGCGGGAGAAGAGGTGCTTCGAGCATCTCTCGATCCCAGCAATGAACAATTCGTCATGGGGACAACACTTTCCAGCGGTTCATATTTAATCCGCCTCAGCGGGAATCAAAAGGTGATCACAAAAAAAATTATAGTTAAGCGTTAATATTTAATTCCAATGAAGCACTCACTCATTGCCATTTTCGTTTTCTTCACCTTAACTGCAAAAGCAGACCCAACACCGGTTGAAAGATTTGGTGCACTACGCGTTGCGGGCAACAAGATTGTTGACAAGAATGGCAATCCCGCCCAGCTTCGCGGAGTGTCGCTTTTCTGGAGCCAGTGGATGGGTAAGTTCTACAATGCCGATGCCGTTCATTGGCTGGTCGAGGATTGGAACATTAATATCATTCGCGTGGCGATGGCTGTTGATAACAACGGTTATTCCACCAACCGTTCAGAGCAGGATAAGGTATTGCGTGTCATTGATGCAGCGATCAAAGAAGGCATCTATGTTATTGTTGATTTTCACGTGCATGACGGACACAAGTATTTGAAGGACGCGAAAGAGTTTTTTGGCATGATTGCGAAACGCTATGCACGGTATCCCAATATTATTTACGAACCCTGGAACGAGCCGGTGCATCATTCATGGTCTGATGTGATTAAGCCTTATCATGAAGCCGTGATTGCCACGATTCGTGAACATGACGCTGATAACCTGATAGTTTGCGGAACACGCACATGGTCGCAAAATGTTGAAGAGGCCTCACTTGATCCGATCGAAGGCAAAAACATTGCGTATACACTGCACTTCTATGCATCCACACATAAGCAGGAGCTTCGTAACATCGCGAAGCAGGCTATGGCCAATGGTGCAGCACTCATGGTTACCGAGTACGGAACCTGCGAGGCAAGCGGAAATGGTTTTGTAGATGAAAACGAAATGGAAGCCTGGTGGAAGTTTATGGACGATCACAGTCTATCCCATTGCAACTGGTCATTGGCTGACAAAAAGGAGTCGGCTTCAATTCTCAATCCAAATGCAAAAGCAGGAGGCGGATGGCGCGAAGCGGACCTCACCCGTTCTGGAAAGATGGTGCGCGATGAGATCCTGGCAAAGAATAAATAACGTAAGATGCCCGCACTAACAGCTGTTAGAAAATTTATGTTGCCGGCAAAATTGCGGGATGACTTGTCAGGGAAATGCTGCACCATCCAAACATCCGCACTGTCGTTTTTATTGATAAATTGAGTCAGTCTTGAATCCTAAACGCTATGTCTACGTCACGTTCCGCGATCATCATGGTCGCGATTTCCCTCTTCACGGCTGGTTGCCAATCGGAGAAGGAGCCATTCAATAAGAAAATTAAACAACTCGATCCGTTGAAGACAGCTGAAATGGCGAAGTCGATCGAGTCACTCATTCAGCCTCAGCTAGCACCAGGGCTTGCATTAAAGATATGGGGTGTAGATTCCCTGGTTGCTGATCCAGTCTCCATCGACATCGATGACTTTGGAAAATTGTACTATACACGGACCAATCGTCAAAAGAATTCGGAGTTTGACATCCGTGGGCATCAGGACTGGGAAATCGAATCGATTAAACTGAAGAACATTGAAGAGAAGCGCGAGTTTTTGCATCGCATTCTTTCGCCTGAGAATAGTGATAAGAACAAATGGCTTGCGGATCTGAACGGTGACGGTTCCCACGACTGGAGAGACATGACTATTGAGAAGGAACATGTCTATCGCGTGGAGGACACCAATGGCGATGGCGTAGCTGATCTTTCGCAACTGGTCATTGAAGACTTTAATGAAGAAGTAACCGATGCAGCAGGTGGAGTGCTCATCAATGGCAAGGATCTCTTTGTTGGTATAGGCCCGGATCTGTGGCGTGTGAACGACAAGAACGAAGATGGCCTTGCCGATGAAAAAACATCGATCTCTCATGGCTATGGAATTCACGTTGGCTTTAGCGGCCACGGCATGTCCGGAATTGAAGTGGGACCGGAGGGAAAAATCTATTGGCAGATCGGAGACATTGGTTTCAGTGGTGTTGATAAGGCTGGAAAAAAGTGGGAGCATCCGAACAGTGGCGTAATCGTCCGATCGAATCCTGACGGGAGTGACTTCGAAGTTTTTGCGTATGGAAATCGTAATACACATGAATTTGTGTTTGACGAATATGGCAACCTGATCAGTGAAGACAATGATGGCGACCATCCCGGTGAAAGTGAACGCATCGTTTATGTGGTCAACGGTGCCGATATTGGTTGGAGAACTAACTGGCAGTTTGGGAAGTATCGTGATCCCGATAACAACACGTATAAAGTCTGGATGGACGAAAAAATGTACGTGCCTCGTTGGGACGGTCAGGCTGCCTACATTATTCCACCCATTGCAAATTTTGTGAACGGCCCGACCGGGATGCTCTACAACCCTGGAACCGCATTAAGCAACGAGTGGAACAAAACATTTTTCATTGGTGAATTTGTTGGAAACCCAGCGCAGTCTGGGATCCATGCTTTTAAGCTCACTCAAAAAGGCGCAGGATTTGAATTAGGGGAAACCAGGAAAGTCCTGGGCGGTGTGCTCGCTACGGGAATTGATTTCGGACCGGATGGCGCGATGTATTTGGCGGACTGGATCGATGGCTGGAATACAAAAGATCATGGGCGCGTTTGGAAGCTCGATGTGGAAAATCCCGATAGCGGAAAACGCAAGGAAGTGCAGTCGCTCTTACAGGCTGATGCATCGGACATGAAGGAAGATCAGCTTGAATCGATGCTGAAGCATGAAGACCAGCGCGTGCGACAGAAAGCACAATTCGAGCTCGCCACGCGTGGTAACGATGGAATGGAAGTTTTTCAAAAGGCGATCGCACAGACTGATAATCAACTCGCGCGCGTGAATGCCATCTGGGGAATCAGTCAGTTTGCGCGGAAGGATAGCAAGCATGCAAAAGTCTTGTTGCCACTTTTAAAAGATAAAGACCCGGAGATCAGAGCGCAGGCGGCAAAATGGCTTGGCGATGTAAGATATAAGGACGCGGGAGCTGACCTCATTCCTTTGTTAAAAGATGAAAATAGTCGTGCGCGCTTTTTTGCAGCTGAAGCCCTAGGCAGAATTGAATACGAAGGTGCGATACAGCCGATCATTGACATGCTGATCGCCAATAATGACGAAGATGTTTATCTCCGCCACGCAGGGAGCCTTGCGCTGGCGAGAATTGGAAAGGCAGACCCTGTCGTTGCGCTTGCATCCCATAATTCAAAACCGGTAAGGATTGCAGCCGTTGTTGCGCTTCGCAGAATGGAAAACAAAGGTATTGCTCAATTCTTGAAGGATGGCGATGAGTTCGTGGTGACAGAAGCAGCGCGCGCCATTAATGATGATCTTTCGATACCAGAAGCATTGCCCGCACTTGGCGACCTGTTGAAAACAACTGCGTTTAAAAATGAGGCGCTGATTCGCAGAGCAATCAATGCAAACCTTCGCGTTGGAAACGAAACTGCAATGGACAACCTTGTGCAATATGCAGCAAACCCGTCCGCACCGCAGGCGATGCGTGCCGAGGCGATTGAAGCCCTCAGCACCTGGGGCAAGCCTTCCGTTCTCGATCGCGTTGATGGACGTTTTCGTGGTGAGATTACAAGAAGCCTCGAAGGAGTGATTGCAAAATCAGGAGACCGGTTAATTCAACTACTATCTGCCAAAGAAGCTGAGGTCAGATTATCATCGGCAAAAGCCATCGGTAAACTGAAGATAACAAAAGCATCTCAGTCGCTGATGGCTGCATTAAAGAAAGACGGAGATTCACGCGTCCGGGAGGAATCGCTCAAGGCACTTGCAGCAATTGGAGATCCAAATGTTGCAGAGGCGATTAAGACTGGCCTTGCAGACAAAGAAAAGAACGTTCGTGTCACTGCATTGGATTTGCTGCCAAAGATGGGGCTGGAAAAATCACTGATGGTAACATTGCTGCAGGATGTTATTCAAACCCGAACAGTGGAAGAAAAGCAGGCCGCGTTACTTACGCTGGGAAATCTACCTGTAGAAAATACAAAACCCGTTTTCGAAAAGTTACTTGGTCAGCTTGAAAGCAAGAAGCTTCCAGTAGAGATCCAGCTCGAGCTAGCCGAAGCGCTCGACAGTGCAAAGGCTCCTGAACTTAAGTCACGGTTGAAAGCGATTATCGCTCAGAATAAGGATACCCTCGCGGCCGCCTACGCAGGAGCTCTTCAAGGTGGTAATAGTAACCGTGGCGCAAGAATATTTTATGGCCATCAGTCAGCACAATGCATCCGGTGCCATTCGTATGGAGACTATGGAGGGAATGCAGGCCCGCGGCTCAACGGTGTAGCTACACGCCTTTCTCGGGAGCAACTGCTGGAGGCCCTGATCAATCCCAGCGCAAGACTGGCTCCGGGTTACGGGACCGTGACCGTGGAAGTCGAGGGTAGGAAAATCAGTGGTATTGTGCAGGAAGAAACGAAAACGAGTTTGAAATTAAAGATCGGAGATAAACCTGACACCGTAATTCAAAAGGCGGCTATTTCAAACCGCACGGATGCTGCGTCAAGCATGCCACCCATGCGATTGATTCTGTCAAAAAAGGAAATCCGTGATGTGGTGAGTTTTCTTGCCACCATGAAAGAATGACGAGTTGAGGGTACGGTTAAAAAGGCGTGACGGAAAGTTAATCCGTCACGCTTTATTTTTGTAATTACTCTTTTGTTTTTCCGGGCAGATAAATTTGAAGGCCGAAATTCATATTGAAAAATCGATTGCGATTCTCATCTGTATTATAAGATGACGAGCCGTAAAAAGAGTTCGTATACGATAAAATTGCCTCGATCGCGACAGAGCTGTTGATGAAATAGGTAATGCCCGTCCCTGTTTTGAATTCGCGTCCTATCGATTTACTTTCAGAGGGCTCATTTCCGTCTATCAGCGTTTTGGATTGCGTTTTTCCGGCACTGTACGACACCATGGGGAATACGGCCCAGTCATTAAAAGGGAAGTAATACCTCACTTCAGGTCCGATGCTGTAAGACCATGACTTGCTCGTGGCAGTCGGGAATGTTGACTTGTTGGCTGAAAAGGGTACCGTTAATCCAATGCTGAGTCGATCGATTACGAAATACGCAACGGTTGGGCCAATGTAAAGGTCGCGTTTTTGGATTGACTTGCCCTGTTTTCCCGTTGAAAATCCTGCAGCTGTTCCACCAATCCGGAAATTGCCGCGGTCAAGCTGGGCAAACAGGCCGCACGAAGATGTGAGCAGAATTGCGAAAATGAATAATCTTTTCATAGGATCTGTTTTTGGTTAGATAATACGTTGATCGCAGCAAAAAGCGTACAGAAATACAGGGTAAATGGATTAACCAACACGGCCCTTGCAGAATATGATACATTCAGGTACGCTCACTATAATAGGCTGAAAGAAAGAGAAGTGAGATCCGTTGAGTCTAAACTAGCTCGTTGATTTGGATACAACATTAAGCGCCTTGATTTGTTCCCGATAATTTGAGGGAAGGATTTTTGAAAATAATAACCAGTCAAAATTGGATTTTTTGATCAGGCGATAGAGCGGAATCATAGGCTTCAGGTACTTTGCGGGCCGAAAAGAAAGAAGCGCGTAAACACGTCCTGGAACGACAAGTTTCTGCGACTCAATCAGGATCTTGTAACGGAGCGCTCCCAGGTGTTTTTTATACTGTCGAAACAAGTCGGTGGTGTATTGGCTTACGGCAAGATCATGTACGAGGTGATGTTCGCGACTCAACAGCCACAATGAATATGTCTTTGGTAACTCTTTTAATCCCATGCGATCACCCACGCGGTAGAAGACGTCATAAACTTCTTCTTTTTCACTGGCGGTCAATTTGCGTTCGAGTGTTTCGTATGATGCAATCGAATAGTAAATCAACATATACAATACATCACGATAGGCCCAATCTGGGATGGTAGCATTCCTGTTGGATTCTACCTGCTTATGAATATTGCGCATCGCATCAATCACCGACAGCGCACGTTGATTTTCAGCGAAGACGATATTTCGTGCGTATGTGACGGTAGAGAACAGTCGCCCAAGCGGGTCAGAGGGAAGCCGTCCCGTGAAGTACAACCAGTCAACGGCCTTGTTAAGCGCAAACTCGGCTGCTGACCCGGCAAAGATCAGCAACACCGTATCGTGCCGGCCCCAGATTTTTCTTACAATCGAGTTTTCGTGAGCAAACCATGCCATCGTGTTCAAAGATAATAATTGCTGTCATCTCTTGAACAGAGGACATACACTACATGTAGCCTTTGATGAGCAAACTAGACTTTTCCTTCGTCCAGGTCGTCAAGCGACTTTCTGTCGATCCATGTATCTTCTTTAATGTGGATTTCATCATCTGACGCCTTGTGGACGATACGGCTTCGCGTAATGACGACACCTTCGCGACTCGGCCCGTTCGGATTACTTACGGTCGTATCAAGTGACGGGCTCCGTTCTTTTGAGCGGTCAGCATCTGGCTCGGAGTTTAATTCTGTTTTTGCTACGCGCGCTTCCATTCTCCGGTCATCGCGTGTCATAGCATCCTCTTGAACTTTAAACTGTTCATCAACATTGAGTGCGCCACAGTCATCCAGAATATTGGCTGCCTTCATAGCATCACTGTAGTTATGAGTCAACACCGCGATCACAGTTCCACGCTGAGCAACTGTTGCATATTTCATCGCAAGTTGAGTATCGCCAAACACATTCAGAAAGTATTTACCGATCTTACTGTCGAACACTCCATTCTCATCCGTTGCATCGCCTCGCGTTTCCGATACTTCCGGTGGAAGGGATACGTCAATGTGTTCGCGGTCAAAATTATTATCCATGAGTGAATGCACGGCACACTCGGCTTTTGTGCTGTCATCAAATATTCCAATTACTGTCTGTACCATATCGAAAGCGTTAATCTTGATCAGGATGAAAAAATTATACCTTCGTGAAAAACCACAACCGACTTTTCTCATGTAGCATCTATCGATTATAAACCGCTTGAGAATTTCAGTAACTTGGATGAATTTGTTTGCTGACCATGCTGCGTATTCGCGCCATTCTATTTGACCTGATAGGAACGACCGTTCTGGAAAAGGACCCAACTGTCATTAACGCATGTTTTGAAGCGGCTTTTTCTCAGCATGGTTTCGTTGTACAGCGGTCACAGATTCAAGAGGTGCGGGGATTGGATAAGAAGGAAGCAATTGATCGCATCCTTGCCGATGCAGACCCACCAGCAGCAGTCAAAGCGCAGATACTTGAGTCGTTTAAGAGAAATGTTGAGGGCAGTCTCGACAACTTTGTTGAGCATCCTGCATTTCCTGAAATAGTGCATGAACTTCATCGCAGAAAAATTCCGATTGGGATTGCGAGTGGCTTGCCACATGACGTCTTTCAACCGCTGATGAAAAAGCTTCAATGGCACAATCATTCACTGGCCTATACCAATGTTTATGAGCGATGCAAACAAGGGCGGCCTCATCCTGAAATGATCTTCACGATGTGCAGTTACCTGAACATCGATCCACAGGATGTTTTGAAAGTAGGCGATACACTCGTTGATATTCAGGAAGGAAAAAACGCGGGTGCCTATACTGCTGCTGTCCTTGCTGGGACGCAACCGCGGGCGATGCTGCTAAACGCCCGGCCGGATTTCATTTTTGAGTCGCTTCAAGATGTAATACACGTTCTCGCGTAACGCGAGCAAACCGGGCATAAAATTCTACGAAAAAGATTCACTTGCGCGAACGGTAGACGCATGAATCAAGTTGTTATCTGCGAGGGACTGAATATGAGCACAGGAGAGAAGGTGGAGAAGGTTAAAATGTTTGCTGATGAGGCGCACGGTGAGCAGATGCGCAAATTTGCAAAGGAACGGTATATTGTTCATCCGATTCGCGTGATGGAGATCGTGCGCGAATATTCGCAGGAAGTACCATTACTTGCCGCTTCGCTTTTACACGATGTTCTCGAAGACACACAGGTGACGCCTGAGCAGTTGAAGCTTTTCCTTGACTCAGTAATGAACCAGGCTGAATCGGATGAGACCTTTAAACTCGTGACAGAACTGACAGATGTGTTTACCAAAACTAATTATCCGAACCTTAACCGCAGAACGAGGAGAACACGCGAAGCGGAACGACTGGCGGATGTGAGTTCTGACGCCCATACCGTGAAATATGCCGACATAATCGACAACGTGTTGGATATTTCTAAACACGACACGGATTTTGCCTTACCCTATATGCGCGAGAGCAAGCAACTCCTTCAACACATGACGAATGGAAATCCTGCGTTATATGCGCGTGCACTTGATGTAGTGAATGGGGCGATGCAGCAATACTTTCAAAAAGCGAATATCAAAGCTCTTTAGATCTGGCATGCGAATTTAGCCGCTGGATTGAAAAATTTGCAGGTCATGTGGAGTAGAGTTGTGCTGGTGTTCGTGATGACATTCCTGTCAGTTTCATCGTTTGCCGAAGAATGGTTTCAGGGTTCGGTAGTGCTAAAATCAAAATCAGTTTTGCGCGGAGAGATTTCCGTTAAACACGGCTACGATGTCGTGTTCTTTCGTGTTGCCGATCAGATCAGTGTGATCCCGGCTTTCAAAATTGCTTACCTTAATATTTTTGATGAAGACCTCGAAGCCGAGCGGAGATTCGTTTCTCTCAATATAGGCGTTGGTGCCGCCCGAACTTATCAGTTTTTTGAATTACTGGTAGATGGGGAGGTGACAATTCTCAGACGGCAACTCACCCTTTGGTATTCACTTCACCTCGATCTAACCGACTACGAGTATTATGTTCTGTACGATGAGGAAATTCAGGGACTTCACAAGTTTAAGAAAAAGATTTATCCCACGCTTGTAGACAAGTCGGATGGTGCCATTGAATCCTATGTTAAATCAAATCAGCTTAGTACAAAATCGGTCGATGATATTGTCGACATGAGCAGCTACTATAATGATTATGTCACGGGGAAACTACAATTTGCTAAAAACGAGGTTCAGGATTGAAGTTGTTTGTGCCGCAAGTGGAAGTAAATCATCGATCCAGTGATGAGTAAGGTTCCTAAGATGGAAATGGCATAACCACCCGAAACAAAGAATTCCACCCAGCTCAACTGTGTATACGTAAATTCTTTCAGAAACAACACGCTCACACTTCCAAGGTAGCCGAATGCATCCGCCACATACATGATGAAGCCCACGGTGCCAATATACCTAAAGGCGGCAATGAGTCGGTCAAAGAAGATACTGTTGAACGGCACATATCCAAGGTACAGCCCAACGCCTATTAAGATCATCCACATCGGAGCTTCGATCTGTTTTTGCTCATACATCAGCGTGCCGATCCCTATCAGCAACATGCCAGCAATGATGATGAGGTGATTTACCATCAGTGCAAGCTTATTGTTTTTAATCAGCATAATGCTTCCCATGATCACGAGGACAAGTATGGAGACCGGTGTTTCAGTGCGGGTATAAATTCCTGCAACGTGGCCATAGCCAAGAGACTTCCAAACGTCCGAAGCAAAGTTTTCCCGGAAGTCGCGAAAGGCTGTGAGCAGCATGTAGGCGAGCACAAACAGAACAATCCCGGGCAAAAATGTCTTTACAAAATGTTTTCGTTGATCTGCGTTCATGGGTTGCCGCTTTGTTCGCAGGGCTTCATCGAGCGCAGAAGGTGGCGGTACTTTGTCCAGAAGCCAAAGGAAGACAAGTAACGGCACAACGAAAACGCAGCATGCAGCAAATGGCATCCATGTTTCACTCACACCCCAGTCGCGCATAAGATAGGCGCCAACAGACCTGCAGAGACCCGCGGAAAAAATGAAACTCACCGAAAGGGAAGCGCCCAGTACTTCCGTCATTCGTCTTCCTTCCAGGTAACCGAATACCATTCCCCACACAAGTCCGAGAGGGAAGCCATTCATGAAAAGAAAAATAATATTATAAGGTGCCGGTACAATTGCAAACAGGAGCCATGCCAACGCAGCAAGCGACACCATCAGCAAAATGCCCGATGTGCGCTGATGTGCTTTTAATTCCGCGATAAATTTGATCCCGAAGAACTTTGCCATGGCGTATCCTACAACCTGAAACGTAACGAGCCAGACCTTGTAGCTTATCCCAGCGTATACAATTCCTTCAAATGTTGCTGCAGAAAATGTTTTTCGGAAAGCGTAGATACAGGTGTAAAGGCAGAAAGCGCTGATGGATGCATACACAGTAAACCAAAATCCATTGGCGTGCTCTAACTTCTGTGTAAGCGAAGATTTTAAAGGCAACATTGGCGTTAGGTTGACGATTTTTAAACAAACCGCCCCCCAATATGTAAATTTTTTCCTAACCGACCGCGTGCGAATGACGTAGTTCGTGGACTTAAAAAAGCGCTCACGTCATTCGACTACACGCAGAAAAAATACTCTACGCCCTACAGTGCCTTTAGACTTGAAGTATGCATTGATAATATCTACCACTCGGTAAAACGAATGCATCCTCCACATTGTGTTGAGAGTACTCCCTTACCATGGAACGGGATTTGAACCTGCTGGCTATATGATCCGATTCTTTTTTCTTCTTGTTTTTTCAACACTGACCTTCCCGATTTTCAGCCAGGAATTGCAAACCGAAAACATTGTTATTGTCGCTTTGGATGGGTATCGATGGCAGGAAGTGTTTAAAGGACCCGATGCGAAAATTCTTATGAATAAGCAATTCACGAAGGATGCGCAAGCCAATTCATTTGTGGGAAAGTCAATGGAGGAAAGCCGCAGAAACCTGATGCCGTTCCTGTGGAACGTTGTAGCGGTAGACGGACAACTTTATGGAAACAGGAAATTTGGAAACAAGGTGAATTGCTCGAACCTCCAATTAATTTCCTATCCGGGATACAGCGAGATGCTTACTGGATTTGCGGACCCGCGCGTTCATTCGAATAAAAAAGTAGTGAATCCAAATGCAACGGTGCTTGAGTTCCTAAATAGGCAAAAGGACTTTAAAGACAAGGTTGCTGCCTTTGCTACGTGGGATGCCTTTCCGTATATCCTGAACGAGGAACGGTCGGGGATTCATGTCAATGCGGGCAACGATCTGGCTAATGGACAGATAACGCACCATGAAAGATGGTTGAATGAGAATCAGCACCAGGTAATCAATCAGGCCAATGGAACACGCTTCGATGAATACACATACTCCTATGCCAAAGAATTCGTCAAACGCAGGAAACCAAAAGTACTGTTCCTTTCCTTCAATGAGACCGATGAGCACGGGCATGCCGGCCGATATGATGAATACCTGGAGGCAGCTCACAAGGCCGACCAGCTTATCGCGGACTTATGGCACTACCTGCAGACATCGCCAGATTATAAGAACAAGACAACACTTATCATCACGACAGATCATGGCAGGGGTAGCGGAAAAAATAATTGGACAAAGCACAGGTTATTTGCGCGGGGCTCACGACAAATTTGGTTTGCGGTAATTGGTCCAGATACACCGGCTCTTGGTGAGGTTAAGACCCGAAATAAGTTTTACCAAAAGCAGCTGGCGAAAACAATCAGCACTTTTGCTGGAGAACAATACCATTCCGCGAAAGAAGTTGGAGATGTTATGCATAGCATGATAGAAAAACGCGAGGCCGATAGCTACGCGAGTGCAGTAAATTAATCCACCTGCTACTAGGCTCTAAAATCGTCCAGTTTGCGTGATTCGTTTTGTAAATTTTAGGATTACCTTTTTAGTCCTAACCCTAAATTTATGAAGTCACGACTCACCCTTTGTGCCATGACCCTGGTTTTCGTTAGCGCCATTTGTGCTGCGCAAAGTTCGGTATCCGTTCAAAAAGCTGATTCGCTGTTTTTTCTGTCTGATTGGAAGGGTGCCATTGCTGTGTATGAGGCGGCTCTGAAAGCGGGCGAAGCTCCGGCAATTGCCTGGAATCGTCTTGGCTTTTCGTATCATAACATTGGTCAATACGATAAGGCGATCGCCAATTATAAAAAATCGCTTGAAAATAAACCTGCGCCCTTTCTTGAGGCGACAGTTCAGTCGAGACTTGCGCGGATTGCTTCCATCCGCAAAGATGCAGACGCAACCTTCGCCTATCTTGATAAAGCAATTGCGCTAGGCTACGTAAATTTCACAGAGCTGGAAACCAACCCCGACTTCAATAATGTCAGGACCGACAAACGTTTTTCTGAAGTGGTCAAAGTTGTGACCAACAAAGCATTCCCCTGCATGACGATTCCGCAGGCGCGCGAGTTCGATTTTTGGGTAGGCGAGTGGGACGTATTTCAAAATGGAACAAACGTCCAGGTCGGTACCAGTAACGTTGAAATTGCTTCTGGCGGTTGCATGATACTTGAAAACTGGACTGCGCTGGGTCCAGTGCCGAATACGGGTAAAAGCATTAACTACGTTAATTCCGCTTCGGGAAAATGGGAACAACATTGGGTTGGGTCAGGAGGTCTCAATCTCAACAACCCGTCAATGTTCGTCAATGGTGTGTACAAGGATGGAGCCATGCGATTTGAATTCGAAACGCTCTCTGCACAAAATCAAAAACAGATCGGTAGATTTATCTTTTACAACCAGGGTCCGGATCAGGTTCGCCAGTTCAATGAAGTCAGTGCTGACAACGGAAAGACGTGGACCACAACATATGATTTCATTTATAAACGTAAGAAGTCAAAACAATAAGCTATTTTGTAAGCGCTTTTAAATCGGCTTTCAAAATCACTACGTTCTGCAATTCCGACTCAGGCTTGAGTTTACGATCTTCGGTATAGCCAGACCATAAACTATTGGCCACATAGTAAAATTTATCATCGGCAATGCATCCGATCGTAGGCTCATTAAAGGCAGGGTGAGCCCGATCAATGATTGTAAACGAAACCAGCTTGTCTTGGGCATCATTTAACTGGTAGATTGTGCTGCGCATCGGAAAAATCAGGTTCTGAATCGCGATGAGCGAGTTCTTATAAAACGTGAGCCCATCAATGGATTTTAACGAGGTCTGAAAGTCGGCAGACAATTGAATCAACGATTTGTCCGCCACGGTAAGCCTGAAAATTCCTTTCACATAATCGGCAATGAAAAGGAATTTCCCATCATCGCTAAAAGTGATTCCTTGTATGTTCCAAAATTGATCGGATGTGAAAAATGGCACTAAGCCGCGCTTGAGATCGACAGCGAAGATCGTGTTCGTCTTCGAGTCGGACACATACGGGTTACCGTTGCGGTCTAGCACCAGGTCACCAAATGCATGTTCGCCTTTTGATTCAGGCGAATATTTGGCTAACAGCTTCTTAGTTTTTAAGTCATACTTGAAAAGCGCAGACGTGAGGGTTGTGTCAAAGTTTTCCATTTCTGGCATCGGAGAGGTGCATGCCCAGAGCACGTTTTTCTTCGCATCTACCTTAACGCCAAACACCGAAGTTAAACCATCTTGTTCTGACGCGGTGAAGTCCGTCACATTACCTTTTTCATCTGCTCGAATAATTTTGCGCCTGTGAATGCTACCAAGATAAAATATTCCAGCGCGTTCTCCTGTAGCGATAGACTCGATATGAAGTGTTTTTTGGTGAACTATAAATGCAGTGTCGGAGTGTTGCACGTTCTCCTGAAGCGACCGCTGAAGTTTCTTGAGCGCAGCAAACTCGGGTAGCGGTTGCAGACTGCTAAGATCTTCCACTTCAAGATTGTAGTCAGCACGGATATGAATTGCTCTCGTTAAAAAATCAATGGCTTCTTTTGCTTGAGCGTTGAGTGCTGCGGCAAGTCCTGCGTTGTATAAAACTCCCTGGTGATACGGATGAAGCTTGTGAGCCTCCAGGATCATCTCGTAGAACTTCTTACTGTCCTTTGCTTTATAAGCCTCCCGGGCGGAAGCCATATAAGCTTGAAGATTATTTTGACCCATGCAGGTCGTTGTCACGCACAGGGCTAGTGTTAAGACAAACAGAATGTTTTTCATACGACAGGAGTTTGGCCGAGGCTGGTGAACTTACAGAAAGTTTATCAACCGCCTATACCCCAAACGGCTCCCGGATCACGAGATGTCCGGGAGTCGTAGATTTCGTTCGTCACTCGTTTCGCAATGTTTTTGCCGGGTCCACCATGGCGGCCTTTATGGCCTGATATCCTGCGGTGAAAAGCGCAAGTGTGATCGCGATGAGTGCGGCAACAGCCAGCGGCAACATTCCAATTTCTGTTTTGTAAGCGAAGCCTCTCAGCCATTGCTCCATTACCCAGTAGGCAAGTGGAAGCCCCAGTGCGATGGAAACAAACACGAGTTTGGTAAAATCACTTGTAATCAACACAACAATGCTCGCGGGTGTTGCTCCCATCACCTTTCGGATTCCGATTTCTTTGGTTTTTTGCGCGGCAGAGAAGGAGACGAGGCCAAGCAATCCAAGACAGGCAATGATGATCGCCAGGGTGGCAAACACTACGAACACAGATCCGAGCCGTTGTTCGTTGTCATATAAAGCCTCGTATTGTTCGTCCAGAAACTGAAATTCAAACGGTCGATGCGTGTATAATTGTGAATAAATTTCCTTCACTGCCTCAACATGTTTGCTGACGTCACCTTCAGGCAGTCGAATAAAAATTTTCGAAAACTGGTCTTGTTGGAAGATCACCAGTGGATTGATTTCACGGTGGAGGGAGGAGAAATGAAAATCTTTAGCTACCCCGACTACTTCACCTGAACGACCCCCGATATCCACAATCTTGCCAACCGCGTCTTCGGGTTCAAGAAACAACGCCCGTACTGCGGCCTCATTCAGGATGAACGTGTAGATCGTATCTTTTTGATAGCGTATCCAGTCTGCTTCTGAAAAGTTTCTCCCGTGCAGGAGCTCCAGCCCAACCGTTGGAAGGTAATCGCTGTCGGTAATTAAACCGGTGGTAACGATGCCCTGGCCAGAAGTCTCTTTTGTCTTGACAGAGTATCCCGCTCCAATCTGCACAGGCGATTCGGAGCCGCGACCGACATTGACGGCAAGGCCTCTCCGTTGCAATTCATTCTTAAAACTTGAATACGAGGCTTGTGTCAAACTATCGAGCGGCAGATGGATAACACGTTCTTTATCGTAGCCGAGATTCTTTGCCTGGATATAATTCAGTTGCTTTACGATGATTATGGTGCCCGTGATCAGAATGATCGAGATGCCAAATTGAAAGATCACGAGACCTTTGCGTAGCCAGATCCCTCTTCCGGAGGTTTTGAAATTCCCTTTCAAAACTGAAACAGGTTTAAAGGATGTGATCGCAAAAGCAGGATATGCTCCTGCAAGAATTGCTATGACAATCAGTACGACAACAGAGGTCAGCAAGAACGATGGCTGAAGCAGAACGGAACTTGCGAAATGTTTTCCGGTTAGCTGGTTGAACAGCGGCAGCATGAGCTGGCTCAGGAAAAACGCGAACGCGAAAGCGAGGAATGTAATCAGTACAGATTCTCCAATAAATTGAAAAAACAATTGCTTGCGTAGCGCTCCTACCACTTTGCGAATTCCAACTTCCTTGGCGCGGTCAGCTGCCTTGGCGGTGGCCAGGTTGATATAGTTGATGCAGGCAATAAGAAGAATTAACGCGGCTACCGCTGAGAAGATATACACATAGCGTATGTCACTTATTACCTCAGGCTCGTTTGCAAACGGTGACTTTAAGTAAATATCCGTAAGCGCCATCTTGTTATACTTTACGTATCCTCCTTCACCAAACGAAACTTCCTTCTTGACGATTTCGTTGGTTTTTGCTTCGAGTGCATCGACATCTGCTTTTTCTTTCACAAGGATGAACGTTTGATAGTTTGCACTCCACCATTGCGTCTGAAGCATCGAGGGTGGTAATGAGGTGAAAGACGCGAGAAGTTCGAATTTAAAGAGTGAGTTATCAGGAAGATCTTCCACTACGCCTGTCACTACGTACTCGCGTTTGTTGTTCACGAGAAGCTGTTTGCCAAGCGGATCCTCATTGCCAAAATATTTTTTTGCGATCGATTCGGTCAACACAACGGAGTACGGGTTGCGCAGCGCTTCTTTCGGATTCCCCTTTAATAACCGAAACGAAAAAAGATCGAAGAAGGAACTGTCTGCTACATAAAACTGCGCTTCACGAAACGTATTATCGTTGTAACGCACAATCCACGGATTGCGGCCTGAGACTTTATAGTACCGCACGCCAGCCTCGGCTTCGGGCAACGAAAGTATAGTAGGCATCAGCGCTGTGGGCGAGACGGATGTGGAAGCAACCTGGCCACCATTGCCATATTCAAGCGAGAAGCGGTAGATGCGACTTGCCTTCTCGTGAAAGGTGTCGAAACTCAGTTCATGGCGAATCCACGTGACAAGTAATAAGCACGTTGCAAGACCAAGGCCGAGCCCCAGAACGTTAATAAGCGAATACGACAAATGCTTTTTTAAGCTTCGGAAACTGATAAGCAGGTAATTTTTAATCATGCGAAATGCGGTTAACTATTCGTTTTCCTCTAAGACCTATATACCGGAGTATAGGTTGCAGGTTTCAGTGGAAAATTAAATAAACTTATCCATACGATATACCGTAATCAGCGGTATTATCTTTACATTATTTATCTCCTAATTTGATTGTTGAAAGGCTATGCGTACGTTCTGGATGGTTGTGTTTTTGCTCGCAAGTTGCTCAGTGGCGCTGGGGCAAAAAGATTCCTATACCATTCGTAACTACAAAGCCGTTGATGGCCTTCCTCAATCGAATGTCAACATCATGCTGGAAGATCGCAATGGATATTTGTGGATCGGCACGCATGGGGGGGGACTGGCACGTTTCGATGGGCGCGAATTTAAAGTTTACACAACGCGCGATGGCCTTCTCAGCAATATCATCTCTTACTTGAAACTCGATCTTAATCACAATCTCTGGATTGTTCATCCCAGGGGAATCACAAAATTTGACGGCCTCAATTTTAAAACATTCAAGCAGCCCGGAACGCCAAGTAATTCGAGAAGGATACGAAGGATCTTCGAGTATAGCGACACCTTGTTCTTTACATCAGGGCTGGGAGACCTTGGAAAAATTCACAATGATTCGGTCTACTATTGGTCGAGGCCTTTCCTTAAAAACCGATTGGCGAGGTACTACCACCTCACCCCTGACAAAAGTATTCTGATGTACCTCAATGACAGTTCGTTCTACGTGCGATCCGGAAAGGGTGAATACGCCTTTACACACGAGAACAAGTTTGGAAGGCCGCTGACACTTTTCAATTATAAAAACGAAGTATGGGTCGAGACAGATAAAGGTTATTTCACGGTTGATTTTCCGAACCGGGATTTTATTAAGCGTGATCTTCCCGTGGAAAATCATATCGTTTACTACGATTCGCTTAATGATGTGTTTTGGACGCACCGCAACATGACGCTGATGAAGGAAAAGATTTTCGGTAAGAAAGTTCAGATTGATACGGTGATCAGTGACATTGACGTTAGTCAGGTGCTTGTTGATGCGGAGGGAAGCACGTGGTTTGCAACTTCGGAAACTGGATTATATAAATATTTCCTGCAGGATTTTGTGAAATATGACGAGGTCAACTTGCGGAGTGTTTCGTCCATTTTGGTCGACAGGCAAGGGGCTACATGGGTCTCTGGAGCACGAGGGCTCTGGAAAATTGTTGGTGAAAGTGCACAATCATATTTCGATGCCACCGAACACTACCGAAACGTTGTGTTTACCATCAAAGAAAGTCCATCAGGCGAGATATGGATTGGTACCGCCTACGGGCTTGGCAAGTTCGATCAGCACCAAAATCGATTTCACTGGTATACGCGTGACGATGGGCTCTCAAGCGCAACCATCAGCGACATTGAGTTCGATGACACGGGTGGGTTATGGGCCGGAACGCTGAGCGGAGGATTAAATTATTTCGATGGAAAAAGTTTCAAATCGGTAACAACGCGTGAAGGGTTAACGTCCAACGCGGTAACAGCATCGCATTTCTCACTTCATCATAAAAAGCTCTTTGTTGGGAATGAATTTGGTGTAAGTATAATTGAAAAAGACCGGGTGAGGTCGTTTACCGTTAATGGAATGGAGAACACGTCCATTACGAGTATCGAACCCTTCCGCGATTCGTTGTTGTTGATTGGTTCCAGCGGTGCCGGTGTCGCAATCTACAACCCGCGAACGCGTGCTCAAAAAGTATTGAGTACCCACGATGGACTGGCGTCTGATTTCATCTATTTCGCTGCGACAGATGAGAATGGCTTTATCTGGATAGGTTCTGAAAAAGGGATCAGCAAAATCCGCGTGAACTCCGTTAATGAGATCGTTGAGAATCTGCATTACGACTATGACAATGGGCTGAGCGGAGTTGAAACTAATCAGAACGCGTTTTTCCTGAGCAAAAAGAAAAAACTTTTCGGGCTCATTGACGGATTGTATCAGTTTAAAGAATCGCAAATCAATAAGAGTCGCTCGTTCGCTATCCACCTGACTGACATTGAAATATTTTATGGTCAGGATTCCGTCCGTCAATATGCAGATAGTGTGATCGGTTTTTTCAAGCTTCCTTATCGTCCATCCTTGCCACCGGAAAAAAATCACATCACGTTTATTTTTAATAAGGTTGACAAGCGTTATCCGAAGTCTGTGAAGTTCAGATATTTCCTGGAGAACTTTGATAAGACATGGTCGCAACCATCATCGAATCACCAGGTGACATATGGCAACCTCCCGCCTGGCAGCTATGTATTTAAGGTTGTTGCCACCAATAGCCAAGGAAGCTGGTCGCCACCGTACAGCTATGCGTTCACTGTCATGACGCCTTTTTATCAGACTGCCTCTTTCATTGTGGGGATGTTCATACTACTGGCAGGTGCCATTACGCTTGTGCTGTATTTACGCGTAAAACAACGCGTTAACCAGGTAATGATGCTCGAGCGTATCCGCGCCCGCGAGCAGGAGACGCTGCGGAAAGAGATTGCGCGCGACTTTCACGATGAGATGGGAAATCAACTTACGCGTATTATCAACTATGTAAGTCTGCTGAAACTGAATGCACAGATGAACGGCAATGGTAACGGTCACATCCATGGCAGCGGACACGATCTCTACACGAAAGTTGAAGACTCAGCAAAATATTTGTATACCGGTACACGAGATTTTATCTGGTCTATTGATCCGGGAAATGATGAGCTTTCAAAGTTATTTATCCACATACGCGACTTTGGGGAAAAATTGTTTGAGGAGAAGAACATCAACTTCCGGGCATTCAATGCAGTGAAGGAAAAGATCAAATTGCCATATGGCTTTAGTCGTGAAGCCAACCTCATCTTTAAAGAAGCCATGACAAACGCATTCAAATACTCGTCTGCAGGCAATGTCACGCTCTCCTTGTCGCGTCAGAATGATGAGTTCGCGATGTCGTTCGAGGACGATGGTATAGGGTTTTCGACCGGTGAAATACAAAAAACGAACGGTCTTAAAAATATTCGCGAAAGAGCCGATAGGATACACGCGATCTTACGTATACACAGCGGGAAGAAAGAAGGGACGAAAATCGTTCTTCAGTTTAAGCTTAACAAAACACTAAAATATGGCCTTGCCGTTTAAGAAGAGAGTACTGATTGTTGAAGACGATCAGGAGATCCGGAACAGTTTCAGTCTCATTGTAAACAGTTCCCAGAAGTTCATGGTGATCAATGCGTATGGAAACTGTGAGGACGCAATTGATAACATCAACCGCGACAAACCTGAGATTATTCTAATGGACATTGAGCTGCCCGGAATGAATGGTATTCAGGGAACCAAGATCATTAAAGATAAAAGCCCCCAATCGGAAATTATTATGGTCACGGTGTACGAAGACAGTGAATTGGTGTTTGAAGCATTAAAGGCTGGAGCTTCCGGATATATAACAAAAAGTGCAAACTATATGGAGTTGCTCTCCGCCCTTGAGGAAATTGTAAAAGGGGGAGCTCCCATGAGCAGCCGAATTGCGCGTATGGTGATTGATAACTATCACGTAAATCCAAACTCGCCACTGACTAAACGAGAAACTGAGATTCTTCAGCTCATCTCGGAAGGAAAGACCTATACACAAATTTCTGAGGAATTGTTTATCTCCAAAGAGACGGCAAAGACACACATCAAGAATATCTACTCGAAACTTCAGGTTAACAGTAAATCTGAAGCCATTGCCAAGGCGAACCTGGAAAAACTGATTTAGTCATCACGACAAACATATCACGTGAAAAGCAGCTGGCAGGGCTGCTTTTTTTTGGGTTAATACATCTTGGGTGAGAATTTTCATAATCCCATAAAACTTTTGCGATCGCTGCTCCGTCTTGTACTTGAAATTTCTTCATAAGTTTAGGTTAACGGTCTGATCATCTCATTCATGACCACAGAAATTTCGGCCCCTCAGATGGAGGGGCTTTTTTTTCTTCGCTCCGTTCCAACCTTTTTTTTAACGTAAAACGGATGAGACTTCGCGCTCGAATATACCTCCGTTAAAGTCATTTTTTTCGCTTATGCTTTTTTCACATTTGACCACCAACCGTACCGTTGTACAGGTTGCAGTTTTTATTTATTCAAACAAAACCAAAAAGTATGAGGAAATTTTTACTAGTAGGTTTTCTAAGCTTTGTCGTGATGGTGCATCACGCTACGGCTCAGGATCGAACGGTTTCCGGTAAAGTGACAGCCTCCGAAGACGGAGCTGCTTTGCCGGGTGTCAATGTTGTTTTAAAGGGAACAGCAACGGGTGCTGTAACTGACACCGATGGAAATTTTACCCTTCGGGTTCCCGCCACAGGAGGTACGCTGGTCTTTTCCTTTATCGGTTTGCAGACGCAGGAAATCGAAATTGGAAGTCGCTCAACGGTTGATGTAATCATGACGCAGGATGCGAAGCAATTGGGTGAGGTTGTGGTGACTGGGCTCGGCTTTACCCGTGAGCGGAAGGCGCTTGGTTACGCGCTCCAGGAAGTAAAGGGTGACGAACTCACCGTAGGAAGACAGACAAACGTACTTAACTCGCTTCAGGGAAAAGTTGCAGGTGCTCAGATAACAAATGCGGGTGGCGCCCTCGGAAGCAGTACGCGCGTTGTGCTTCGTGGTCCGACATCACTCCTCGGAAACAACCAGGCGCTATTTGTTGTGGATGGTGTTCCCATCAACAACAGTTCAAACAATAACGTGCAGGCCTCCGGAAACTTCTTCGACAACGTGGTCGATGGCGGTAACCGCGCAAACGATATCAATCCGGAAGATATCGAATCAGTGTCCGTACTAAAGGGACCCGCTGCGGCTGCGCTCTATGGATCCCGTGCTGCAAGTGGTGTTATCCTTATCACAACGAAGAAGGGAAGAAATATCAACGGCAAGAATGAAGTTGTCTTCAACAGCTCTTACCTGCTTTCAAAAGTGTTGGTGACTCCAAAGCTTCAGAACCGATTTGGTCAGGGACAGTTGGGTGACAATCAGACATATCTCAATGACCAGGAGAGCTGGGGTGATCCGTTTGATGGTTCAGTTCGCCCTTACGGTGCTATTGTGAATAACATTCAGCAGTATAAGCGCTATGAGGCACTACCCTCTAACATCGAGGATTTCTGGGAGATCGGAAAGAGTTTCCAAAATTCATTGTCATTGTCTGGAGGAAATGAGAAGTCAACGTACTACTTGTCGTTTACAGATCTTGCGCAGACCGGTGTTATCAAAACTACGGACTATCACCGTAATAACTTTACTCTCAATGGAAGTACACAACTTGCCAATAAGTTGAGGTCTAGTGCGTCAATCAACTATGTACGAGTTAACGCGAATCTTCCTCAAACTGGGCAGCGTAATCATGCGATATCGAACCTGATCAATATTCCGCGCGACTACAGCATTCGTGACATGGAAGACCTGAGCAATCCATTCAATACTCCAGATGGATTTTTTACTCCGTATGCCGTAAATCCCTATTACACGCTTGCGAACGACTATGCACATCAGGATATGAACCGCGTATATGGAAACTTCCAGCTTGCCTACCAGCCGCTGGATTGGATGACGGCTACTGCGCGTGTTGGTACCGATGTGAGCTCTGATGAACGAAACACATTCGCTAACATTGTCGAGTACAATGACCCTGCCGGTCCAAACTATCAGGGCGCATTTAATTACAACGGTGAGTACACCGAGCAACGTCTCAACAACCGCGAGATTGACGCTAACTTTATTCTGAGTATGACCAAGAAGATTACCGAACGCTTCGAAGGAACATGGTTGGTCGGCTACAATGTAAACCAGCGCTCTGCAAGTAATACTGGAGCTATTGCCTCTGACCTGACGATTCCGGGCTATGATAACCTTGGAAACGTAAATGGTAACTACGTAGGATTCGGTGGACGCAACAAGCGGAGACTGTTTGGTGCCTATACATCACTTGATTTGAGCTACAATGGATTTTTATTTCTTGGCGCAACCTATCGTAACGACTGGTCATCAACACTGCCAAAAGGAAATAATTCATTTGGGTATCCGAGTGTCAACATGAGTTTCGTCATCACCGATGCGTTTGACCTCAGCAGCAATGTGCTTTCATCGGCTAAAGTTCGTGCAAGCTATGCGGAAGTTGGTAACGATGCTAACCCGTATCAGACTGCCTCGATCTTTAATCAAGCATCCCCGACAGGCGCATTTTCGGGTATCACCTTCCCGTTCAATAACGGTACCGTTACTGTTCCAGGATTTAGCGAAGGTGACATTATCGGAAACGCGAACCTCCAGCCTGAGATTACTAAATCGCTCGAGTTCGGCCTTGATACACGGTTGTTCCAGGGTAGAATTAATCTTGACGTAGCCTACTACGATAGTAAGAGTGAATCGCAGATCCTTAACGCTGCAGTAGCGCCATCTTCAGGTTACAATACACAGGTCATCAACGTTGGATCTGTTTCAAACAAAGGTATTGAGGTGACGCTCGGAGGAAGGGTGCTTTCAGTCGGTGCCTTCAATTGGGATCTTTCTGTAAACTTTGCGAAGAACAAAAATCGCGTTGAAGAACTCAATGCCGGCAACACAGAATTGACACTCGTCAACCAAGGTCTCACGCCAGGATTAAAAATCAGGGTGGGCGAGCCGTATGGAGTTTTTGAGGCAACGACAACGCTCCGCACACCGGAGGGAAAAATCGTTGTTGACAACACAGGTATTCCATTGGACGATCCGAACCCTGTCTACATCGGTACCATTCAGCCTGACTGGACGGGTGGCTTAACAACGACCTTCTCATTCAAAGGCTTGAGTCTGGCTGCTACGCTTGATACACGTCAGGGAGGTAACATCGCTTCGTCAACAATGGCTCAGCTATATTTTAATGGTCAGCTTGAAGAAACCGCTTTCAACGATCGCGAAGAATGGATTGTTCCAAACTCAGTCGTTCAAACGGGGGTTGATGAGAACAATCAGCCAATCTATGCACCAAACACAACTCCGCTTACCATGTACGGCACCGGAACGGTTCGTAACTATTGGGCAAACATTCAGGGTGGAGCGAGAAATGAAGAAGTGCTGATCGATGCATCGTTCATCAAGTTACGCGAGATCGCACTTAACTACTCGCTTCCTAAATCGCTTTTGAACAAAACTCCTTTTGGGGATGTGACGATCGGATTGGTGGGCCGAAATCTTTGGCTGCACACGGCTAAGAACAACCACGTGATCGATCCGGAAGCTAACGCTTACGGTGCCGGAAATGCTCCTGGATTTGTGAACGTTCAGGGATATGAGTTCTATGGAGTGCCAACCCAGGCGACATATGGTGTTAATCTCAGAGCGACATTTTAGTTCTTGACCAATTAATGAATCAATTATGAAAATCAATAAACTAGTTTTCGGGATAGCAATGATGACAGGCATCGCCATGACCTCATGTGAGGATGCCCTCGACATCAACACTGATCCGAATAACCCCGGTAATTCCACACCTCAGCTTACGTTGCCTGCAGCGCAAGTCGGTCTGGCAACTACCCTTGAATCGCAATACAATATTCTCGGAAGTATTCTTGCACACTACTGGACACAAGGGCCGACTGCATCGCAGTATAGTGGCATTGAGCAGTACAACCTGACGACTACCAACTTTGTTGGTGCATGGCAGGCAATGTATTCGGGAAGCGGTGGCGGAGGCTTCGACACTGGAGTTCTTTCGGATCTAAAATTTGTGAAAACCGCAGCGCTTGAAGATGAGCTGACGAACTATGCTGCAATCGCCCAATTACTCCAGGTTTACTCCTATCAAATCCTGGTAGACTTGTATGATCAAGTTCCGTATAGCGAAGCACTTCGTGGTAAGGAAGGAATTCTTGCTCCACGTTTCGACAACGGATCTGAAATTTACGATGATCTCGTAGTCAAAGTCGATGAGGCAATGGCTTGGATTAATCCTAGTGCGCCTGCTCCAGGCACTGACGATCTGATCTTCGGGGGGAATATGAACATGTGGACACGGTTTGGCAATACACTCAAGCTCAAACTTTACATTCGCCAGGCGTTGGCGCGTCCCGCTGTTGCTCAAGCCGGTATCACTGCGTTGTACGCAACCAATCCGTTGTTCCTGGAGGGGGATCAGCATGCCATGATCACGTTCAGTACCGCTACTGGAAATGAAAACCCGCTGTGGCAGGAACTTGACAGCACAACGCCAACCAACGTAGTGGCTAGCCTCACATCGACACAACGTCTCTTGGATGCAAGTGATACTCGTCTTACCGCGCTGTATGATCCAGCACCGACTGGTGGCCAATATACCGGACTGCGCCAGGGAACAGGAACAACCGATGGCGGGCAGTACAACAGCTATGCGAGACCTGACGCAAGCATCATTCTTTCTCGAACAGCTCCTGTCATCCTGATGTCAGGTTACGAAAGTTTGTTTCTGCAAGCGGAGGCAGCCCAGCGTGGATGGAGTGGACAAAACGCACAGAATCTTTACAATGAAGCTGTATTGGCTTCCTATGCTTTCTGGGGACTGAATGGATCAACTGCGATTGCTCCTGGTGGAAACTATGCCTACAACAATACCCTCGATCAAATCTACTATCAGAAATGGGTCGCATTTAATGGCAAGCAAGGCTTCGAGGGCTGGACAGAATGGAGAAGAACGGGCGTTCCCGTTTTGCCGGTATCGATCCAAGGGGCACCGCTCAGCAACACGTTTCCGTTGCGCCTCATCTGGCCAACCAACGAAACGTCTTCAAATCCGAATGCTCCAGAGCTAAGAACAGTTGACACACCGGTTTGGTGGGACACTACATTTTAATTGAATTCAACTATGAACAGAATAAAAAATATACTTGTAATGTTCGCAGTGCTTGCCACCGTCTTGGCTTGCGACCGCGACTTCGAATCCGATGGTGTTGCCTTAGGAACAATTCGATTCCCTGCCATTCAGGTTCAGGGTGACCCCGTTATAATTGTGAACCAGGGGGGCACGTATACGGACGCAGGTGCAAAAGCATTGCTTGGTGCCGATGATATAACCAGCAGGATCGAGACTTCCTCTGACCTTGATCTCAATGCCGCAGGTGTATATACAATCAACTACTCCGTTACTAATGTGAATGAGTTGGATCAGGAAACAACCGTCACCGAGCAACGGGTGGTCGTGGTAGCGCCAAGCAATCCAAACCTGAGCAGAGATTTATCAGGTACGTACACGCGAACTATTGCGACCGGTGTCGGCACTGCAGTGTGGACCAAGATTGCTCCCGGACTATACATCAATGACAACATTGGTGGGGTGGTTCCTCCAAATCCGCTGATCCTGTCCGTCTACGTTTTTGACTTTGCAGACGGAACGCTGTCTGTTCCAGAGCAACCTGTTAATGGCTTTGGCACCCTCACAGCAAACGTCACTACGACTGCGGCTGGGTACAATGTGGTGATTCCTAACCATCCCAACTTCGGAACAGGAAATCGTGTATTTATTAAACAATAGCAGTTATGGAAAAAAGATATGTATATATACTTCTGTTTGTCGCAGCCATCGGGCTCAGTTCCTGTGTGACAGGTGGGTTTGATGAGAACCCCCAGCTGGATGCCCGCAATGAGGCACTCGCAAAGGCGCCAAACATCAATGCCGTTTTTGTTAACGGAACAAAACTCGAGCGCAACGCGCAATCCCTTCGAATTGTGGAAGCGCATCCGGGAGACGTGCTCACCATAAGTGCCGATATCAGCAGTGGAAAAGATGCCGAGTTGGAGACTCTGGAGGTCACACGTCAATACTACGGCAACGAAGATCCTCTTCCACTTGACCCGAACTCTGAAACAGGCGTGATTGATCTGACAGGAAACACGTACGTGTATGATTTTCAATACACCGTGCCCGCAGAAGATGACGATGGATTCGAGTTTCATGATGGCGACATCATCCTTGTCCACATGCTTGTAGGCAATACATCGGATAACTTTGGCTATCGCTCATTTGAAATTCTTATCACGCACTAGATCTTTTCACACTCACGAAAAAGAGCTGCCTCCAGCTCTTTTTCTTTTTGATTATCATTACTATGTATAGGCTTATTGCATCTCTTATCCTGGGCTCAACCGTTGCGTTCGCGCAGGTGAAAGTGAGTCCCCACAGCAAACTAATGTTCTCAACAAATTCATTGGGATTTGTTTCTGAATTGCCTCGCGCAGCTCCTGGTACAGTTGGTACAACATACTATGAGGAACGATGGCTGGTAGCCGACCTGTTTCTCAAGGGAGAGACGAAACTTGAGGGAGTAAAAGTGAAACTTGACCTTTCAACACACAACTTTGAATTATTGCATGGAGATGTTGTAAAACTTCTTCCTGGTGATAAAGTGCTTTCCTTTCAATGGGTAACCTCAGAGGGCAATCAGGAGGCATTTGTCCGAGGAAATTACATCACCAGCGAGGGATTGAAAGTCAACGGGTTCCTAAAACTAATAAGCGATACAGAGCCCTATCAGCTTCTTCAATTCTTCACAACCGAAACGATATCCGCGAACTATAATCCACAGCTGGATGTGGGAAACAAGGATCATCAGATTGTAAAAAAATCACGGACATTTGTGGCAAAAGACAAACTGTTGGTAGAAGTCCGAGGAAATAAAAAGAAATTTCTCCATGACTTTAAGGAAACCTTTCAGACGGATGTTTCGCAGATTGTCAGAGAGTTTGACATTGACCCGCGGGACGAGGAGGAACTTATTGTGCTGCTGAAACAGCTCAACTATTCAAAGCCAGGTTGATAACCCGTGTAGAAATCCTTTCCGGCTTTCAACTATTTTTTTAGCTTTAGCTTCAAACCTATGCCTATGAAGCTGAAGCTTTTCTTTTATGCTCTGTTCATCATCGTTTCACTGCACTCTTTTGCTCAAAAGAAAAAAGAGGATAAATCTGATCAACCTGCAACGAATCCAATAGAAACGAAAATAACCGGGTTCAAAAAATTTCCAGGCTTCCTTGAATTCTACTATGAAGAGAAGCAGGACAAGGTCTGGCTTCGAATAAATCAATTTGGAAAGGAGATTCTATACGTTAACTCACTACCGGCAGGAATAGGTTCGAATGACATTGGCCTCGATCGAGGACAGCTCGGAGGAGAGCGCATCGTACGATTCGAGAAGCGCGGCCCAAAAGTTCTAATGATTGAACCCAACTATCGCTATCGGGCAGTGACAGAAAACCGGGCGGAGCGTAAGGCGGTAGAAGAAGCCTTCGCGCAATCCGTGCTCTGGGGATTTAAAGTGGAGGCAGAGCATGACGGCAGCGTTCTTGTTGATGCCACTGACTTTTTTATTCAGGATATGCATGGCGTCATTGAGACGCTGAAGTCCCAGCAGCAAGGCAATTACACGCTGGATAAATCACGGAGCTCATTTTACATCGAGAGGGTTAAGAACTTTCCGAAGAACTCTGAATTTGAGGTGATCCTGACGTTCACGGGGCAGCCTACCGGAACCTACATCCGTAGTGTTACGCCAACCCCTTCCAGTGTTTCGGTGCGCCAACACCATTCGTTTATAGAACTGCCGGACAACGAATACAAACCACGAAAGTTTGATCCGCGTGCGGGTTATTTCAGCATGTCGTATTACGATTATGCCAGTCCGATTCATGAGCCTATCGAAAAAAGATTTATCACACGCCATCGTCTGAAAAAGAAAGACCCTAATGCTGCAATAAGTGAAGCAGTGGAGCCGATCGTGTATTATCTTGACAGTGGTACACCGGAGCCAATCCGATCAGCGCTGCTGGAAGGCGGTCGCTGGTGGAATCAGGCATTTGAAGCTGCAGGATACAAAGATGCATTCCGTGTTGAGATCCTGCCGGACGATGCTGACCCCATGGACGTCCGATACAATGTAATCAACTGGGTTCACCGATCAACCCGGGGGTGGTCATATGGTGCTTCCATCACCGATCCTCGCACCGGTGAAATTCTGAAAGGTCATGTAACACTGGGATCGCTCCGCGTCAGACAGGATTTTCTAATTGCCGAAGGATTACTTGCACCATACGAAACTGGTAAACCCGTGTCGAAGGAAATGGAGACCATGGCACTCGCGCGTCTCCGCCAACTGTCAGCACATGAGATTGGCCATACGCTTGGCCTTGCGCACAGTTATTCATCCAGCACAGAATCACTTGCTTCCGTGATGGATTATCCTCATCCCCTGGTAACACTGACGGATGGCAAACTTTCGCTGGCCAACGCATACGACAACAAGATTGGCGCATGGGATAAAGTTGCAATACGGTACGGCTACCAGGAATTTGCTGAAAATGAAGAACAGCAACTCGAAGCGATTATGCAAAGCGCACTCAAGGATGGATTGACATTCCTTTCCGATCAGGACGCTCGTCCAACAGGAAGTCCGCATCCGTATGCGCATTTGTGGGACAACGGATCGCATCCTGCTGATGAATTGTCACGCGTGCTTGACGTAAGAAACGTTGCGTTGAAGAATTTTGGTGAGAATAATATTAAGCCAGGAATGCCAATGGCCATGCTCGAAGAGGCACTGGTACCTGTTTATTTTTTTCACCGTTATCAGACAGAGGCAGCTGCAAAAATGATTGGAGGGTTGAACTACCGCTATGCGATGCGAGGGGATGGACAACCGGTTACAGCGTTTGTCTCGCCAGCCGATCAAAACAGAGCACTTGATGTTTTGCTTCGAAGCGTATCACCTGCAACCCTTACCCTACCCGAAAATATATTGAAGGTAATCCCTCCGCGTCCAATCGGATACTCGCGCAGCCGGGAAGTAATAAAGACGAGAACTGACCTTGCATTTGATGCGTTAAGCCCCGTGGAAAGTGCATCCGATCTAACCTTTAGTTTGATCCTCCATCCTGCAAGAGCCCAGCGGCTTATTCAATACAACAGTCGTGACCGGCAACAACCTTCTCTTGAATCGGTAATCGATCGGATAATCGGTGCCACCTATCTTGCCGATCTTGCGCAGGGACATGCAAAACTTGTCCAGTTTACCGCAAATGATGTATTTCTTACTAACCTATTCAAGCTTGCAGCAAGTAAGGAAAGTTCAAGCTTGGTAAAATCGATCGCCAATTCTAAAATTGATCAGTTGAACAAACAAATTACCGAACGCCTTAAAAGCATTACAGATACCCAATCTCAGGTATTTTTCCGCTATGCGCAGGAGCGGATACGCAACTATAAAGACGACCCGAGTGAATTTATAGTTGAATCACCGCTACCAGCACCGCCTGGCCAGCCAATAGGCGGAATGGAAGGACTGTTTTGTGACCATTGACAATTCAGCCAAAATCGGCTGACAAGTGTAATGTAGGGTTTTAAGCACTTTTAAGCAGCAATTCAACTGCCGCTTGTGTTAGTTGCAATCGTTATAGTGACTAATACTCGGTTTTAATGCCACTGAAGAGACTCATTATCACAGCGTTTTTATCTGTGATTATTTTTTCGTGCCTCTCGCAATCCAGGAAAATTGACAGCCTGGAGAGTCTCGTGCATTCCGTGCCATCGGATACGACCAAGGTGTGGCTCTTAAATCAACTGGTGGATGCGCTCCGTGAAAAGGACAACAACAAAGCCTACACATATGCACAACAGGCAAGTGAATTAGCGGAGCTGCTCAACTACAAAAATGGACAGGCGATTGCCCTTGAAAATCTTGGTTGGAGCCTCTACCGCAAGGGTGATTTTTCAAAGTCTCTTGAAGTGTCAACGCAAGCACTGAAGTTAAGTGAAGAAATTGGTGACCGACATGGAGTAGCGCGATGCCTGATCAATATGGCAGCGATCAATTACGAACAAAAGCGCTATGAAGGGGCGATAACCTATTTTAAAGACGCGTACGTCACGGCAAGCGAAGTAAACGACCTGCGCACGATGGCGCGATGCTATAACAATATAGCCTACACCTTCCGCGCGATGGAGCAAATTGATTCGGCCGAAGTGTTTGCTAATAAAGCCCTCGTCCTCAGCAACGAAGCGAAGCAAGAGTACCTTACCGCTTTCGCGATGCGTACGCTGGGCGATGTCGCGCTCGCGCGAAATGCAGTGAAGGAAGCGCTCCGCCATTATTTTAGTTGCTATGACATCGCCATAAAAATTGACAACACTTTTTTAAAGTCATCCGTGCTACACAGGATTGCTAAAAGTTATAATTCCCTGAAGAAATATGACGAGGCACTAAACTACCTGCACGAGAATATCGCAGTTGCTAAGAAGTCCGGGTTTAAGGATGAGCTCGAGCGCGCATACAAACTGCTATCGGAAATTTACTATTCCGTTAATGATTTAAAACAAGCCTATCACTATCAATCCCTGTACGTAGGCCTGCATGATTCACTGTACGATCAACGCGGTCAGGAACAAATTGCCATGATGCAAATCCGATTTGAAACGGAAATGAAGCAAGCCCAGATCGAATTACTGACCAAGGATGCGGAGCTGAAAGCTAAAGATATAAACCGAAAGCAAGTTTGGATCTATTTTTATGTAGGCTGCCTGAGCCTGCTTTGTGTCCTTGCCTTTGTATTCTATTATAACAATCGACACAATCGGAATGCCCGGATTTCGCTTCAGCAAAAAAACAGGGAGATCCAGCATCAAACACTGCAGTTGCGAAACCTTAATTCAACAAAAGACAAGCTGTTTTCGATCATCAGTCATGACTTGCGAAGCCCTGTTGCGAGTTTAAAAGCACTAATGGAAATTGTTAACACGACTGGTCTTTCCCAGGAAGAATTTGTAGAGATCACGAAAGTGTTAAAGCGAAATCTCGACTCCGTGTATGATGATCTTGACAATTTGTTACTGTGGGCGCAAACCCAACTAAGAGGGCTGACAGCAGCGCGCGAAAATATTGATCTTCGTCAGATAGCCGATGAAAAAGTCAAATTGTTTTCCGAGCACGCAGAACGCAAGCAACTGAAAATCGCGAACGAAATTCCGGAAGGGTTGGTTGTGCATGCGGATAAAAATCATATCGGGCTTGTCTTTCGAAACCTGTTGGCCAATGCCGTCAAATTCAATCGTGCGAATGGAAACATCCGAATTACAGCCACCGAAAATGAGGATGACTGTGAAGTATCCATTATCGATTCAGGCGTTGGGATCAGTGAATCTGATTTACAAAAACTCTTTAATCCCGAAACGCATTTTACCACACCGGGTACACACAAGGAAAAGGGCATGGGGATAGGCTTGCTACTGACGAAAGAATTTTTGGAAAAAAATGGGGGCACTATTCGTGTAAGTAGCCGCGCAGGAGTTGGAACAACATTTACATTTTCGCTACGGATGGTTAAACAATCTGTAGAAGTGTAGCCTTTCACTTGGTTCTCATCCCGCACCCACTTATCTTCACCGTGAATCGCAATCGAAAAAAATTTCTGCGATTCAAAACGTGATTTAAGGTCCAATAAATAAGCGGTCCATGGTTTCCAAAAAGTTTATCCGCATCACATTTCCAGTTATCTTATTGATTGGACTCTACTTTGTCGGCCCTGCGCCCGAATCGCCAGACTATGAAACTGGAATGCCGGAAATACCATCCGCACCTGGATTGCTTGAAAAGTATGTTGAATCGAAAGAGCACCAGCATAAACTAAAGCCAGACAACCAAGCGCGAATTGTTTGGTTCGACTCTGCGAAAGCGAAGACGCCTTATTCAATCGTTTACCTTCACGGATTTTCGGCAAGCCAGGAAGAAGGCGATCCTGTACATGAAAAACTCGCAAAGGCCTTCGGATGCAACCTCTACTTGTCGCGGCTTTCAGACCACGGAGTGGATACAACGGAGTGCATGCAATTATTTACAGCCGAGCGGATCTGGGACACAGCAAAGGAGGCCTTGGCCATCGGTGAAGCGATCGGAGATAAAGTGATTCTTGTGAGCACGTCCACCGGAGGAACACTTGCACTTAAGCTCGCGGCTGAATTTCCCGATCGTGTCCACGCGTTAGTTAACATGTCGCCCAACATCGAGATCAACAATCCCGCGGCATTTTTAGCGAACAATCCCTGGGGCCTCTACATCGCGCGCATGGTGATGGGAGGGAAGTACCGCGAAACCAGCAGAAACGATGAAACATCACAATACTGGTACACCAAGTATCGACTTGAATCGGTAGTCCAACTACAGGAGTTACTGGAGTCTACGATGACAGACGAAACGTTTTCGAAAGTGACGCAGCCTTCGCTCACGTTATACTATTACAAAGATGAACAACATCAGGATCCTGAAGTTAAAGTAAGCGCGATGCTCGAAATGCACGAAAAAATTGCAACCCCTTCTGCATTAAAAAGGCACGTAGCGATACCCAATGCTGAAGCGCATGTGATAGGGGGTGCCCTTGTTTCAAAAGATGTTGAATCTGTTTATAACGAGATTGAAAAGTTCCTGCTAGAAATCGTCCGTGTCGAAAAAACACCTATCGCAAGTTTACAGGACTAATGGCTTGACGATGACGTATCCGTAGATCAATCCCCAAAACAACACAACAAACAACGCGCGGATCAAAATAACTTTGGTAACGATCAGCAGAATATGCTGATTGAAGAATTGCTTGTATGCTACCGTTAGAAACAGGAGAAAGAAGGCTTCATAAACGACCAGGTTGAGTATGCTCGTTTTTTCCGGAACGATCAAAAACAGCGGAATGAAAACAAGTAATCGAAATAGAACAGCTTCACCAAAAATGAATGCGTGCAGCACGAAGTTCTCAGCATAGTTGTATTTTTTCCTGATGAAAAAAAGCCAGCTAAGCAGCGAAAACAACGGGGCAATAAGTAGCAGGGTCAGCCATTTTCCCGAGGTTGCTGCAATTCGATATGCTTCGCGCCATTCTTCGCTGATCGGTCGTCCGCCAGTGCGCGCGGTACCTCCACCGGTAAGAGCATCCATAAACCCGGTAATCGAGCCAAAATAAGCAAACAATGCCGAGGAAATGACGAGGAAGCTGAGGGGATTGAAATAGCGCTTTCGTTTTCCTTCGATGTATTCTTTTGCAACAAAGCCAGGTCGCGTGAGTAGCGACTTCACCAACAACAGAAAGCCTTTGTCGGCATGCGTGATGGAGTGCAATCCTTCATGAACAACATGACCGAATGTGATACGGTGAAGGTGATTCTTCTGGCCGCAGGTCGGACAAAAGTTTGTCTCAACCTGGCCATTGCAATTGGCGCAGGTCGTCATCGGGCAGCGGTTAGCGTCTTGAGTACTTTTTCAAGGTCTTCGGGAGTATCGATCGCAACGGTGTCGCCACTGGTAATGGCTGTTTTGATCTTGTATCCATTTTCAAGCCAGCGCAATTGTTCAAGCGACTCTGCCTTCTCCAGCGATGAGGGCGCCAGCTTTGTAATCTTTTTCAGGATGTCAACACGATAGCCATAAATTCCAATGTGTTGGTAGAATGTATGACGGTCCAGCCATTCCTTCTGCTCTACGCCCCGCAAATAAGGAATAGCATGACGACTGAAGTAGATCGCAAACTGATCGGAGTCAACGATCACTTTTGGGGAATTCGGATTGAAAAGCACTTCAGACGATGAAATCTTCTTGATCAGCGTTGCAAGCTCCGTGCGGTGGTCATCGAAACACTTGCAGATCAGATCAATTTGTTTGGGATCGATGAAAGGCTCATCACCCTGAATGTTGATGACGGCATCAGCTTGTAGGCTCATGGTTGTAACCACCTCTGCACAGCGATCGGTTCCACTGGGATGGGATGAAGCCGTCATACACGCGGTTCCCCCAAACTTCTCCACAACAGCTAAAATGCGTTCATCATCGGTGGCAACCACTACGTCTGAAAGGCTGCTGCATTTCTTCGCCTGCTCATACACACGTTGAATCATTGTCTTCCCCGCAATATCAACAAGCGGTTTTCCGGGAAATCGGGTCGATGCGTAACGTGCCGGTATGATACCGATGATAGACTTCTTCATTGTGGGGCGATCATTGTTGCCTGATCGAACCACTAAATTAATAGGAAATCGGTAATTTGGCCACGATAAACCCCACTCCAATGAGCGTTGATTTCTTACGCCAATTCTGTAGCACCCTGCCAGCGGCTACTGAAGATATCAAATGGGGCCATGACCTCTGCTTCTGTGTGGGAGCAAAGATGTTTTGCGTCACAGGCCTTGAAGGTCCTTTCTCTGCATCGTTCAAAGTGTCCGATGAGGAATTTGACGAAATGTCTACCCGAGATGGAATGGAGCCGGCCCCCTATATGGCGCGGCATAAGTGGATCTTGGTATCGAAATCCTCAGCATTAAAGAAGAAGGAATGGGAGTATCACATCCGCCAGTCGTACGAAATGGTTCGCGACAAACTTCCTAAAAAACTCCGGAAGGATCTGAAACTTGAATAATTGAAATCAAGGGCATAGTTCTTTTGCATCGATCGCGCAGTGTCAAGTGGAGAACGCTTGCATTGGAAGATCATTTACTTAAACATCAGTATATGCAAAAAACAAAAAGAACTAGTGCCGCTGCGAAAGCTCAGGCAGCGCCCACCAAAGAGCAGAATGACTCCATGCTCCAGGAATTATTTCTCGATGAGTTGAGAGATATTTACTGGGCGGAGAAGCATCTTGTAAAGGCACTCCCTAAGATGCAAAAGGCTGCAACATCAGAGGAATTAGCAACAGCATTTGAAGACCACCTGGCAGTTACCCAGGAGCAGGTAGCAAGACTTGAACAGGTGTTTGAGCTGCTTGGCGAAAAACCTCGCGGCAAAAAGTGCGAAGCCATGGAAGGACTTGTAAAAGAGGCACAGTCGGTGATCGAAGATACCGAAGAAGGTACTTCAACACGTGACGTGGGATTGATCATCGGTGCGCAGAAAATCGAGCATTACGAAATCGCTTCCTACGGTGGCCTTGCACAAGTTGCAAAAACCCTTGGATTGGAGGAAATTGGTAATCTTCTCGGTGAAACTCTTGAAGAGGAAAAAGAAACCGACCAACTTCTAACCACCTTGGCAGAAAACAACATCAACGAAACCGCTACGCAGGAAATGGAAGAGTAATTCATTTTAGCTAGATGATTAGAGAAGAAGTCAGGTAACGCCTGACTTTTTTATTTCACCAAAGTCTTTTACCGCAAAGCCGCGGAGGCGCAATGCAGCGCTGAGGAATTTTGGATAGCTCACGCTCGATAGTGCGTTGGTTTCGCACAATCAGTTAATTGAACGCTTATAATGATGCTATTTCTGCTCGTTTATCGGAACTGATAAGAATTCCTTTGCGTTTGTCAGCACCTCACCGGTTTTTCCGTAAACAAAAAAAAAGCCGCCACCAGGACGGTAGCGACTTTTAAACCCCACTAGCTAAATCTTTCGAACTAATCCTTATCCGTAAATAAGTCGTTCAGTTCTCTGCCAAGTTCCTGGAAGCCTGCTTTCACTTCGCGTGAGGTGCTTGTGGCAGCAGCTTTTACATCTTTCCAGGTTTCCTCACTGGCACTTTCTATATCTTCAAGAGTTTCGTTCACTCTCGCTTTCTCATCTGTTAATCTACGGTTAGCATCTTCTAACCTCGGGCGCTCAGTATCGGTTGCTTTATCCAAACGTTTTCCGATCTTTTCGAGCTCTCTGTCGATGTCATCCCTCAGTTCGCGCAAATCATTTTTGAGTTCGGTGCGTTCGCTGTCTACATCAACTTCCACTTCTGTATCTGAATCGCTGACCCGGTCATTGTTCGTGTTGCACTGCGTCATTGAGAACAACAACACCGTAAGTCCGACCATCGCCAAAATTCTAAAGAACGTTTTCATGCTTCTCAATTCGCTTCTCCTATCATCCTCATGACATCGGCACGAGTTTTACCAAGTTTGCGCTGCAAGCGGATGATCAATTCACCTTCTCTGCCCATACGAAACATGAGGTCCTCATCGGTCAACATGTTATATCTACGTTTGAGTTTCTCTTTCACTTGGTTCCAGCGGCTGATCAACTCGAGCTTATACATGGTGAAATCGTTAAGTCATGTGCTGTAGCTGTTTTAAAAGTCGTGCCAAATTTGAATCAGCCATTCTAAGGCCGTTTTCAGGGGTTTTATAATCGGGCAAATGAACGTTTGTGGCGCAATTTCCACAAAATGTAGAGGATTAGACCCCTTACAGCCGATTAGACCCTTATTTCTGTCAGCCCGCCACATCGTTACCAAATCGCTACAGGCATAAGTTTTCTCTTAGTCAAGAGACAAATAGAATGGGATATGCTGAGGCTGATGGTAATTTTTTTCGTGATCGCTGCCATTGCAGGGATTTTCGGATTTGGAGAGTTGGATGGTGTGATGATGTGGTGCGCGAAAGCGGTATTCTTCCTCTTCCTTGCACTGTTCCTGGTCAGCCTCGTGGTGTTCCCGATGAAAAGACTTTAACCAATAGCAGAGTATGAACACAGACAATGAATTGATCGGTGTATTAAATGATTTAATACGAATCAACCGCGATCGGACCGAAGGTTACCACAAAGCAGTAGAGGAACTGAAGCCTGCAGACATCGACTTAAAGACAATGTTTACCAACATGGCGAACACAAGCATTCAGAATGCTAATGAGTTGACAGCTGAAGTCCGCAACCTTGGAGGTGAACCTGCTACGGACACAACACAATCGGGAAAACTGTATCGGGTGTGGATGGATATCCGGGCAGGCATCAGCGCCCGTGATAGAAAATCCATTTTATCGTTGTGCGAATTTGGAGAGGACTCCGCGCTCAAAGCCTACAAGCTTGCACTTGAATCCGATGCGGAAATTCCTGCCGACATCCGTCAGTTGATCCTGGAGCAAAAATCAGAGTTGCAAAACGCGCACGATCTCGTGAAGCGCTACCGCGACATGCATGAATCAATTCAATCATAATGACTGGCCGGGCTTCCCTGCCAAAACTTAAATATTATATCAATGGAAACCAGAGGACAAACAGAAAATATTCCGTGGATGAAAGGCCTTGCTTCCTGCACGAATAAAATGAAGGAAGATGGTTACAAAGAAGATTTCCAAGTGGCAAAGAAAGGACTAACTACGTTTAGTGAGTCGAAATACTATGCACCGGAGGAAGTGAAGATCGTCAATTTCTATCGTTTCGAAGGCGTATCCGACCCGGGCGACAACACGATCCTTTACGTAATCGAAACTTCGGACGGCACCAAAGGCACATTGGTCGATGGCTATGGTGCTTACGCATCTCCGGAAGTTTCAAAGTTCATTGTGCAGGTGGAGGAAATTCAGAAGAAGATTCATACATCCAAGGTGAATGCGTAAGTTTTGGCTGATCCTTCGCCAGGCAATTGACGAATTCTTAAATGACAATGGTATGAAATTGAGCGCCTCGCTCTCTTATTATACCATTTTTTCATTAGGGCCGGTCCTGATGATTGTCATAGCACTTGCGGGAATTTTTTTCGGGAAGGAAGCTGTCGAAGGAAAAATTTACTACCAGATCAACGGACTGGTGGGCAACCAGGCTGCGCTTCAGATCCAGGAAATTATCAAAAATATTGAGCGCTCGCATGAGAGTTCTGCCGGGGCTATCTTTGGTGTCATCGTCTTAATCTTCGGTGCAACGGGTGTGTTCACGGAAATTCAGGACTCGATTAATTACATCTGGTCGATCAAGGCGAAGCCAAAGCGGGGTTACGTCAAGTTGCTCTTTAACCGCTTTATTTCCTTTTCCCTAATTATTGGGTTTGGATTCGTTGTGATGGTGTCACTTATTCTTCACGCGCTGATCGACTTGTTGTACGAAAAACTCGTGCGGTATTTTGAGGATTCGATACTGGTAATTTTCCAGGGCATCAACTACATCATACTTTTCGCAATCATCTCCGTGTTATTCACGGTTATTTTTAAAGTACTTCCCGATGCGAAGGTACGATGGCGCGATGCGTATGTGGGCGCTGCATTTACGAGTGTTCTTTTCCTGATCGGAAAATTTGCGATTGGCTTTTACTTGGGCAATTCCGATGTAAGCGCCACGTTTGGCGCTGCAGCTTCCCTCATTGTTTTGCTGCTATGGGTTTACTACACCTCAATTATCCTTTTTTTCGGAGCAGAGTTTACGAAGGTTTATACTCTTAATTTCGGAGCTGGCATTGTTCCGGAAGACACTGCTGTCTTTATTATCAAACAGGAATCAAAAGAACTTCACATTCCAAAAGAGGTGCTTGACAAAAGCGATCCATTAAAGAACGACCCAGCAACAAAATAAAAAATGCAGCTTACGGGCTGCATTTGTTTTGGTTGATACTTCTAGCTGAAGTCGTCAATCTGTTCTTCTGAATGCGCCTGAGATCAACGAGATCACGAAGAACACCAGGAAGATATAGAATATGATTTTCGCAATCTCAGCTGCACCTGCAGCGATACCGGTGAAACCAAAAATAGCTGCTATTAGCGCTATTACTAAGAATGTTATTGTCCAGCGTAACATAAATTTACATTTTAGTTATACTCCGGTGGTCACGAATAACATGCCATTCAAAAAGCGCTTTTTATTGGAAATCCACCACCTGCTTATGGAAAAAAGCAACAGCGGTGTGTAAAATGTTACTCAGGGTGTTACCAGCCAGACACGGATTTTACCAGGAAGCGTCAGGCACTTGCTTTTCATTATAGCAGGTGTTATGAAACGCTTAGACAAGAAAGTAATTTTTAAATCAGTTGTGCGCACCGCGGTCGATGGATGTTTTCTCCCCGGTACCATGATGGGGACCGAGCTGATGTTGCTTTGGATGAATGCACGCAAACGGGAACTGTCAACGGTCTCGCTTGCACTCATCTCCGTTTTTTTCTCAAGTTTTGATTTTGCATCGGCTTCCAACAGTCAGTCTTCGGCAACTCCATCCGAACAGGAACAATAACCTGTCATTCTGCGCATATCCATTCCGTTGTAAGCGCAACCCCCTTCGCTCACCATATGTAATTTCTACCTTGCGCTAGTTTAAACTCTGGACTTTCACTATCATCACGTCACCTCCGAAAAACCCGTCAAAATGCCCGAATTTCAGGGTTTTTGGTGTGGAAATCCTTCCCCAAATAAGCTACATTGCATAGCCGAAAGGCGGGAATTCGTTCCACACGCTTAGCCTTAAAACCCGTATGGCTGCCCGTTCATTTAAAATTAACGTTTTGATAATCAGTAAGATAAGAATTTGGCAAGCAGTATTTAAAATTCTGGACAGATGCTTGCAAAGGTCTGGTAGAACTTTAACCGGCTCTTATACTATGCTTTACCAAAACCTGACACAAAAACAGCAATTGAAGATCCATCCGCAGCATCTTCAAATGTTGCAGTTATTGCATCTCAACACCGTTGAATTGGAACAGCGAATCCAGAATGAACTGGAAGAAAATCCGCTGATTGAAGAAAAAGCTGAAGAGGAAGGTGGTTTTGAGAATGGAACTCAGGACGCACAAGACTATAAGGATTACGATGAATATTGCTATGACGATATTCCTGACTATAAAACTGAAAACGCTCAGCATTTTCAAACACAAGCTCCTATTGAAAGACCAATCGTAGAAGCAGAAGATTTCCGCCAGGAACTGAAGAACCAACTCGTTCTTCAAAACCTTTCAGAACTTGAAATCGAAGTTGGTGAGTTTATCATCGACAGTCTGACTGATGAGGGTTTCCTGGAATTCAGCATCGAAAATCTTGCGGATGATTATTCGATGAAGTTTAGCAAGTGGGTTGAAAACGATACAGTTCAAAAACTAATCACCGTCATTCAGCAACTTGAACCGGTAGGAGTAGGCACAGCTAACATTAAAGAATGTCTTTGCATCCAGTTGAAGCGCATGCAGCAAAGCCCTGATGTAAAGCTTGGATTGAAGATCCTGGAAAATTACTACCATGAACTGATGCACCGTAACTTTGAAAAAATCATCAGCGAATGCAAAATCGATGAAGATGATCTGAAAGATATCTTCCACCTGTTGAGCACACTGAAGCTGAAGCCGGTTGCTGCATCGGCAAACACAACACAAACCGAAACTATTCTTCCTGATTTTATTTTGATGCAGGATGAGGATGGAATGCACGTATCACTGGCGCGTGAGCGGTCATCGAAACTCTCGATCAGCTCATCATGGAAGAAAATGGTATACGACACCGAAAAGAGTCACACAGATAATCGCTCGAAACAATATCTAAAAAGCAAGTTGAACGCAGCGGAATGGTTTGTCAACGCAATCCGTCAGCGCGAAAACACGATGCTGAAAGTAATGGAAGCGATCGTCAGACTTCAGGAGGAGTATTTCGTGGAAGGAGATATTACGAAACTGAAACCGATGATTCTGAAGAACGTTGCCGATATGGTAGGCGTTGACATCTCAACCGTGTCAAGGATCACGTGTAACAAATATGTACAAACGCACTTCGGAAATGTTTTATTGAAGTCGTTGTTCACCGAAGGTATCGCTAACCACAAAGGAGAAGTGGTCAGCAATAAGGTGATCCAGAAAACAATTCAGGAAGTTATTCAGGCTGAAGATAAAAAATGTCCTTACTCCGATCAGCAATTAGTGAAGGTATTGGCGAAGCGTGGGTTTGAGATTGCAAGGAGAACAGTTACCAAGTACCGTGAGCAGCTGCACATTCCTGCAGCCCAGATGCGCGCGTTCCTTGCTTAATCCGAAAACACCTTAAACCAACGTTATACACAACAACCAATCATGGAAAAAATACTGATCATTGATGACGATAAGGATCTTTGCTTTGTCCTTAAAAGATTTCTTTCAAAGCACGGTTTCGAAGTTATTGAAGCGACATCAGGAAGGGCAGCGCTTGAAATTCTAGATTCTGTCGAGCCGAACCTGATCCTCTGCGATTTCCGTCTTGAGGACATGAGCGGAAGCTCGATCCTGAGAAAGATTAAGGAAAAGATCCCGACCGTTCCTGTCATCATCATCACTGGATATAGCAACATCAAAACTGCTGTGGAAGTCATGAAGCTTGGTGCGATGGATTATGTCACGAAGCCCTTGCTCCCGGACGAAATCCTGTTGACGATCAAGAAAGCACTCAATGCTTCAATCGAAGAAAAAACCGGAAACATCGAGCAGAAGGAAGAAGACCTGATTGCAAAGGAGCACGAAAAACTCCAGGCGATCAATGCGAAGCGCCAGGCCGAATCCGGCTCGCATATCTTTGGCGATAGTCCTGATTTTAAAAACATCCTTAATCAGATCGATCTGGTTGCACCAACGAACTACAGTATCATCATCTATGGTGAAAGTGGTAGCGGTAAGGAAGTGATCGCTCAGGAAATCCATAAACGAAGCAGACGCAGCAATAAACCATTTATTGCGATCGACTGTGGTACGCTGTCACGCGAATTGGCAGGAAGCGAACTGTTCGGTCATGAAAAAGGATCTTTCACCGGTGCTATCGGTCAAAAAGCAGGAAGCTTCGAATTGGCGAACGGTGGAACAATCTTCCTTGATGAAATTGCCAACCTTCCATACGATGTGCAGGTACAACTTCTTCGTGTTACACAGGAACGCAAGATGAGAAGAGTGGGAGGCACGAAAGATATTGACCTTGATGTGCGAATCATCGTTGCGAGTAACCGTAAGCTATGGGATGCAGCAAAGTCCGGACAGTTCCGTGAAGATTTGTATCACCGTTTCAATGAGTTCCAGATCAGCGTTCCGCCACTGCGCGAACGTGCAAATGACATCATGGTGTTTGCAAATCACTTCCTGATGCAAACCAACCGTGAACTCGGCAAGAACGTAAAGCGCTTTTCACCGGAAGTGGAAGATGTTTTTAAGAAATACGTATGGCATGGAAACCTTCGCGAGTTGAAGAACGTGGTGAAGCGTGCAACCCTTCTGTCAGACAGCAGCGTGATCGATATCAAGAGCATCCCTTTTGAACTCGTGAACTATCGCAAACTCCAGTTCGATAATTCAGCTGAACAGACCGCTCCTGCTAAAGAAGCTTCGGCTGCCACAGCTGTTGCGTCAACCCCGGTACAACCCCGGGAGCCAGGCTTGAAAAGCGTCAGCATCGATGCCGAATATGAGTGGATCCTCGAGACACTTAAGAAAGTGGATTTCAATAAAAGCAAAGCTGCCAAACTTCTGAAGATTGACCGTAAGACTTTATACAACAAGATCAAGCAGTATAAAGACCTGAACAATCAGGAGATGTAATCCCTTCTATGGACGGCAGAGCGAGTTTTCTTAAATTTTTCTTCGAATCAGGCAAGTTTTCCGATTCAACGCTCACGGGGCATATCGTGGATTTATTCCCGGCCATCGTGTACGTGTATGATGCGGACAGCGGAAGGATTCGCTATGTGAATAAACGTTTTCACGAATTTTTCGGGTCAACGCCAAGTCACATTGCCGATGCACTTCAGATTGTGCATCCGGAAGACGTCTCTACCGTTGAGGCTGCCCTTAACAATCTGCACGGATTGAACGAAAACGATTCGTACACGTATATCAATCGTCTTCAAATGGGAGATGGTCTTTGGAAGACATTTCGCACACAGGCCTATGTGCTCCAGAAACGTCACGATGGCAAAGCATCTTCTGTTCTTTTTATCGCAAAGGATGTCTCTGAAGAATTAAGGAACAAACAAGAGTTCGATGCTTTCCATGAAATCCTTGACGACACAGAAGAGTTGTTGCAGTTCGGCACGTGGACGATGGATGTGAATTCGAAGACGATGACGTGGTCAGACGGTATGCGCAAGTTGCTGGGCTATGCATCGAATGACACAAGTTCACCGCCATCACTTGAATTCTGTCTGAACCAGATAACATTTGACCATAGAAGTCGGGTGTCCAAGCTGCTCAACCATTGCTTGAATCACGAAGAGAACTTCGAGTCGGAGTATGTTGTTAAAACAAAATCCGGCATCCAGAAGATTGTTTTCACGAAGGCGAAGTTTGTAAGTGAGGGCAAGGGCTCGAAAAGGATGATCGGAATTACGCGCGACATCACCGCCCTTCGCAATTTTGAAAATGAGCAGGCACGAAATATCCGAGAGCTGAACCGGTCAAACCGGGAGCTTGAGGAGTTTGCCTACGTAGCGTCACACGATTTGCAGGAGCCGATTCGCAAGATTTCAATGTTCTGTGATCGCCTTAAAACAAAGCTGGCAGGTGCAGTTGATCTTGAATCAGAGCAGTTTTTGGATCGTATTCAGGCTGCGTCTTCCAGCATGCGAGAACTGGTTGACAACCTGCTCGAATATTCCCGCGCAAATCGCGGTGCGCATACCTTCACACAGCTTGATCTGAACAAAGTTTTCAATCAGGTACTTTCCGATCTTGAACTGAAAATTTCTGAAACAAAGAGTACGATCGAACTACACGGAAATTTACCTGCAATCGATGGCGTAGAGACTGAGATCAAACAAGTCATCACGAACTTGCTCGGCAATGCTATCAAATTCAGAAAGCAGGGTGAGCCCGCAAAGGTTCGGGTGGAGTGTGCTTCCATGACTAATGGTGAGAAGCACAAGCATAATCTGAATGTCGATCAAACCTATTATCGAATCGATATCAGTGACAACGGAATTGGGTTTGATTCGGAAGATGCGTACAAGATCTTCGAGATTTTTCAGCGACTACACTCGAAGACAGCGTATCCGGGTTCGGGCATCGGACTTTCCATTTGTAAAAAAATAGTTGAGAATCATAACGGTATTATATTCGCAAATAGTTCTCCGGGACACGGGTCGACCTTCACCGTTATCCTTCCGGAAAATCACTTTTAAAACATGTACGACCACACGAAGCCCGTTCGTATCCTTATCATTGATGACGATGAGGATGATTTTATTTTGACGAAGGAATACCTGGAGGCCATCCAGGACCGCGATCTTGTGATCGAATGGTGCTACAATTTCAAGACTGCACTGGAGCACATCGCGGCAAAACGTTTCGACCTCTATTTTGTCGATTATCGCCTTGGTGCGAAAACAGGTATCGATCTACTGCAGGAGGCGATGGTTCTTAACTGTGAAGAACCGATCATCCTTCTTACCGGTAAAGGAAATACTAACATCGATAAGCAGGCGATGCAATTGGGCGCGGTGGATTATCTGGTGAAGTCTGAGCTGACGACAGAAAAGCTTGAACGCTGCATTCGTTATTCGCTGGAACGCGCTGCCTCAACCAAGGCGCTCCGTGCAAACGAAAAGAAATACAGAAACATTTTCGAAAAGTCTAAAGAAGCAGTGTTCACGACAGATAAGTCCCTTGTATTTCGGGATATTAATACGGCCATGACTCGCCTCGTTGGCACCGAGAAAAATCATTTGCTGAAATCAAACCTGTATCAGTTTATCGAGAACGATTCAATACGTGAGTTGATACGGGAGAGCCTGGACAAGAAAGGCGATGTCACGGATCTCGAGGTCGAGGTATTGAGCCTGAAAGGCAAGAAACGTTTTTGTATTCTGAATCTTTCGCTTGAAAAAGACAGCAATAGTACATCGTACGTGCAGGGTATCCTTCACGACATCACGAACCAAAAGAAGAACGAACGGGCCACGTTGCTGGCAGAAAAGCTTGCCGCTACAGGCCGGCTCGTTCGGACGCTTGCGCACGAGGTTCGGAATCCGCTCAGCAATATTCACATGTCACTCGAACAGCTTGTCGGGCTGACCAAAGATGAAGACCGGATTTACCTTGACATCATCGATCGCAACGGCAAACGCATCAATGATCTCATCACAGAATTGCTAACGTCTTCCAAGCCTACGGAGATGGTACTGGAGAAGATCGTGGCACAGACAGTCATCGATGACGCGCTTTCGGCTGCGGTTGATCGCCTGACACTGAAACAGATTAAGCTGAAGCTTCACTACCCCGATGCTCCGTGCTACATTCGGGGCGATCAAAGCAAGTTGAAAATTGCCTTGCTCAACATCATCATCAACGCGATTGAGGCCATGGATGGCGGGGCAGGGGAGTTAAAGATTGTTTTGTCGTGCAACGAGGAGAGCAATATTATCGAGATTACTGACAATGGCTGCGGTATACCTCCTGAAAACCTTTCAAAATTGTTCGAACCCTTCTTTACTTCGAAGCGCAATGGTATCGGTCTTGGCCTTGCATCAACGCTTAATATTCTCCAGGCGCACAACGCTACGGTCGAGGTGAAATCTAAAGTGGGTGCAGGAACTACATTCCTGGTGAGTTTTAATCATCCATAAAAAAGAAAAAGGGCTATTCATGCGAATAACCCTTTTTGTGAATTTGGAACTCTGGGTTGCTCTTAGAGATCCTTATTCTATATATAAACTGACAACTTATTGAGATGTCAGGACGATCCATGCACTATTCGTTTTCTAAGAGTAAACAATTATGCCATGTAGTCTCACCGTTGTACGCTTTGCTTCTTGTCTTTTGATGAACAGACCGTAATAGACTCCTGCCTTTTCGCTGTTTGTTGTTTTATCGATGTGGGTTTCTCGTTCCAGCGAAGGACGTATGTCGCCAGCCTGGAATCCTGGGTTAAGGGCGACACGATAGTTGGCAACACCGTTAGCGCTAGTAGTGCTGTACCTAGTATCCAAGCTCTCTTCTTCATGCGTTCCTGGTTAATATAAAAACAGGCGCGTTGCCGCGCCCATTTGTTTCGTTACTTCATCGTTGAAGAGTTCTTCTCGGTTTGCCCGGAATCGTCTCCTGCGTTTTTATATGGTTTCAGGCGCTCTTCGCGTTGCCTGTCACCCTCCGTTTCTTCCTCACCCATCGGACGATTGCTATCACCGGCATTCGTTGCCTGACGCTGTTGATCCTGATTTGTAACCGTCTCGGTTGACTGGCTTGATTGCGTATTATCGCCCTGCGAAGTCTGTGCACTTGAATGTTGGTGCGCCTGTTGTCCAGTCTCCTTATTCATCCGTGCTCCGGGTTGCTCTTGACCGGGCTGCCTATTCTTCTGCGCACCTGTCGGCTCACTCTTACGTTGCGGATTAAGATCCTGACCTTGTCCTTGTTTTCCCTGACCGGACTGTCGTTGATTTTTGTTCTTATCCATAGCTTTGGTTGTTAAATTTCACAAATGATGGAGAAAAAACCAGTGCCTTCGCGATTTCGGTAATGAAATCGATACATACAGGCGCCTTTTATGAATATCGATTGACAGAAAAATTGCTGAATTGAATTTGATCTGAGCGCGAAAGCGAACGCTGGCTGTAGATTCGACTCTACACTGCCGGGAGAGGTAAAAAAAAGCGGGCACGTAGGTACCCGCCCGAATGCATTAAGATACTCTTTCTCTTACTTTATTGTAGCGATCTTGCGCTTCGTCAGCGACATTTTCGCCTTCGTTAGTAGCCGTGTTCTTCAAATTCTGAAGTTGCTCCTTACCTTGTGCGAGAAGTTGACTAAGTTGGTTAGACCAGTCGCCAGTTGTATCTGCAATTTTCTTACGGAGGTCGCTACCTTTTTCAGGAGCCACCAACATTCCGATAATCGCACCCGCTGCAGCAGCGCCAATGATGGCCAAAAGTACTTTGCCTGTTGAGTTCATACTTGTATGTTTTAAGGTTATATTTTGTGCTTATACCGGCTAAAAAACTATACCTTGTGCTCTCGTTCGTCCGAGAAAAACAATCTACAGGAACGGGTATGAATTTTTTTTTACCACGAGATGAAACAATTTATACGGCCGTGACGATTAATAGGAAAGAGGATATGAACAAGAAAAAAGTAGTGATCATCGATGACGAAGAGGATCTTTGCCACTTGATGAAAACCTATCTCTCTGACCTGAATTACGATGTGTTTCTGGCGTATACGTTAGGCAGCGGATTGAATCTGATGAGTGAAGTTTCCCCTGACATCGTATTCATCGATAACAATCTCCCGGACGGGTTAGGATGGGAGAAGATGAACTACCTGATGGAGCATTATCCCAATTGCAAGATTAATTTGATCAGTGCCTATCGCACGAAGGCGCCCGATGAACTGCCACAAACACGCTCCATTCAAATTCTTGAAAAACCGTTGAGCCTTAACGTCCTTAAAAACTATCTGTGACTTAACTCGGATCTGCGTTGCGCTTTTCTTTACGAGCCGCACGCTTCTCTTTACGTTCAGCTTTTTTACGCTCGCGTTTTTCCTTTCGCAGGTCCTTTTTGGATTTCACCTGCGTTGCTTTTCCGGTAGTGGAGATGTTTATCGTATCATCGGTGTTTCTGGCAAACGCTTCTACAAATGCATTGCGGAATATATTCCATAGCGCAGGCCACACTGGCGTATCGATGTTAGAGATATTGCCACGCAGGGGAACGCGTGTTGCGAATTGGTTCTTCGGTTGATTCTCGAACAGTTCGACAAGCACACCGGCAATGGATTCCCAAACCAGTTGCGCAGGTTTGTCTTTATCTTCTTTCCAATCCACTACTTTCAGATTATTGAACAGCGGCTTGACATAGCCATTGATGTTCCCCTCTTTCAATGCCATTTCCGAATACAGGTTGAACGTGCCTTCCTCAACGTCTATTTTGGCGTAAGCAGCGAAGAAATCGTTGAGGGCGGTGAGATTCACATTTTCAAACTTCATGTCCATATCGAGGTCTGGCACCTCTTTCAGGACGTTGATCTTCATATGCATCTCGAGATTGCCTCCTCCAATGGATGTTGCTCGTGCAAACACCTTCGAGGGCAACAAATCTTTCTGCTCTTTTGCGTTGTTCAGATTTTCAGCGATCAGGTGAACATTGTCAAGCGACAGGTCCACACTCGGTTTTGTCGTAAAATCATAAAACACAATTTTTCCTTCTTCAATCGTTAACTTGTTGATCTGGAGCGGCATTAGTTTCTTGATAGGCTCTGTCCAATCTACATCCGAGCCCGTTTGTTCTCCAGTGCCTTCACCACCTTCTTCTGCTTTTTTTCCGCTGATGAAATTCAATACAGGTTTGTCGAATAGGATTTCACCCACCACTTTGCCCTTGAATAGAGCATTCCATTCAACGGCCAGGTCCATCATCGGAATGTTGATAAAGGGAATTTCGTTGTTTCCGTCAATCTTAAATATTTTGAGCGAATCGATCTGGTAGGCCCCACGAATGAGGTGAATATCGACATCGTAGATTTGTCCGCGGTAGCCATCAAGGTCAGCGAGCACTTTGTTTACATACCGCGTAACCATATACGGCAGTGCGAGCCGGAACGCTACCAGTAACACCACCAGCACAACAAAGATCTTTAGCTTGGTATTTCCCTTCCACCGCATAACACAAGAATTTCACTAGCAAAAAGTAAATTCTCATGCCTTCGGTCGGTTACTTGTTTTTCTTATTGCCTTTGAGCTTTTGTACTGTCGCTTCAGCCTTGTCGAGGTTAAAGGCAGACTTGATACCGGTAAACAGAGATTTCCACCAGAAATTAAAAACGCTGCGTGAGCGATCGCGTTCAAAGCTGATAGTTCCGGTTCGCTTCTCCTCCGGCATGCTTTCGTCCATGTTTTTACGGACAACGAAGGCGTTAATGATGAACGTCTTCAGATTGTCTTTTCGCAATTCTTCCTCGCTTTTACGTTGATTGCGTTTTTTCTTTCCAACTTTTTCAATCTGTTCATCCGTCCGATACGATACTATTTTCAAATCCTGGTAGTTGATGGCTACTTCTCCGGAAGAAGCGCGGTCATTGTATTGAAAAGCAAAGTCAAGTCGATTCAAGGTCCCTGTTTCGAACTCGATATTAGCGGCAGGTTCGACCATACTGTTCAGTTTGGCAAATGAAAGCCGGGAGAGTGAACCTTTTACGGTGGAATTCTTCCTGGTATTCCAGGGCGAATGATTTTCAACAACGAGTTTAGCATGTCCCATAAAATCCGCCTTCGCCTTCAAAACCATTTCGCCATTGGGATTGGCGCCATCGTTTGTAATGGAAGAGAGGGTTCCTTCCAGGTTATCAAAAAATACCTTTCCCGCTTCATCGGCATTTGCAGGTACTTCTTCATACTCCACATAGCTTTTCGTAATTTTTAATTCATTAAGGGAGAGACCGAAAGGGATCAACCTTAACTGCGCGATGGGTAGGGGAACAACCTTTTGCTTGTGCGGTAAACGCTTATCATGAAAGAGCTTGAAAAAAAATTGAATGTCGGCATTTCCAGCGTCCACGATCACAGTGTCGGTATACTGCAAATTCAAATTTGAAATTTTCAGGAATGGCACCACTCCTTCAATTCGATCCACATCATTTCCTGCGCGTCTTCCAAACTGGAGTTTGTTGAAAGAAGGGATGACACGGAGCGTATCCATCGCAAAACTATGGTCGTGCAGATTCAGATTCGTTTGGTGAATGGTAAACGTATAGAAAGAGCGTGGCAGATCGATGCGCGTTCCGTTAGTCTTTATTTCCGAGAAGGAGAAGTCCAGCGGGCGATCCGGACGCATTGCGATATTGAGATCATGTAAAGATCCACTTGATCGTAGTCCTGTAACAAGCGAGCATTTTGCGCTGTCGGTCATTTCCATTCGCAGGGAATCGATGGTAATGCGTTCAATATAAACATCAAATTCTGTTTCCTTCCGCGATGCTGAGTCAAGGAACAGTTCAGACTTTTCGTGGATTACCGCATGCGGTTTGAATAGCGTTACTTCATCGATGTGCAGTTCATTTTGAAAAATGAGCGACAGTACACCAAGTCCGTCAACGGTTAACTTTTGGCAAGACAAGAATTCGGGATAAAGGCAAGTGGTATCGTACGCATCTTTTTCAACGACAAGCTTTTCGATAGTTAAGATGTTTCTCTTCCAGTCAAGGTAGATTGTATCATAGTGAATCTTAAGACTGCTTTTGTTGAGCTGTTCGATTTTATCCAACAAATTATCCTGAACATTTTGAAGTAGGTACGATCTTGCCACCACCAGCGCGGTGGCGGTGATCGCTATCAGGATAATCGCGTAAAGAGCTTTTCTACGTTTGACCATGGACGGATAGCAGCGTTAAAAGATAGTGCCTCAAGTCGTCCTGAAGGGCAGAAATTTTCACATAGGATAAATTGAGCGCTTAATTTTTCGCAAAGTTTTGCAGTACGGGGAAGAAGAATCAGGTAAGATTCACTCAGGTAAACGATCGATTCTGACCATTTTTGGCGCATGGGAGCCTCCGATCACAGTCATTTTCAACTAATCGATCGGAATAGCCATGTAATAAATTGCCGGATTATTTAATTATTAGCCGGTATTGGTTTGTAACTTTCAGCCGCAAACCCCCAAGAATGCCTTCTGGACCCCTATACTCTCATTTGTTCATCATCGATGATGACATTGAAGATCAGGAAATTTTTATTGAAGCTGTCAAAGAAGTAAGCGATGACATTCACTGCTCAAGTAGTACCAGTGGTGAAGAGGCATTGCACTACCTGGAACACGAAGCGAAAAAACTTCCCGATTTGATTTTTCTTGACCTGAATATGCCGAAGCTGAATGGGAAACAAGTATTGAAGGAGATCAAAAAACGTCCTTCACTTAAGTCGATTCCGGTGATTATGTATTCAACCTCCTTTGCTCCGCGAGATATTGACGAAGTAAAACAAATCGGAGCGTCCCATCATTTGCTGAAGCCTTCCCGCTTCAACGACTTGTGTGCCGCACTTTCTCAAATTTTGAATCAGCACTGGAAAGCGATCTAGACAGCTGCTACTTCTTCCTTTAAGGTAGTAGGGATGGAGACAATAAACGTTGAACCCTCATTCACCTTGCTGCGGGCAGAAATATAACCACGGTGCTGTTCAACAATCTTTTTACATAGTGCAAGTCCAATACCCGTTCCTTCGAACTCAGTATTGTGATGCAGGCGCTTAAACATTCCGAAGATTTCTTCCGCATACTTCTGGTCAAAGCCAATTCCATTATCCTCGACAAAAATTCGGCAGTACCGGGTGTTGTCTTTTGATTTTCCGTTAATCGGCACAGTCACGTCTGATGTAATCTTAACTACCGGATCCACATCCTTCTTGGAATACTTCAATGCATTTCCAATCAGATTATGAAACAATGGTTTGATAAGGCTTGGATTGACATAAAGACTCGGAAGCTTATCTACAATTACCTTGGCTTTTTTGGACTTGAGCTCTTCGTCCATTTCCGCAAGGATTTCGCTGATGAGCGTGTTCAGATCGCTCTCAACAAAAGAAGGCTTGTCTACCGAAAGCTTTGAGAACGTTAGGATATCTGTAATGAGCGTCTGCATTCGTTCCGCAGCACGCTGAATGCGGTAGATGTTGCTCTTGCCATCGTCATCCAGCGTATCCTGATATTTCAAAAACAGACGATCGCTGAACATACGTATTTTTCGCAACGGCTCCTGCAAGTCGTGGGACGCCATGAAGGCAAAACGATCAAGATCTTTATTGGCGGATTCAAGACTGGCGATATTCTCCAGTAACTGCCGGTTCAGCTGTTTGATTTTCTCTTCACTGGCTTTGCGCTCCTTGATCTCCATCTCAAGACTCTTATTGATGGCAACGAGACGCTGCTCCTGAGCCAGTAGTTGACGGTTCTTTCTGTAGAGATCAATTAATACAGAAACCTTCGCACGAAGAACATCGGGATTGATTGGCTTATAGATATAGTCAACTGCCCCCGACTGATACCCCTTGTAAATGTTCTCGTCACCGAAGTTATTCGCGGTGATAAAGATGATGGGAATGTGTTTTAGTTTCTCACGCTCATAGATCAATGACGCTGTTTCAAAACCATTCAGGTTCGGCATCTTCACATCCATAAGAATAAGAGCAAAGTCATACTCGGTAAGCAGGATCTTAAGTGCCTGCCGCCCTGAGGAAGCCTTTACAAACGTATAGCCATCGGGTTCGAAGATGGTTTCGATCGATAGCAAATTGTCTTCGCGGTCGTCAACTAAAAGTATTTTCGGCTGCATAGTTTCTTAAAAGCCGCAAGCTTCAAGCTACAAGCTGCAAGTCGGTGTGTCCGGGCTTGAAGCTTGTAGCTCGTAGCTTGAAGCTGTTTTTTATTTACAGAACCACAGTCTCATCAACGAGAGCAGCTGGTCAATTTTTACAGGTTTCGTAATATAATCCGAAGCACCCGCTTCAATACATTTCTGCCTGTCACCTTTCATCGCCTTGGCGGTTACGGCTATAATCGGCAACGAACTGTTTTTGTGTTCGCGTCTGATCTTGGAGGTCGTTTCATAACCATCCATCTCCGGCATCATGATGTCCATCAGCACCATTTCAATCTTCGGATTGTCATTCAAAATCTGAATGGCCTCCTTGCCCGACTCAGCCGTTATCACCGTAATATTAAAGCGTTCAAACACAGTTGTCAATGCAAAAAGATTTCGAACGTCATCATCCACAACAAGCACCGTCTTGTTTGTCAGGATGTCTTCCTTGCTACGGATATTTTCAATGATCCTACGCTTTTCAGGCGGAAGCTCCTTGTGCGGAATGTGTATGTGAGTAACAACTTCTTCAAGCAAGTGTTCAATCGAATTTACGCCTTTCAACAGAACGGCATTCGAATTCAGATTGATCTGTGCAAGTTCCTGCCTGTTAAAGTCTTTCGCACTGTATACAATGACCGGAGTCAGCTTCTTCTTGATTTTGCTGACCTTCTGCATCAAATCTATGCCTGAAATATCCGGCAATGTATAATCAAGAATGATACAATCGTAATCGTTTTTGTTGATTTCCTCAAGAGCGCTTTCACCTGTCATCGAAATGCTCACGTTGACGTGATCGTCCTGCAGGATCTTGGCGATCTGTGAAGAATCAATCTCATTGTCTTCCACTACGAGCACATTCTTTTTTCGTGGGCCCGCAAACTTGTGAATATCCTTGAATAATTCGTCAAGCGACTCGTTATCAATTGGTTTCAACATAAAGCTCCGCGCACCCCGTTTTAGCGCCAGCACCCGATTCTCCTCACCAGAGATGATGTGGATCGGTATGTGACGATAATTGAGATCGTTTCGCAACAGGTCGATCACTTTCCATCCGCTGGTATCCGGGAGCTTTACATCCAGTGTAATCGCGATAGGGTGGAAGCGGTTAATGAAGTCGAACACTTCCAGGTAGTTCGTGGCCACAACGGCTTTCAGTCCTTCCTGGTGTGCGCGTTCAATCACAATCTTCCCGAACCGCAAATCGTCTTCCACTACCAGTATTACTTTATCGCCCGGGTGAAGGTTGCTGCGGTCGTCACCTGTTTCATTGATCAACTCACTTACGATCTCGAGGCTTCGGCTTTCAATGCCTTCATTCGTAACCCTCAGGTTGCCGATCAGTGTATTTATTTCCTGGTCATTTTCCACCTGCAAGTGCTGCTGGATAGCCTTGATGTTTTCGTTTGTGTTTTTCGAAGTTGTAGCCGGAACGCTTTGCGATGGCAGGTAAAGGGTGAATGTACTTCCTCTGCCTGGCGCGCTGTCCAACTCGATGGTACCACCGAGGAGTTCTGCGAGACCGCGGCTGATCGAAAGTCCAAGACCTGTTCCACCATATTTACGCGAAGTCGAACCTTCGGCTTGCTGGAAGGCTTCGAAGATAATCATCTGCTTATCCTGCGGAATACCGATACCGGTATCCGAGATCGAGAAGCCGATAACCTTCTTTGCCTGATCGAGCGTACCGGCAGATTTCCATGTACCTTGCTTTGCTTCGAATACTTTCAGGCTCACGCCACCTTTCTCCGTAAACTTGAATGCGTTTGACAACAGGTTCTTGAGGATCTGGTTGAGACGCTGAATATCTGTATCAAGCTGCGCTGGCAAGTTGTCTTCGATCTGAATACTGAAGCGCAGGTTTCTTGCTTCCGAGATCGGACGGAACGTTGTCTCCACGAAGGAAGCAATTTCCGAAACGTGTACCGGAGCAATGTTGGTCGAAATAAATCCGGATTCGATCTTCGAAAGATCGAGGATGTCATTGATCAGCTGGATCAAGTCATCACCGCACGAGTGA
>DASWTM010000216.1:0-4458 GCA_036402115.1 Chryseosolibacter sp.
TGAAGAGGATTTCATGACGGCCAGATCGAATTTTCTTTCTGCAATCACTTTTGAGCTTTCCGAGTATCGATACTTTGATGGGCGGGTGGATAAAAAAACGAAGGAGTGGCGCGATGCTGAACTGGAACTCCGGAGGCATGAAGACTTCGGCCAGCAATTGAAAAAAGTTGACGGCAAAGTCAAGGACGACATTGCGCTGTTGGTCTCGTCCGTTACAGATCCTTTAGCGAAAGCCAAAAAAGTATTTTACTACATCTCGCAGAACTACCAATGGAATGGAAAGTTTGGAATGTTTACTGACAATGGAGTGAAAAAAGCATTCGAAGCAAAGGTCGGTAATGTCGCGGACATAAACTTTATGCTCATTGGTGCTCTGGATGTCGCAGGAATTTCAGTCGATCCGGTTATTCTCTCTACGCGCGACAACGGAGTGCCTATTGATCTACATCCGGTTATCTCGGATTTCAATTACGTAATTGCAAGAGCTGTCATCAATGGAAAACAATTCTTATTGGATGCAACTGATCCGTTTCATCCCTTCGGGTTAATTCCAGAGCGGTGTTTGAATGGTAAGGGTCGCGTGATGGCTGACAAAGAGTCGTTCTGGATAGACCTCGTTTCATCTGAAAAAGCAAGAAAGATATCCAACTTTACTTTGAAGATTTCTGAGGAAGGGGTGATGTCTGGCGCATTGCAAATGATGTACACTGGATATGAGGCAGTCAAGCAGCGAAAGCAAATCTACCGCAGTAGTGAAATAAAAGAGTATGTCAAGCAGCTTGCTGATAACTTAGGTGGCTTTGAAATCCAGCAGCACGAAATTCAAAATTTCGAGGACATAGAAAAGCCACTGACCGTTAAACTGGAAATAAGTTTTCAGGCATACGATCATCCTGCCGAAAACTTTCTCTTCAATCCGTTTATTGTTGACAAAGAGAAAGAGAATCCTTTTAAGGCAAATGAGCGGTTATATCCTGTTGATTTCGGAAGCCCACGTGAATTCACAACAACCTTGAATCTCGAATTTCCAGTACATTATGAACTCGTTAACAAGCCGGAAAAGATCGCCCTTTCGCTACCAAACACTGGCGGGCGATTCATTCTCGATTCCAGGGTAGAAGGTAATAGACTTACAGTAAGTAATGCATTGAGCATCAATCGAACGGTCTTCAGCTCGCAGGAATACCCCTATCTCAAGGAGCTCTACAGTCGCATCATTCAAGCTCAAAACGAGGACCTCATATTTAAAAAGAAGATCTGATATTTTCATCGTCAGAAATTGGAGTTTGACGGTAAAAAAGTTCGTTGGCACAATTCGCATAGGAGTAGCCTTATTTTGACGATAAATTGCAGGCCATTTAAAACTTTAATTTCCCTATGAAGCGTGTCCCATTGTTGTTGGTGATGGTATTGTTGGTTGCGGGTTCTGCGTTTGCTCAAACTGCGGAAGACGCCTTGAGAAATGATCAGCAGACTCTCCGTGAGCGTTACCTGGTTATGAAAATGAAATCTCAGAACTACCAGGAATACAAAGTTATCAAAGAAAATATCCTGGACGGCATGTGGAAAATCGTGCTGGATACCATGACAGCAAAACAAGCGGCTATACGCAAATCCCAAGCGGAGATCAATAACCTTCAGGCTGAACTCAACAAGAACCTCGAAGCTTTAAAAAGCAAAGAGGCATCCATGCAGGATATTGTTTATGCTAGCACCCACATCCGTGTGCTTGGCATTGACTTCGACAAAGGCTTCTTTGCCGGTTTGTTTGGTGCTATCCTTATAATTGCCGGACTGGTCCTTGCTGGAGTTCTCTACAGTATGAAAGTGTTGAAGAAGAACTTAAGCGAGAAAGAAGAACTCGCCAGCGCGATCAGCAACGAGTACGAAGACTACAAGCGCAAAGCGATGGACAAGCAAACAAAGCTTTCGCGTGAACTTCAGAACGAGCGCAATAAACTTCAGGAATTAGGAGCACTGTAGTAAAGGTCCGAATACCAAGATCCAAAAATCAAAATCCAAAGTCGAACCCTATAGCGTTGGACTTTGGATTTTAATTTTTATATAAAACACGCCTTCCGGCAATCCTGCACTTATTAAACAGCTGCATCACTAACGTCTTGACTGGCACTTGAGTCCCGAGCGTGAGCCTTGGCGTTTGGATTTTGGTTCTTGGTTTTTGGTATTTTGTATTTTCACCCTCTACTGGTACACCCTTACATAGTCCACTTCCATGCGCTGCGGCCAGATTGAGTCATCCACTCCCTGCGCTCCACCCCAGTTTCCACCAACAGCGATGTTCATCAGCAAGTGAAAGCGCTGATCGAAAGGCCAGCCTTTAAAATCTTCTTTCGGATCACGGGTGATGCTGTAATACACTTTGTCATCCACAAGAAATTCCATTTTATCTTTCTCCCAGTTCACCGCGTAAACATGGAAGGCGTCCTGCGCATCTGCGACCGTAATCTTTCCTTCCTTCTGGGTTTGCTTCGTATGGTTGTAAGATTCCGTGTGAATGGTTCCATGAACCACGCCAGGGTCGTAGCCCACATGTTCCATAATATCGATTTCGCCACTGGCCGGCCATCCACCATATTTCCAATCAGTTGACAGCATCCAGATAGCAGGCCAGGTGCCCTTGCCTCGCGGTAATTTCGCGCGGACTTCAATTTTTCCATAGGTCCAATCACCCTTGTTCTTCGAGATAATGCGGGTAGAAGTGTATTCACGATCACCACGTTTCTCCTTATGCGCCTCAATGATCAGATGGCCGTTTTCAACACGGACGTTCTTCGGCTCATTAGTATAGTATTGAAGTTCATTATTCCCCCAATAGCAAACGTTCGGACAGCCATTGCCCAGATCGTAATTCCATTTGGCCGGATCCGGTGCACCGGACTTGTCAAATTCATCAGACCACACAAGTTTCATTTCAGGTTTGGGCTTCGACACCGGATTTGTCTTTGGCTCGGGTTCCCCGGTTTGCGCCTGGCAGCCAATCACAGCTGCAACACTAAGCATCAGGAGTAGATTTTTCATCAGTTTATTTTCAGATTTTGTTTCGCGTTAATCATTAAAGCGAATTCAACCAAACTACAAACCAGAAACTACAAACTCCAAACATTTTGGAGTATTTGTAACTTTATCTGTAACCTTATTGACAACCCTGAGTTTCCCTTCTTGAAAACGACATCTGACTTGGACTCATTAGCGGATAATGCCTTGATGCTCAAGGTGAAAGAGGGTAACCTCGACAAGCTTGGCTTACTCTTCGAGCGCTATAAAAAGCCTTTGTTTGGCTTCTTCTATGGACTTACAAAAGATGCCGAGCTCTGTGAAGACCTCGTTCAGAATGTGTTTTTCCGGATACTGAAATATCGTTACCTGTTCCGCGGAGATGGTGACTTTAAAACGTGGATGTTTCATATCGCGCGAAATGTGAACCACGATCATTTCCGGAAGAACAAATGGAAGCTCAAGGAGTCGATTGAAAACTGGGAAGACAAACTCGGAAGTTTCGAAAACCGTGCAACAGTATTTCAGCAGGATGAAGAGATGCAACTTCTTTCCATGGCCATGGACAGACTGCCGGAAGACAAACGCGAGATCCTTATGCTCAGCAAGTTTCAAGACAAGAAGTATAAAGAGATTGGCGACATTCTCGGATGCAGTGAGGGAGCGGTGAAAGTAAAAGTGTTTCGCGCGCTGCAGGAATTGAAAGAAGTGTACAAAGAATTAGAAAAGCATTTATAAGCATATGGAAAAGGCAAGAATTCAGGAATTGGTCTCAAAGTACAATGCAGAACAAGCTTCTGCGTCTGAGATTCAGGAGATCGAAAAGTTGCTTGAAGCCGGGCAAATTGAGCTTGAGGATCTTCACGCTGTAAAAAAGCTGGAAAGTGCCGTGGCTAATATTGGCTCTCCGGAACCTACGGCAGACCTTGACCATCGCTTCTACCAGATGCTTGCGTTGGAGAAAAGAAGTAAAAGCTCGTTTTCCTGGCGGGAATTCTTTTCATGGCCTCAACTAGCACCAAAACTGGCGCTCGCTTCGGTGATGCTTGTCATTGGCGTAAGTGTAGGTTACTTGATGAAACCACAAGCTTCCTCAAATGATCAAATGGCCGAACTGAGTCAACAGGTTGTGGATTTGAAGGAGATGATGATGCTCTCACTTCTGGAGAAGGAGTCTGCAACAGAACGTTTGAAAGCTGTGAGCCTGACATCTGAAATGAATTCAGCAAGCCAGAAAGTTACCGATGCGCTTCTTGAAACGCTGAATAACGATGAGAACCTGAACGTGAGGCTCGCAGCGCTGGAAGCTTTGAAACCCTACGGAAGAAACAGTGAAGTGCGTGAAGCCTTAATCAAGTCCATTGCACACCAGGATTCGCCTCTTGTGCAGGTCGCTCTCGCGGAAGCAATGGCGCAGTTGCAAGTGAAATCATCGGTGAAAGA
>DASWTM010000217.1:0-5731 GCA_036402115.1 Chryseosolibacter sp.
GTATTTTTTCCAGTCTAAAAAATTGTTTGACCTGGAGTCCTTCGACAGCACGTTGTATCAGCGCAAGGATTTGAAATGGATTCGTCACAGTTACGTGATGCATCTTGTGATGACGTGGGATAAAAATTTCTATGACGGAAATAAGTATACGCTTCCGGATTTTGTGACGCGCGGCAAGCGTCTCTATGGAGGTGATGATGTCGTGGGCATCTGGCCGACTTGGCCTACGCTAGGGCTCGATCAGCGCAATCAGTTCGACATGTTCAGAGACCTTCCAGGTGGAATGTCTGCATTGAAAGCATTGGCTGACACATTACGATCACACGGAACAAAGTTTTTCATTTGCTACAACCCGTGGGACGAAAGCACCCGCAAGGAAGGTCACCTCGCTGGACTGGCCGATCTTATCCGGCAAACTTCTGCCGATGGAGTGGTGCTCGACACGCGGGGTGAATCAAGTCGTGAATTGCAGGAGGCTGCCGACAATGTTCGTGAAGGTGTGATCATGTACAGTGAGGGGATGGCGGTTCCGCGAAATATGCCCGGCATTGTATCGGGAAGAGTTCACAATGCGCTGTATTATCCTCCCATGCTTAATCTCAACAAACTGATCAAACCGGACTTCGCAATTTTCAGAGTGGCGGAAGTGTACAAAGAGCCGATTAAAAGGGAATTCGCGCTAGCATTTTTCAATGGATATGGAACAGAGATCAACCAGTTCGCGGCAGGCCATCCCGCCTATGAGCAAGAACAATATCGATTCCTTGGGAAGACAACCCGCATTCTTCGCGAGAACACAACGAACTTCACGTCAATGGACTTTACACCGCTTGTCCCCATTGCGCGAGACAGTCTGTGGGCGAACAAATTCTCAACAAGTGAAAAGGAGATCTATACGATCTTCAGTCTCATCCCCGAAGGTGTTTTGGAACCCATGCTCATAAGCACCGACACGTCATTTCATTACGTAGATCTGTGGAATCACGAGGAACTTACACCAACTACAAGGAAAGGGAAATCGTATGTAACTGTGTCTGCACATGCGTTTGATAAAACTGAACTTGGAACGAACAATGAAGGTGAAGTCGGTTGTGTTGCGCGACTACCAAGACTGCTGAACGCGGCTATCGAGAATGATAAATTAACGATCCGATCATCGCGCGAAGGTGAAATCAGAATTTGGGCTGGTGAGCCTTCATACGAAAAGAAAGCTTTTACATATCGCGGCACGGAAACCACGATTTCACTTAGCAAAATCTTCGGTCGTTATGAGGGAAAGTTTGTAATCCAGTTTTTCGAGGATGAAATATTGCAGGATGAAGTCGTCAGGTTTGTCGTTCCCGGAACGCCAAAATTGATTTCCGAGACAATGGTGACACCAAAATCTTCAATAACTGCGAAAGGGATGGCAAAGATCCCCGCGGGCAACTTCAAATTTGTCGGGACGAATGGTGATGAATTCATTGCTTACCCAAAGCAGAATATTGGCCGCGTCTACCAGATGAAATCTTTTTACATGGATAAGTTTCCGGTGACGAACCTTGAGTTCAAAAGATTTCTGGACGCTACCCGGTATCAACCGACAGACACTGCGAATTTTCTCAAGCATTGGAAGGGGAAATCGATTGTGAAGGGTGAGGAGAATTTTCCGGTAGTCTACATTTCGTGGGAAGACGCAAAAGCCTATGCGAGTTGGGCGGGGAAAAGACTGCCTTCGGAGATTGAGTGGCAATACGCAGCGCAGACTTCTGGCCTCAACGAATGGCCGTGGAAGCAAACGCAGCCTGTGCAACGCCAGGAGGAAGTGGTGACTGAAACGCTCACGGTGACTTCGGTGGTAGGAATCGATCCCAAACATACAAACCTCGGTGACGGCAAGTTGTATAGCGTTGGCAAATACAAGCAGGGCGTGAACCCATTCGGCCTCTATGATCTTAGCGGCTGCGTGTGGCAATTAACGAATGACCTGTATGAAAGCGGAAGCTATCGCTACATCATGCTGAAGGGCGGAAGCTATTATAAACCTTCGTCCAGCTGGTGGTATGTCCAGGGTGGACCACGCGAGCTCAACTACCGGCAATTTCTTCTCCGCGTGTCACAAGGGTTCGAGCGAAACGCGACTATCGGATTCCGATGTGTTAAGGATAGTGATTGACAGAATCATTCTGTAAATTTCTTACACACAAGAGGAGGGTTATGAAATCATTTTTCTATTTCATCGCAGCGCTGTCGTCACTTGTCGCAAGCGCGCAGGATCACACCAAAGCCGCACAAGCCTTTTTGAATTCGCTTGATGAAAGTCAACGCAAGAAGGCTGTTTACGCCTACGACCATGAAGAGCGCTTCAACTGGAATTTTGTGCCAACGTCACGTAATGGAATTTCGTTTCATGATTTCACTCCCGCCCAGCGAGACGCAGCGTTAAACTTATTGAAAGCTTCGCTCAGCGATCAGGGTTTCAAAAAAGCCTCAGGCATTCTCGCACTCGAAGCGATTCTGCGCGAAGTGGAGGGACGAAGTAAAAATGATACCTACCGGGATCCTCAAAACTACTTCTTCACACTATTTGGTGAGCCGATGGGTAAAGAAACGTGGGGCTGGAGAATTGAAGGTCACCATCTCGCGTTAAATTTTTCTTCCAAGGATGGTGCAGTCGTTGCTTCCACGCCAACGTTCATGGGTGCAAATCCTGCCATTGTACCCAGCGGTGTGAAGAAAGGAACGAAGACGTTAAAGGATGAGATGGATCTAGCTTTCGCGTTTGTTAATTTGTTAACACCCGATCAGCAAAAACAAGCGGTATTTTCAGATCGGGCACTTCCTGAAATTATTTCTGGCAACAGCAGAAAAGCAGAATTGCTCGAACCAAAAGGAATCAGTTTCAAGAGTCTCAGTGATGCACAGCAAAAATCTTTTATGGAACTTCTGAACGTCTTTGTAAAAAATTATCAGTTTGGATTTTCTGAGAAGCTCATGGGTAAAATAAAGAAAGCTGGCTTGGAGAATCTCTCTTTTGCATGGGCCGGAAGCCTCCAGCCGGGAAAAGGTCATTATTATCGGATTCAAGGTCCAATGTTGCTGATCGAGTACGACAATACACAAACGAACGCGAATCATGTTCACACAGCGGTTCGCGACCTGACGAATGATTTTGCCGAAGACATCTTAAAGGAGCATTACGAAAAAGAACATAAAGGAAACTAACCCCTCATGACGAAATATCTTTTCATCGCTGCCATCGCGTTAAGCGCTTGTTCACGACCGGAAACAAAATTGACTCCCACGCGGCCAAACATTATTGTGATTGTAACGGATGATCACGCAAAGAATGCCGTCAGCGCTTACGGAAGCAAACTCATCAAGACGCCTAACATCGATCGCATCGGGCAGGAAGGAATTCGTTTTGACAACGCGTTCGTCACGAACTCCCTGTGCGGTCCTGCGCGTGCTGTCATTCAAACGGGAATATACAGTCACCTCAACGGCTTTCGTGATAACAACGACAGTTTCGACAATACGCAGCTTACGTTTCCAAAAATTTTGAAGGAAGCCGGATATTACACAGCAGTTGTCGGCAAGTGGCACCTGGTTACCGAACCAAAAGGTTTTGATTATTGGGATATTCTTATCGACCAGGGGACGTACTACAATCCGGATTTTGTGAAGATGGGCGACACCATTCGCAGAGAGGGTTATGCAACCGACCTGATAACTGACCTCGCGATGCAAACGCTATCATCAAAACCAGCAGATCAACCATTTTGCCTTTTACTTCATCAAAAAGCACCTCATCGCAACTTCATGCCGAACCTGCACCACCTCGGTGTTTTTGATTCGGCAGCAATGCCTTTGCCGGCCAATCTGTTTGACGACTATAGCACACGTTCCGCGGCAGCGAAAGAACAGGATCTTGAAATCAGAAAGATGTTCCTGGCATACGATCTGAAATTGAAAATTCCACCGGGGATGAAAGATCCTGGCAGCGGTGGCTTTAAGGATGCGGACGGTGTGAAATTTTTCGAGGGAGACTACAACCGATTCACCGAAGAGCAGCGCGTGTTGTGGGACAACTACTACAAACCTATCTCGGACGCCTTCTACAAACAAAACCTCAAAGGCCGTCCTCTGGAAGAGTGGATGTATCAGCGCTACATCAAAGATTATCTCGCCTGTGTGTTATCCGTTGATGAAAATATCGGAAGATTTTTCAAATTTCTCGAGGACAAGAAGATGATGGAGAATACACTCATCATCTACACTTCGGACCAGGGATTTTTCCTTGGCGAACATGGATGGTACGACAAACGCTTTATGTACGAGGAGTCTCTCGGAATTCCACTATTTATGAAGCTGCCGGGAAAAATTGCGCCAGGCCAGGTTAATAAAAACATGGTGTTGAATCTGGACATCACTCCTACTATTCTCGAAGCGGCACAACTCCCGATTCCGGATCATTTTCAAGGCAAGTCGATGCTATCACTCACTTCCACAGCTGCACCGGATTGGCGGAAATCAATTTACTATCACTATTATGAGTTTCCCTATGGCGTTCACGGTGTGAAGAAACATTATGGAATCCGAACCGAGCGCTACAAGCTCATTCACTTCTACAATGACATCGATGAGTGGGAAATGTACGATCTCAAAAACGATCCGTATGAAATGAAAAATATTTACCGTGATCAATCGATGGTGAAACTGCGTGATTCACTTAAACTTGCGCTCAACGATCTGCGTGCTTTTTACAAAGACACCATTAAACTCGAAACAGCAAATAAAAACCGTTAACCATGCCTTCCTCTTCAACCTCATCCACTTCCGAATTTCTCGGACTCCGAACTACAATCTATAAAGTCAATGACATAGCGAAAGCAAAAATGTGGTACGCGAAAGTGTTCGAGACGCAACCATACTTTGATGAACCGTTTTATGTGGGATTTAATATCGGTGGCTACGAGTTGGGCCTTTCACCGGAAGAAAAGCCTGTCATAAAAGGTGAAGGCGTCTTCAGCTACTGGGGCGTTGACAATGTTCAGAAAACCTTCAAACGACTCCTCGACAATGGAGCAACGAGATTCGAAGACCCACAGGATGTTGGTGGCGACATCGTGGTTGCCGCGGTGAAAGATCCGTGGGATAATATCATTGGAATTATTTACAACCCGCACTTTAAACTTGCGTAACCGCAACGAGCGCAACGAAGGCGCAACGGTCGCAGCGTAAATTCGTTCGGTTTTCTGCGCAATTTCGTGCATTGTTCACTTGCACCAAGCCTGTTGTTTAAAGAACAAAGGCTGGGCAATTCGCGTAGCGTGCGTGGCGCCTTCGTTGCGCCCTTGGCGGTTAATGCATTTATAGCACCAGACTATGATGCAAATCAATCACGTAAAACGTATCGCACGCGAAGTGCCCCGTGTTTCCCATAGGCCCTGAGATTTTTTTGAAGCCATTTTTTTCGTAGAGCTTCATCGCGTCCGTCATGGTGTTGAATGTTTCAAGGTAGCATTGCTTGAAACCAATGTGGCGTGCTTCGCGCAGGCAGGCGGTGAGGACTTTCTGACCTAAACCTTTTCCTCGCCCTTCCGGAAGAAAGTACATCTTCTTCAACTCGCACACCGAAGGATCGCCACCTTCAAGTGGGGCCACACCTCCACCGCCAACAATTTTTCCGTTGAAGTCGCAGACGAAGTAGGCTGCGCGTTGGTGATTGTAGGCTTCGAAAATATCGTCT
>DASWTM010000218.1:0-3243 GCA_036402115.1 Chryseosolibacter sp.
TGCTTCAGCAACGGAAGCTTCGAAATGAAAGCCATCAGAACAATCCTTAACCTGCTTTGAATCGGGTCCGTATTTCGAAATGTAATGTTGCTTGATGCGTTGAACATATTCGGCAAACAAACCTGTTGTTGCTCCGCGTGTAGCGATGTCCGTTGCGCCAAGCCCGTTAGCCGGAAGACCACCGATATGCGCGGTCCGCTCGAGAATGACCGAAGACTTCCCTTGTTTTGCTGCAGCGATGGCTGCCATAATCCCTCCGGGAGTGCCCCCTACGATGACGAGATCGTACTGGGCGCGTGCTGCTACCGAAAGCAGCACGGAAAAGAAAACGAGATATATTTTTTTTAACATGATGTTTTCATTACTGTTTAAAATCAATTTTTTACCGGTGTCCAGATCACGGCATCGGCCACTACCCTTCCATCCGCATTCTTTGTTGAGATCTCAACGGTTGCAATTTCATTTGCAGCCAGCGTGTACGTTCCGATGGACACCCACTCGCCCGATGTTTGACCAACGACCACGAGTTCTGCTGGTTTGATCGCTTTCGCTGTGGACTTTTTGCCAACGGTGACGGTAACAGGAATTACAGAAGAGGTCTCTGAAATCTTAGGCACATATACCATACAGTTGTAGTTCCCTTTTTTCGCGATAGAAGTTTTGAAAATCACGGAAGCATTCGGTTGCGTGCTGATGAGGAACGATGGTCCGTATCCTCCTTTTTTCTCTGAAACCCAATCACCGGTTTTGGTAACGAGTTGTTCATTGTCGTTATCAACTAGAACATCAAACGCGCTCCCATCGGCTAATGGATCATCCTGTAGCTTTTTCTGAAGGATTGGAATGTTCACCTTTTGGATTTCGGTCTTTGCATCGATGGCCATCACAGCTGCAGTTGCAGATGATTGTGCAAGCACCATAAACACAGGCTCCATGCGGATGGACCCATAGGCAATATGCGTAGCCGATAAACATACGGGAACAAACAGGTTCGTGCACTCAGAAGCTTTAGGTATAAGTGCTCCATATGAAATCGGGTAGGGACCAAAACCACCGACTTCAACATTGCCCTCATTCTTTACTTGCCCATCGACAACCAGCCGCTGGCAGTTGTGTGAGTCCATGGTATAGGCCGCCATTCCAACCTCATTCTGCGCGACTACTTTGCCTTCGCAGTTCGCCTGCGTCATTACGTATTGCCCAACCATTCTCCTTGCTTCCCGCACATATAATTGAGGAGACCAATTTCCATTGTCTGTGTATTCATCTTTTGGATAACCCCACTTCAACATTTCATCTCTCAATTCTTTTGGAACACGTGGATCGTGACCGTAGAAGTACAGCAACCCCTTGGTGTACTCTTCGTGCGCACGGATGATTTCTTTTCGTCTCGCATAAGAGGCATCCGGATAATCATAGTTCATCCCAATCATGTCAGTAGAGAATCCGTTTCGATTGTTGATGTCGGTTTTCTGGTTCGGCATCGCACTCCAGATGAAATAGTCATTCAACTTTCTGCGGTCCGGCCACACTTCATGGAGTCGCACGGCTAGCTCATACTTTGTTGAGTCGTAGTTAGCAGGGCGCGTGATAGGAACCATGTTGGACGGATTCGAGGTAAGACAGATCCGATAGTTGTAGGCCTGGACTTTCTTGTCACCCGTGCCATTCGGTTCAAGCTTCGCATCGCTTACTCCCCAGACTAATCCGCTCTCAGGATTTCCTTTTTCTTTGTACGGATCGATCCCATTCGGCATCTGGTGGCCAGTCATTAATTGAACGCCATTGATTGTTTCATTGTAATCTGAATTTGCCTCTCGCCCTACAACATAGGAAACACCTGCCTTCGCCATGAGGTCACCTTCATATCCACAATCAATAAACATTTTCGCTCGGATCGTCACTGGAGCTACGGCCTGATTTTCGGAATCTTCCATGACAATCTCCGTAATGCTTGTTCCCTTCTTTTTGACATCACGCAATTGCTTCCGGTACAAAACCTGGAACTTTCCTTCCTTCACGTATTGGTTGAATGTTTGTTCGGCAACTTTGGGTTCGAACGTCCACTGTTCAAATTTCCCGTAGTGCTTTCCGATGCGTCTGTAGAAGTCACGCGCAAGTCCGGTGATTGCGTACTTATTGCCGATGTCGGTGTAGCCCAGACCACCCGAGCTCATCCCTCCGAGATGTCTTCCCGGCTCAATGAGAATGGCTTTCTTTCCAAGCTTCTGCGCTGTATAAGCAGCGATCACGCCCGCTGATGTCCCTCCGTAAACACACACATCTACCTCGATAACCTGCTGGCTATTGGCCCGAATGCACAACGCAAGAACAGCCAGGAGCAAAATTGTTTTTTTCAATGGCGTCAAAAATTTAGGTTTAGGAAATCTGACATCGAGGTATCTCGCAAATGAGACACCCGATGCCAGTAAAAACATGTCAGATCAATAACCCGGATTTTGGTCAGCAACAGGATCGAGCGCTTTATTGTAAAGCAACTCTGAATTTGGAATCGGCCACATCATGTGCTTGTCGGCAACCACAATGCCTTTCACTTGAAGGATTCGCTGCTTGGCGATTCCGAGGCGCTTGAGGTCAAGCCAGCGCTTACCTTCATACATCGTTTCGTAACCACGCTCACGCACAACCAGGTCTATAAAAGTATCCAGCGTGTAGTCATTGACGTTGAAGTCGACCGGAGAGGTAGCGTTAGCATTGTAGCCATACGCTCTTCTGCGAACTTTGTTCAAGCTCTCCATCGCGGCTGCGGTTGGTGCACCGGCTGCACGCGCTGCGGATTCCGCGTGAAACAATAACACATCTGCATAACGATACCATGGATAATCGTTTCCGCCTCCACCGGCTGTCGAGATTGGGTCACGGAATTTTCTAAAGAGAACTGTATTGGGTCCAAGACCCACATCTACACGATACAGCATGTGCTCCTTGCGTAGATCCCGCTTATCCCATTGTTTAATGAACGAGTTAGCGGTTGAGTCGGTGTATTGTGCATACACGCCACCTCCACCATAGTATTTATATGGACCAATTGCGCGATGCGCATATTCCACTAGTCCGAAACCCTGCTGACGCGAATATTTAAAGTAGAAAATTTCTTCGGATGTCGTGACGACTTCAGGGCCAAAGATTTTCTGGAAGTCCTCCGATACACTCACTGGTACCAGCGAATATTTATTTGAAGCAATTACCTCGGCTGCGCGTGCACTGGAGTTCGCCCAATCG
>DASWTM010000219.1:0-4189 GCA_036402115.1 Chryseosolibacter sp.
GAAGCAGGGGATGTTTCGTCTTTTACTCATTTGACATTTTCAAGACAAAACATTCAAAATTATGAAAAAAGAACTACAAGTTCATGAACGGCTATTGTTCATTATGAGAGTTACTTTCCTTCATTTTCTTCTGATTGTCGCGCTTGCCAGCATGGCTAACGCCACGGAGATCTCCGCCCAGGTGTTGGATACGCGAATCAGCCTGAAAATCAAGAAAGCAACCCTCCGGGAAGCGCTCGGCAAAATTGAGCACATCACCGGTGTAAAATTTCTTTACGAATCGCAGATCATTCCTTCTACGGATAAAGTTTCCGTATTCGCCAACGAAGAAAAACTCGGCATCATCCTGCACAAGATGCTCGATGAAAAGAACATCCGGTACGAAGCTGAAGGGAATCAAATTATTCTCACCCGCGAAAATTTCTCTAACGAGACAAATACAGCGACTTCTGCGATAAGCGGTCCATGGGAAATCGCAGTTTCCGGAACCGTTACTGACGAAGCGAAACTTCCTCTTCCTGGTGTGAATATTCTTATCAAAGGAACTACTAACGGAACCACGTCCGATGCCGATGGAAAGTTTACGTTGTCTGTTCCCGACAAGACAAGCGTCCTGGTTTTTACTTTTATCGGATATCAGCCTCAGGAAGTAACGGTTGGCGATCAGACGCAAATCAACGTTACGATGGCATCCGATGTGCGTTCACTCCAGGAGGTTGTTGTCGTTGGATATGGTGAGGTGAAGAAGTCCGATTTGACAGGTTCTGTTGCATCCATCAAGAGCGAGGACATCAATGCGTATCCAACAACAAACTTAATGCAATCAATGGCCGGCCGCGCTACGGGTGTTCAGGTTTCTCAAAATACCGGTGCTCCAGGTGCAGCGTTGAGCGTTCGCATTCGCGGAACAAATTCTGTACAGGGTGACAATGAGCCGCTCTATGTTGTCGATGGATTTCCTTACAACGGTAACCCTACACTTCTCAATAATGCTGACATCGAATCCATCGAGATCTTAAAAGATGCTTCGGCAACAGCGATTTACGGATCACGGGGTGCGAACGGTGTGGTTTTGATCACGACAAAACGCGGCAAAGCAGGAAAAACCTCCGTTGAATATGATGGCTATTATGGATGGCAGAGCATTCGCAAAAAGATTGACATGATGAATGCGCGTGAGTATGCTGAATTTTACAATGAACAGGCCGCTAATGACAAAGTTGCCCCACATTTCACGCAGGAAGAAATCGATGCCCTTGGTGAAGGCACGGACTGGCAGGATGTAGTATTGAGAACAGCACCAATTCAGAACCACGCAATCACCGTGAACGGTGGAACTGAAAAGACACGGTTCTCATTGTCAGGAAGTAATTTTAATCAGGAAGGTATCATTGTTGGAAGTAACTATGTGCGGAACTCGATCCGTGCCAACGTCAATGCTGATCTCGGTAAAAAGTTTACACTGGATGTCAACACGATTCTCAGCCGGATTGATTCCGATCGAAAGAATAGCGGATTCGGTAATCGCGGAGGTTCGCTTATCTCTGCGATGCTGTCTGGCTATCCTACGTTCGGCACACACGCACCTGACGGAAATTATACACGCCTCGCGGAAATGTATTCATGGGGATCGAACGTAATCACGAATCCACTGAACTACATTGAGCAGGAGTCTGATCACATTCGTTCGAACAAAGTGCTGACTAATGCCGCATTGATTTTCAAACCGATCGAAGGCCTGTCAATTAAAGTCTCTGGCGGTATTGACAACACAGATGACCGAACTGACTACTACCGCACGCGCAAGTTCATTAACTCACAAGGTGCCGCAAGTATCTCGACCGATCAACGCACCAGCATCCTGAACGAGAACACGATCAGTTATGTGAAGCAGATCAATAAACACAGTATTTCAGCTGTCGCTGGATTTACATATCAGAACTTCAAATCAAGTTCACTCGGTGCTTCAGGTAATGGATTTGTTAGCGATGTACAGGCTTCCTACGATATAGGAGCCGCAACGACTGTGGGCGTTCCAAGCTCTTCGTATTCAGAGTGGGCACTTTTGTCTTACCTCGGCCGCATCAATTATACATTCAATGATAAATATCTCGCTACTGTCAGCTTCCGCGCAGATGGATCATCCCGCTACACGGAAGGACAAAAATGGGGATCGTTTCCATCAGCTTCACTTGCGTGGAGATTGTCTGAAGAAGAATTTATCAAGAGCATTCCTTTTATTTCCGACTTGAAGATCAGGGCTGGATACGGTGAAACCGGTAGCACAGCAATCGCTCCATACTACACGCTCAATCAGCTCGCATCAGGAAAGGTTGTGTTTGGCGATGCCCTCGTAACGTCATACGCTCCGGGTACGCGCTTAGCCGGTCCGTTGAAATGGGAAACCACAGCACAAACGGATGTCGGACTTGACTTCGGATTTCTCGACAACCGATTTACGTTGACGGTCGACTATTATGTAAAGAACACACGCGACTTGCTCAACAGTGTTCCGCTGCCATCTTCGCAAGGATACAGCTTTACGGTTCAGAATATCGGTAAAGTTCAGAACAAAGGATTTGAGTTTGCCGTAGGTGCCGTTGTTGCCGATGGTCCATTCAAGTGGAATATCGCAGCCAATCTTTCGACAAACCAAAACAAAGTACTCACGCTTTATGGTGGAAATGATGTGCTCGGTGCACCGATCGATATTTCCGTGATCAACGATAACGTCAACATTCTCCGCGAAGGTCAGCCGATTGGTTCTTTCTTCGGGTACATTGAAAAAGGGTACGATGCTACCGGTAGAATTATTTACGAAGACTTCAACGAAAACGGCACGCGTGATATCGGTGACAAGCGGATTATCGGTAATCCAAATCCGGACTTCATCTACGGATTCAACTCAACGATGAGCTTTAAGAATTTTGAGCTGAACGTCTTCATCCAGGGATCGCAGGGCAACGATATTTTCAACGTAAGCGCTGTTAACCAAACCCTGGATTATGGTCAGGCTTTAAATATGCCGCGTGATGTTTACGAAAATCACTGGACACCTGAGAATCCAAACGCAAAATATCCGGTGATCAGTCGCACATCAGGAACACAAGTATCAAACCGATTTGTCGAAGACGGTTCGTACATGCGATTCAAAAACATTCAGCTGAGCTACAACGTGCCTGTGTCTGGACTTAACGTATCGTGGTTGACCCGCGCGCAGGTTTATGTGAGTGGTCAGAACCTGATCACATTTACAAAATACTCATGGTACGATCCGGAGATTAACTCGTACGGAGGTGGTAACAGTATCCGGTTGGGAATTGACCACTACAGTTACCCGACAGCAAAGTCTGTTACTGCAGGTGTACGTTTAGGATTTTAAGTCAACACTTAACGAAACTATCATGAAAAAGATATTCATATATATTATCGGTGCAGCGTCACTCGTGGCATGCAGCGATGTTTTGGAAGAAACTCCAAAGTCGATAGCTGCAGAGGTGTTTTACAATACGAACTCTGAAGCTGAGGCTGCGGTCAACGCGATCTACGGACCCATGCGTGTAAGCAATGCGTTGGGTATTAATTATCCTGCACAGCTTGAAGGCATGGCGGACTATGGAAATTCCCGCGGAAGTCAGACTCCCGTAAGTTTGTATCAGGGTCTTGATAACACAAACATCTCACGCGTTTCTACCATCTGGGATAATTTTTATCAATCGATCAGAAATGCAAACCTGGTGATCACCAATGTTCCGAAAGGACGCGAGATCACACCACAAGCCGCAGCGCAATTCGTTGGCGAAGCGAAATATCTTCGGGCGCTAATCTATTTCGCAATGGTTCGCAACTGGGGAGGTGTTCCGCTGAGAACGGAAGAGAATATGCTGGAAGCAAATGTTGAGCGTGCCAGTGTGCAGGAAGTGTACAACCTCATTCTTGCTGACGCCCTTGAAGCGGAGCAAACACTTCCCGATAACCCGGCTTCTCCTGGGCGTCCAACCAAGTGGGCTGCAAAGACATTGTTGTCTGAAGTGTATATGTACCTCAACGATTGGGCGAACTCCAGTGCACGCGCAGCCGAGGTAATTGCTTCAAATAAATATTCGCTGGTACCAGTGAGTGTATCGGAGGACTTCCAGAAAATCTTTGGCCCTGAAGTCGTCACGACATCCGAAGAAATTTTCTACTT
>DASWTM010000220.1:0-12679 GCA_036402115.1 Chryseosolibacter sp.
CGGCTCCCTGGTGGTTAACGGAATTGAATTCAATCAACCCATGCCAGGCGTTCCAACATTGTCCGATCTTGAAGTCGCCCAAATCGCCACATACATCTATAATACGTGGACGCATGATCGGGGCATTGTTGAGGTGAAGGATGTCACTGCAATACTTCAAGATTGCGGGAACTCTAATGACGAATAACGAGTGACGAATGACGAATCAGGGCCGTCTTTTATTCGTCATTCGTAATTCGTCATTCGTAATTCTAAAAGTATTTAAGCTCAATCACTTGTTTCACCGGTGTTTTGTCAACCACGACTTTTGCTTTCTCAAATGATGGAGGACCGAACATACCCATGGCGTTGTTTCCGAACGCGAAGCCTTCTTTCGGAATGCCTAATCCGTTTGTGTCGAGTTCGCCATTGTCATTTTCATCGTGGATTACACTTACTGCGTACTCACCTGCTTTGACGTTTTCGAATACGACTTTAACTTCGGTGCCGGCAACCTTTACAACTTTTCCTTCAACAGGAGTCTTCAGGAAATCATTTTCATTTGCGAACAAGCCGACCCGAATAGAACCTTTCGCTTCTTCAATGTTCTTTACGGTAACCTCAATATTGCTTTGAGCGAACGTCATCGAAGCGCTGAACAGCAGAACAGCAACGATCATCATGTGAGTAAGTAGCGTTTTCATTGTGTCTTATTTTATCCAAAGGTGAAGCTGTAACACGCGTCTTCAAATTTAATGTTTCCAAACTGTCGGCTGGCCGAGATGAATTGTCAATATCCCGAAACCGGGTTGCTGCAGAAAATATTGAACCGCTTCAGCCTGCGTTTCATCTGTTCAAATTTGCCGTTCGCAAACCATCCGATGCTTCAACAACTTCACCACTAAAATGTTTCAGGCGGATTTCTTAACTTCACTTCTTCCCAACCTCAAAAATCATGGCTGAAATTACTCTGAAAGTTAACAGCAAAACCTACACCATTGATGCCGATCCTAAAATGCCTTTGCTTTGGGCGATCCGCGATATGGTTGGTTTAACAGGAACGAAGTATGGATGTGGCATCGCGCAATGCGGAGCGTGCACCGTGCACCTTGAAGGACAACCGGTGCGCTCATGCTCACTACCAGTGAGTGCTGCGAAAGATAAAAACATTATCACCATCGAAGGTTTGTCAGACGACAATTCGCATCCGGTGCAACAAGCATGGATCCAGGAGCAAGTGCCTCAGTGTGGCTACTGTCAGTCCGGACAAATTATGGCTGCAACTGCCTTACTGAAACGAAACCCCAGCCCAACAGACAAGGATATTGACACCGCCATGCAAGGACACATCTGTCGGTGCGGAACCTATCCGCGAATTCGCAAGGCGATCAAGACCGCTGCGTTGTCTATGAATCAAAAAGCATCCAAGTAAAATCCAGTGTTATGAAACCATCATCACTCTCTAGAAGAAATTTCATTAAGCTGTCTGGAATGACCGGTGCAGCATTGTCACTTGGATTTTATTTTCCAGCGAAAGCAAAAGAGGCGGCCATCTTAAAAACCGAGACGGCTGAAAATCTCGGCATCGAGTTGAACGCGTGGATCTCGATCGATACATCAGGGAAAGTAACGATTGTTAACCACCGCGCGGAAATGGGCCAGGGTTCATTCCAATCTGTTCCGCAAATCATTGCTGAAGAATTGGAAGTCGATCTCAACCAAATCAACATCGTCTTTGGTGTTGGAAATAATACGAAGTACGGAAGCCAGATCACGGGCGGAAGTTCAACCATCCGCGATAACTATAAGAAGCTGCTGCGACTCAGCGCGACCGCAAGACAAATGCTGATCAAAGCTGCAGCTGATAAGTGGGGCGTCAATGAAGCCGAATGTTATGCGTCAAATGGAACGGTTATCCACAAACCTTCTGGAAAGAAATTCCACTATGGCGAACTGGTAGTTGATGCATCAAAGTTAACGCCACCGACAGAAGTCGAGCTGAAGGATCCAAAGGATTACAAAATTCTTCGCAAGCCTCTGCCGCGTCAGGACACACCACTTAAAGTGAACGGCAAGGCAGTTTTTGGTTTGGATAAAAAACTTCCAGGGATGTTGTATGCGGTTGTTGAGCGTAATCCAAGGTTCCTTGGAAAAGTGAAGAGCTTTGACGACACTGCAGCCAAGGCGGTTCCGGGCGTAAAACATGTTCTGAAAATTCAAATGAATGTGTTTGCTCACAAGCGCGAAGGTGTTGCCGTAGTTGCAGACAATCTCTGGAGTGCAATGCAGGGACGCAAAGCGCTGAAGGTCGAGTGGGATGACACAGGCTTTGAGCATCACAGCACGGAGCAGTTGTACGCGAAGATGAATGAGTCATTCAAGCAAAAGCCGATCAACTATAAATCCAAAGGCAATTTTGAAGATGTATTTTCAGCCGCGACAAAAAAAGCAGAAGCTGTTTACGAAACGCCTTACGAATCGCACAGCTGTATGGAGCCCGTGAATTGCATTGCCGATGTGAAAGAAAATAAATGTGAGATTTGGGGACCTATCCAGGCACCGGATTGGATCCAGTCGGATCTAAGTGAGCAGCTGAATATTCCAAAAGAAAATGTCACGGTGAACATGACTTTCCTTGGCGGAGGATTTGGCCGCAAAGCGTTTACCGATTATCCACACGAAGCTGCAGTTCTGTCAAAAGAATTGAAAGTTCCGATCCAGGTGATGTGGACACGCGAAGACGATATGACGCAAGGCCCGTTCCGTCCAGGCATGGTCTATCAATGCAAAGCCGCACTGAGTGATGACGGTCGGATCCGCGGTTTCGAAACACGGATGGCCGGTCAAAACATGGATCATCAGAATGCACGGTCGAATAAGAAAGCTTATAACTCAAATGTGACCGAAGGATTTCTCGAAACGTACCTTAATTCACTTCCACATTACAGTTTTGGTGATCATCCCTTGGATAGTCCAGTGCCCGTGATGTGGTGGCGTTCTGTGTATTCTTCTACAAATGGGTTCGCGTATGAGAGCTTCATGGATGAACTTGCATTGGCGGCCGGAAAAGATCCGCTTGATTTCCGGAGGCAACATGTGTGGGATGAACGTGTTCATCATTTGATCACTAAACTTGAAGAGGTGACAAGGTGGAAATCACGAGAAAAAAATTCCGGCTATGGCGTGGCGGTTACCGAGTGCTTTTCAACATTTGTTGGCGAAGTGGTGAAGGTTTCGAAAAAAGCCGATGGTAAAATCAAAATCGATAAAGTTTGGGCCGTGATGGATTGTGGATGGTATGTGAATCCAGATATCATCAAAGCGCAGGTTGAAGGTAGCATCATTATGGCGCTTGGAGCAGCCACGAAGCATGAAACACTTTTCAAAGAAGGAAAAGCAGTTCAGAAAAATTTCGACTCGTACAAGATGCCGCGAATAGCTGATATTCCTGAAATCGAAGTCCACATCATGGACAATGAAGAAAAGGCCGGAGGTGTTGGCGAACCATCCTTGCCTCCATTCAGCGCTGCCTTGACAAATGCAATTTTCGACCTTACAGGAAAAAGAATCAGAAAACTTCCATTTAACCTGGATGCAGTTTAAATTGGCTTAACTATTGTAACATACCTGAAGCAATCGAAAGGTTGCTTCTTCTATTAACATCGTATGAAAAAAGGAATTATCGTATTTGCACTTGCATCCGTTGCAGTTTGCTTTTTGTCGTTCAAGCAGAAATTTGACCTGAAGGCAAGTATCGCACGCGGCAAAGAAGTTTACACCGCACAATGTCTTTCGTGTCATCAGGAACAAGGCGAAGGAATTGAAGATGTATTCCCTCCGCTTGCGAAGTCAGATTATCTGATGGCGGACAAGACGCGGTCGATCAAACAAACGCTGCATGGCGTGAGTGGGGAGATCAAGGTAAACGGAAAAATATACAACGGTGAAATGTCGGGATTTGATCTTACCGATGAAGAGGTCAGCGATGTCTTGAATTACATCAGAAATTCATGGGGCAACAAGGGTGCAGCGGTTACGCCACAGGAAGTTGCTGCCGCACGAAAATAAATGGAACTGCACGTCCTCAACGGTGATGCACTGGCGGAGAAATTTCCGTTTGCCGGTGAAAAAATCATTTGCCGTGAAGCGCTGATTGATGGACCTGTTGACGCGCGCGACCTCGATTCCTTCTGGGCTCAACGAGCAACCTTTCTCTCCAGTGATAATCCGGATGAATACTTCAATCTTGTTGTTAAGGAGTACCATAGATTAACGCGAGCAGATGCATCCGTCATTAATCTCTGGTTCGAGCACGACCTATTCTGCCAGGTTAATCTTTGGTTTACGATACATCTCCTTGAAAAGTCAAAAACGAACGCGTCATTATACGTTGTGACGCCAACAGATCTAACTGACCCGTTATGGTCCGGATTTGGAAAGATGTCCAACGAGGACCTGGAGAAGTGCTATGAGGCTCGTGTCCTGGTGGAAGGCCAGGACAAACAGCTAGCCCTGGCGTTGTGGGATGCATACTCGACAAACAACGCATTAGCGCTTACAAAACAATCAGATCACAAATCAAAGGCGTTTCCACTGTTAGCCGAAGTTTGCAAGGCTCACCTCGATCGATTTTCACGGGATGGCCTCGGGCGTCCGGAAAAAAAGCTTAAGAGTATACTAGAAAACGGAACAACGCAGTTCGACAAAATTTTTCACGAATTCAGGCAAACCGAAGGCGTTTATGGCTTCGGAGATGCTCAAGTAAAAAGCCTCTTGTCAAAAGTTTGATATCAAGCAGTTAAACAGGTCTTCAACAAGCGCGAAGGATGTTTAAACAATTTTACCTCATTTAAGGACATGCATCTCAAGCGTTTGCCAAAGGGTAAATTGTTGTGCCATATTTTTTTTCGTCTGGCGGAATCATGGATAAAAATCCGATCAGAAAATTCCTATCTTCCATTATCTGATTCATTTAACCTAAATAAATTCACCTATGATGAAAAAATTTCTATCGGTGTCTGCTATGGTATTGGCCGGCACAATCTTCTCATGTCAAACCGATGACGGTGTCAATTCTTCACAAGAGCTCAGCCCGGAAACGTTAAGCAAAATCCGAGCGCTCGGATTCAGCACACATAATGCGTTTGCGGCAGAAGGTGGCTATGTTGTTGAAGGCGACATTCTGCTCCACGATCACGATTTGAATGGTGGCCACGCTGGAACATACCTCGTGATTGCCAATGAGGAGCAATACCGAACGACAAACCTAGTCAAGTCTCTTCCACGCACGATTACAGTAAGTATTTCAAGCAAGCTTCCAACATCCTACGTTGCAGCGCTTGACGAAGCGCTGGCAAGGTATAATGCACAGAACTTGACGCTCACATTTACACGTGTTGCATCAGGCGCTGACATTTCCCTCGTCAACGGCAACGGTTCATATCTTGCATCCGCTGGATTCCCAACATCATCTGGAGATCCTTACGGTCAGGTGAAAGTGAACGCCCGTGCGATTGGAAATCAACCTCAAAGTACTGTGGCAACGATCATCGCACATGAGATCGGGCATTGCATTGGCTTCCGTCACACAGACTACATGAATCGTTCGTACAGCTGCGGTGGATCACCAACAAACGAAGGCGCATCAACTGTCGGAGCTATTCATATCCCAGGCACGCCAACAGGTCCGGATGCAAACTCGTGGATGTTGTCTTGTATCGGGTCAGGCCAAAACCGTCCGTTCAACTCTAATGACAGAACTGCACTCGGATATTTGTACTGATCTTTTTACCCCTAACCTAAACCAACCCCGGGCACATGTCCGGGGTTTTTTATTTTAAATTGCCGCCCATCCATACATTCCATATGCTGGTAAGTACATCTGAGCCTTCTGTCGACTGACGGCAATCGGCCGTGGAGCTTTCGACAAACTTTCGTAATTTAAATCTCCTATTCAGGCAGAATGAAAGAGCAAAAATCGATCGTTGAGGCGTACCGCAAAACTGACTTATCAAAACGAAAAGTCGCACTAGCCACCGTTGTAAAGGTGAGAGGCTCATCATACCGAAGCCCGGGCGCGCGAATGTTGATTACGGATGAAGGTACTTGGGTAGGTTCAATTAGCGGTGGTTGTCTGGAAGGTGACGCGTTGCGAAAAGCAAGACAGGTAATGAATGATGGGAAAGCCATCACGGTCACGTATGATACTCGTGAGGAAAGCAACCAAAACCTCGGCATCGGATTGGGTTGCAACGGAGTGATTGACGTGTTGCTCGAACCAATTGATTCGTCCAAGCCAAATAATATCATCTCAATTTTCGAAAAACTCATTACCATCCAGGAGCCAGTAGCAATGGCAACTGTATTTTCTTCCGCGTCACTCAATGCAGAAAAAGTGCTGATCAACAGTGAAGGAATATCAATTACCGAGAGCACGGATAAGGAACTGCATCAACTTGTTTCTCGCGATCTGCACACACTATTTGGTCAAAAGAAATCATACGCAAAGGAATATCTTTTCGGGCCCGAAAGAATAGAAGTTTTTCTAGAGCTGATTCAGCCTGCCGTTTCCTTAATAATTTTTGGTGGCGGATTTGATGCGCGGCCAGTCAGCCAGCTTGCAAAATCACTAGGATGGAATGTCAGTGTTACCGATGAATGCGTTGCACATATAGCTCCTGTATTCTTCCCATCAGCGGACAAACTTTCGCTATGTCAGCGTGATTTTGTCGATCGTGACTTCGACATTACACCTTATACTGCCTGCGTTCTGATGTCACACAACTACGAGTATGACAGAGATGTATTGAAGAAATTGTTAAAGACCGAAACCCCGTACATTGGGATTCTTGGTCCGCGAAAGCGATTCGATAAAATGCTTGCCGAGTTTTCAGAAAAAGGACTTGAATTATCACCTGAGGATTTTCATCGCATCCACTCTCCCATTGGACTTGACATTGGCGCAGAAACTCCGGACGAAATCGCGATTAGCATTATCTCGGAAATACAAGGGAAGTTTTCAAACCGCTCTGGCGGATTTTTGAAATACAGAAACGCGCCCATCCATAATCGGGATGCAAAAAGCGATCAGGTCTTTAAGCAAGTGTACATCTCACCGGATATCAATAAGAAATCGGCAAATGATTGATCTATGAAAACATTGCTAGGATTTTCATTCGTTTTAGTCGCAACGTTCGCCTTTTCACAAAATCCTCAACAGGAAATAAACGAGCAGGTCTGGAGGCCCTTCATTAAAGCGTTCAATGAAAATGACACAAAAGCATTCATGGCGGTTCATTCAAAAGATGTAGTACGTTCTCCACGTGATGGGAAGGAAGTATTGAACTGGAACCAATACTTCGAACAACAGGAACGTGGTGATAAAGCGGATAAAGCATCGAAAATAAAACGAACACTTGAATTAAGGTTTACAGAACGGATCTCCAGCAAGGATCAGGCAGTCGAAGTCGGCATCTACAAAACAACATACATCAACCCCGATGGTATCACGCGCAGTTTCTACGGAAGATTTCACGTTGTACTGAGAAAAGAAAATGGAACGTGGAAAATCCTTGTGGATACCGATTCCTCTGAGAGAAATTCCATTTCCGAAAAAGATTACCTGGCAGCGGCCGCGATGGAGTAACATGAGAAATGATGACATCGGAGTCTTGATTCTCGCAGCAGGATCATCTTCAAGAATGGGCACGTCAAAACAAATGCTGCCAGTTGGAGGGACGTCACTGCTTGCAAAAACTATTTCCACAGCCCTGGAATCAAAACTAGAGAACATCGTGGTCGTTCTTGGCTCGAATGCCGATGAGCATCGAATTGCTGCAAACGAATTCCCCGTGACTACCTTGATCAACCTCGACTGGCATAAAGGAATGGGGACTTCCATTAAAGTCGGAGTCAAACATTTCCAAGGCGAGGATGCCGTCAAAGGCGTGATTATTCTCGTTTGTGATCAACCGAAACTTTCACCGGATGTCATCGTCTCTTTGATCGAGAAAGAGAAACAAACGCATAAACCAATCATTGCTTCACGGTATGCGAATACACTTGGTGTTCCCGCCCTGTTCATGAGAACTATGTTCGACAAGCTCCTTACGCTTCAGGATGACCATGGTGCAAAGAAGATCATTGTAAACAATGAAGATCATGTTAGTGAAGTTGATTTCCCCGATGGCGAAATTGATCTTGACACGAAAGAAGATTACGACAACTATATAAAAAATACTAACGCATGAAGTGGATCACCATCTGCCTGATTTTCCTTACCTCGCTATCTGCATCTGCACAATCTAAATCTAACTTCAAAAAAGCAGCCGCTGCCTCGCGTGATTCCGTAAATGCCTTGATGAAACGGAGAAATATTCCAGGCATAGCCGTGTCGGTTATGGTAGATGGACAAATTGCATGGTCGGAGGGTTTCGGATTTGCAGACCTGGAGCAGAAAGTCAAGGTTGACCCAGCAAGAACGAAATTCAGAATTGGGAGTATTTCGAAATCTCTGACCGCAGCAGGCCTTGGAAAACTTTACGAAGGAAACAAGATCATTCTCGACTCAACGATCTACTTCTATCTGCCTGACTATCCGAGATACAAATATAAATTCACCATCAAACAACTTGCGGGGCACATCGCAGGTGTTCGTCACTATAAAGGCAATGAATGGTATAGTTCGCACCATTACAACACCGTTGCCGAAGGACTTACAATGTTCAAAGACGACTCGCTGAACTTCAAACCTGGCCTGAAATACCAATATACCAGCCACGGCTTTAATCTTCTAAGCGCAGTAATGGAGAAAGCTGCAGGAACAAATTTTCTCGCATTCATGCAGACAGAAGTGTTTGTGCCGCTAAACATGATGAACACTACGCCTGATCTGAACGACAGCATTATTGACTCCCGAAGTCGCTTTTATGAAACTCGAAATTCGAGACTGAAGAATGCTCCGTATGTTGACAACAGTTATAAATGGGCAGGAGGCGGATTTATTTCAACGTCAAATGATATCGCGGCTTTTGGAAATGCTCTACTGGGCAACACTTTCTTAACACCTGAGACAATTAAGTTCTTCACTACTCCACAGCAATTGAATGATGGAACGCTTACCACGTATGGCATCGGCTTCGCGGTAGGAAAAGACACAAAACAAAATTCATGGTTTGGACACAGTGGTGGATCCGTTGGAGGAACAACGGATATGGTGATTTATCCCGAGCAAAAAGTTGTAGTAGTTGTGTTGACGAATATCAGTGATGCGAAATTAGGCGGTATTAGCAGGCAGATTGCACACCTTTTTATGCCAAAATAACCCGTCACACTCCCTCCGGGATAATTTCTGTAATCTTAACGGCTTTATTACACGACCCTGTCAGTCGTCCGGATAATCGTTACCTTCCTTAAAAAGATCTATTATGCTAATCAAAAACCTTGAAGGTTTAACAACCGATGACGTAAATCGCGAATTGGATCGCGGTGGAAAATTTGTGATGTATCAATTCACGATTTCGATAATCGTTATGACATTTCGCAGATCATCGGATGTTTATTTCATTCGCGGTAGTGAAAATGCGGTTGTGAAAGGACTTAGTTACACACTATTAACATTTCTTTTCGGCTGGTGGGGTATTCCGTGGGGCCCGATCCACAGCATTGGGAGCTTATACCAAAATCTAAGGGGAGGAAAGAACGTAACACAGGAGATTTTACACTCTTTCAATCAGGCCGCTGCTGCACGCGCCACAGTGCAGGCCTAAAATCGAAAGTCATCCTTCGGGATGGCTTTTTTTTACATACAACTACACATCCACACTTGGCCAAAAGCCAAAGTGTATAAATCATTCAAGTCTTTTAAATTGTTAACGCGTCAGCGCCCGGCACTCAGTGGCAATGATATCTGGACACTTGTACCGACATTCTCAACTGAGTCTATTGAAATCAGTCCGTTCATTTTCGCAACTATGTCTGCCACGATGTATAGCCCTAGTCCCGAGCCGTCCGATCTTTCGGTTGCGCGATAAAACATGTCGAAAACCTTACCTTTAAATTCATCTCCAATACCGATTCCATTATCTGCCACTGTTATTATCAATGTATTTTGCTGCTGACGTACCCGTACGTTTACCTGCTTTTGATGGGTTCCGCTTCTCTGATATTTGACTGCGTTGGAGATTAAATTATTCAGCAAAATTTCAATTCTCAATCTATCAGAAATAACTGCCCCCAGTAACTGCACTTCTGTCGCAAAGGCGATGTCTGCGCAGTTGTAGTCTTCTTTGATCGTTTCAATGACTTCGGATAGCACATGGCCTATCTTCACTTCCTCCCATTGGAGCTCCGTCTGTGCATTCTTTGACAGATGCATGATGTCGCGGATGAACGTCAACAATTTCCTAACGCGCTCTTCAATTTTCGAAAATAAGATGAGTGCATTTTGATCCCTCACATCGTAACGGGCAAGGTTAATAAGCCCTAGTACAGATGTGAGCGGAGCTTTTAAATCATGTGATGTTCGGTAGGAGAAGTGAATAAGTTCCTGATTTATTTTTTCGATGCTGGAATTCTTCCTCTGTAATTCGTTTGCAGTAGAAATCCTTTTTCGATCGAGCTCAAAGTTTAGCTTACCCATTGTGATCAGAACAAAAACCAGAATCAAATGACTGATCAACAGGTTTACGGCATTCGAAGTTGTGTCATCAATCCCTTCATTGATGTTGATGCTGCCGAACGCCTGAAAATCGGTGAACAAAAGAATCAGGATAAGCACTATCGGCACAACGAAGAACGAATTTCGGATCACCTTCTCATGTTCACCAAATATGAGACTTGTTGCACCTATCACCGGAGCAAAATAAAAATAGATACCGAGATCCTTAGGGGCTACGTTGCAGTATCCAAAGATGATCGCATTTAGAAAGATAACGAGAATGACTTTAGCTGCGCGATGCCGTCCGAATTCATTGAGCCAATAAATACCGATACCAATTGCGATGAGGAACAATTGAATCATGACCGAAATGTAACTTCCCCAAATAAAGTCGCTCACCAGGCGAATAAAGAACGTTGTTACTGAGATAAACGCAAATACGGATACATAGATATTCGGGCGGTTGTCCCAGGTTTTATTCAATCTGGAAATTCGGAGTGGACTGATACTAGCGATCATAGCCAAAAATCACATCGGTGAAATAGCAGCGGAATTTGAAAGCACGATTGATTTCACTTGGGGAAAAGCCGCTAGTGCAGCGTCCATTGTATACAAAGAAATCTGACGAAACTAATAATTTAAGTATCGCAGTGTCTAAAAATTAGTGTTGTGTAGTATCCGATGAACATTCACTAAAGACCAGGATGAAAACGACAAGATCATTTTGGTGAAGGCTACGCGGATCAAGTGGAATGAATACCATAGCGGTTTACTAACCCAGGTCATTCCCAGCGACAAAAAACACCATCCATTTCGGAATGGCTTTATATCCCTGACAAATTCTAGCTTCACTCGATCTAAACCGCGTGAAAACCAAGTCTCATCAACGCGCTATGTGGAGAGCTCACGATTGCTGTGATATACCAAACTAAGAATATCGAACACTCAACATCGACTGACGAATGTCGAACGTGGGCATGTACTCAATTCATCATTCGACATTGAATGTTCAATATTCATCATTCTGAACCTTTAACAAACAAAAAAGCCATCCTTTCGGGATGGCTTTCTATTCATGACAAATTCTAGTTACACTTTGATCTCAACATCTACACCGCTAGGAAGCTCAAGCTTCATCAAAGCATCAACAGTTTTTGCGCTGTTGCTGTAGATATCCACCAGACGCTTGTAAGTGCAAAGCTGAAACTGTTCGCGCGACTTCTTGTTTACGTGTGGTGAACGAAGTACGGTAAACTTTTCTTTCTCAGTAGGAAGTGGAATTGGTCCGCTTACTACAGCGCCAGTAGCTTTTACTGCTCTTACAATCTTCTCAGAAGATTTGTCGACCAGATTATGATCGTAAGACTTAAGTTTAATTCTGATTTTCTGGTTCATGTTGTCGAGTTTAGGAGATCGTCTATTTCCTACTTTTTAAATTTCAAATGTCAAATTTCAAATTTCAAATTAAAGCTATTTAGCTACTGCTGCGCCTTTAACATCTTCGATCACCTTATCCGCAAGGTTCTTAGGAACCGGAGCGTAGTGAGAGAATGTCAACGATGCAGAAGCACGTCCTGATGTAATCGTTCTAAGGTCAGTTACATAACCGAAAAGTTCAGCGAGTGGCACATCAGCCTTGATAACCTGAGCACCTGCTCTTGTATCCATACCTTTCAAAGCACCTCTTCTTCTGTTCAAGTCACCGGTTACAGAACCTGTGTACTCGTCTGGAGAAAGAACTTCTACTGACATGATTGGCTCGAGCAACTGTGGACCTGCCTTCTTAGCAGCTTCCTTGAAACCAAGGCGAGCAGCCAATTCGAAAGACAATGCATCCGAGTCAACATCGTGGTATGAACCGTGGAACAATCTCACTTTCATGTTATCGATTGGATAACCTGCCAATGGACCGTTTACCATCGCCTGTTCGAAACCTTTCTGGATCGCAGGAATGAATTCACGAGGAATTACACCACCTACGATGTCGTTCACAAACTCAAGACCTTCCTTACCTTTTTCAACTTCTTCACGAGGAGAAAGTTC
>DASWTM010000221.1:0-5940 GCA_036402115.1 Chryseosolibacter sp.
TGTGTGAGGAAGACGGCAAGGGCTTTACCAATGGCGCCTGCTCCTATGATGTAAATGTTCTGTTCCATTTGTGTGATACGGTCAGGTGCGAAGGTGCGACTCGAAGCAACAACTACAAGCACAAAGTTGTCAGGAATAGCAAAAAGTAACCAGGCGAAAGGAAAAGTAATTCAATTACATAAAGTTACAAGTCGTTTTTCAGCCGGGCACAACTTTTCTATTTCGCAGTCCATGAAATCAACTATTATAACGGTCGGTCTCGACCATGCAGCACCTGTTCCTTTACACACCGATTACCGGTCGGGTACATTCGTTGGCTTCGAAGTCGATATCCTGCATGCACTCGCTGACCGTCTCCACGTTACCCTGAACTATCATATTTCGTATTGGAAAGATATTGTTCGGGATTTGCAGCAAGGAAAAACAAACCTCGTTTGCTCCGCAGCAACGGTCAGTGCTGACAAAGAAAACATCGTATCATTTAGCCGATCCTACCTGAATTTCCATTTATGCACAGTTGTGAATACAAAAAACCGACTTGCCTGGTCAGCATTACAAGGCAAAAAAATAGGTGTTCGTGAAGACTCGGAAGCAAAATACCTGTTGATGAAAAGTTTTCCTGAAGCCACGCTTATCCTTTCAGACAGCAACGATGAACTCTATTCCAAACTGCGGTCAATGGAAGTTGATGCCTTGGTTGATGACTCACCAATTGCCCATGGGTTCACGGTAAACGATCCAAACCTTCAGCTAGGCGAACTGATTCCGGGAACAGAGTCGTCTTATGCGATTATGGTCCGCAAAAATGATAAAGCGTTGCTAGCCGCGATTAATAATGTGTTGCAACAACTGGAAGAGGAAGGGCAGCTGGAGCAACTGAAGTCCAAATGGTTCAATGGCGCCAGACTGCGATTGGAAGGATACCCAGAACAGGTTAGTTTCCGGGCCAATCGTTCAATACACAATTAATTCGCGTGGGCGGTACAAATCGCTTTGAAAAGCAGTATCTTCATATCAGCTAACCATTCTTTTCTACTTCCCTGCTCGTTTTGAAGTTCTAACCTGTGGTGCATCCTGCTAACGCTATGTAGCAAAACCCGCATGTTATGGAACACTCGTCAACCAAACCGCTTTCGTTTCTGATTATTGATGATGATCCCGATGACCAGGAAATCTTTTGTTCCGCGATTCACGAAGTGGTACCGGGTTGCATCTGTCAGACGGTGAATGACGCCCAGCAGCTAATCGCCCATATGGAAATCATCCAGCAGACACCGGATACAATTTTTGTCGATATTAATATGCCGAAAATGGACGGCTTTCAGTTTCTGAGGCATGCGCGAAATAACAGCAGGCTGAGGGATGTGAAGATTGTCCTGATGTCTACTTCAAATTCAATCGATGATAAACGTAAAGCCGAAATGCTTGGGGCTAATGCGTTTATCACGAAGACAAACACCTATAAAGAGCTTTGTGAGGCATTGAATAAATATCTGGTACACATGGATGAGCGCAAGTCGGATCAATAAATGTTACTCTCCCCGTTCCGACTTTTCTCGAATCGCACTTGACAAATGCTCACGGGCCAGCGCCTCGTAATTTTCAGCAATCCAGGAGCAGCTTTCAATTTTAATGTTCATCAAGGATTGTGATTGCTGGCGCGCCCATCTTCCATAAAACATTCCTCCGATAATCACGGCAATTCCATATAGCCACCACCACATGAATCCCGCCTGGCGAAGCATTTTTGCGAAGATGAAATCGGCTTCCATCCGGGTAATCGGAACTTCTTTCTTGTACTGATAGATCGCATCGTGAATCATGGATGCATAGTAGGTCATTGGCTTTTACGTTACATAGTCAAATTTGCCATCCGGAGTACCGAACGTCAGATGCAGCAAGTTGATTTTCGGTGAGCATCCGTCCCACGCATATCCTCTCCGTTGTTCGCCACGCACCGTGATCGTTCCATCGCGATCCATCGTCAACCACTCCCCTTCGAAAGTCCGATTCGTCAGGTTTGTTGTAATTGACGCATTTTCATAATGAACAAATTTATACACTTTGTTTTTCTTTGAGGAAGAGCGTACCATACCGCGTAATTAAGATGGATTTTGACACGAATGAATGATCCCTCCTTGCTGATATCTGAATCGGGTGTGCAGAGAGTTGTACTAAGGTAATTCATTTCCATGACTGTGTCGTCAGGTATGGTCAGGAGCCCAGGTTTATTAAGCGATAACTTCACCAGCTGACTTATTTAAAAAAAAAAGGCTTGCAATACACAAGCCCTTTTCAACTACGGCAAACGCACCCTTATTTCCTGAGATCCAATTTTGTTTCAAGACCGTGTTCGCGTAACCAGGTTTCCCGGCTCACCTCACGGGTCATCTTCGTTCGACCTGACTCGATACTTTCGAAGTCATAAATCTCATCGGTATTCAATCCAATTCTCCAACCATAATAGTTCTGAAGCTCATCGAGCATGCGCTGCGTGCTGGCATTGGGCGCATCTACAGGTGTGACGATGAAACGGCCATCATAGATCTGACGTGCAATCGAATTATCGTAAATATTCTGAACCATGATTTCCAATTCTTCTGCTGTCACTTTGGCGCGGCTTTCTTCTATTCCGGGTACATAAAAGACGAAGCTGTTGATATTGTGTTCTGATGGAAGTTTGAAATCAGTACGAAGGTCAACCGGTGTATAAGGTGCACCGTATTTTTCGATAAAAATGCTTTCCAGCTTCCGGCAGCCACTCAAGTCAATGTGGAGTGAGTTTGTGCCCCATGTGGGATTGTAGTGCTTCAGTGCTGTCAGGTTGGTGAGGCCACTGATGTCTTCCATGTAGGTTTCATAGGCAAAGCCCCAGAAGTATGTAATATTAGCGAGGTCACCCGTAACTACCAGCGTGTACTTGCCTTCCAGGTACTCGAGTCCGTCTTCGAACGGAAGCGTACCCGTGGAATGACTGCCTTCTCCCCAATGCACCGTTACATCTCCCGCTTCTCCATCAAGGAACAATTCAAAATCATCTTCCCACAACTCAGTGGAGTGCCCTTCGAGCGAAAGGATCAACGCAGGCTCAAGATTAACTTTAAGGGGATTCTTACCAAGTTGTTTTTTCAATTCATTAAAGTTGAAGGTCATCACGTTCGCTTCCTCCCGTGTGAAAACAGTGAGTGTGTAATCACTGTCCGGATCTCCCGGAAATGCGATTTTGTTTACGGAAGCATTCAGTGAAAACGATTTGATCAGTTTTGCACCTTGCCGAAGCTCTGCAGTCGCGGCCGTCAGCGATGTTTGACCTCCTCGGTGAACAAATGCACTCAAGGAAAGAACGTTGATCACGTTCGCCTTGAACGAAGCGTATCCAAAGTCTTCCGGGTCAAACTCACGGCCATCGATGACCTGCATGTTTACGTTGGCATTACTGCCCTCTGTTACCACAAAGGAGTGAGGAGTGCTGTTAGTAACGAAATCACTGAGCGGAGAGCCAGCCTTTGGTGTCGCATAGAGCATTTCTCCGTTATGGGTAATCATGAAATCCGTGAGCACGTACGAACCTGGCATCATTTCAAGCGGTTGAGCCATGTATTGATCTCCCGCCTTGAGAATTTCAATTTCGTGATTTGTAAATAGGGTGTCTCCCGAACTTGTCACGATGCTTACGCGGAGGCGCGTGTTCTCAGGTAATTCAATATCCTTTGTTCTTCCGTTCGCTGCATCATCCGCTGCACCAAAGGTAAAATTGACTTGTTGCTTTTCTGGTTGTGTTCCCTGATCGTCACACGATACCAAGAATGCAAAAGGGGCAAGTAGCCAGGCGGCTAAGAAGTGTTTAAAAAATCTTGTCATAAGCATGTCTTTACACTCGCCACTATGCAATGGCGTGCCCGGCACAGTGAGAAAACGCAAAGTCGAATTTTGTCACACGCAGACAGATAAGGCTGCTCCCCACGCCTCTCGAATTGTGGAATCGTTTCATCGATGAACGTATGATGGCGGAGATAAAACGCAAATTATGGAGACGGGTGAATGAGTGCTGCTTATTCATTTTTGCGGTTCTGCTGCGGCTTGACTTCTTTTTACCAGAAATTTTACCTGGATTTGGTGCAGAATTACAAGCGAAGCCACGAGTTCGGCAGCACCTTTGGCTAAAAAACAGCCAATGAAAAAACTCTTCTTTTTACTCTATGGCATCGTTGCATATGCCATTTTTTTTGGAACGTTCTGCTATGCGGTAGGCTTCGTCAGCACGCTCATCGTGCCTAAGCATATCGACAGTGCCCCCACCTCGCCCCTGGGCTATGCTTTTTTTGTGAACGCAGGTCTTCTGGCGCTCTTTGCAATCCAACACAGCGTGATGGCCCGGCCCGCATTTAAGCAATGGTGGACTAAGGTAATTCCCGAACCGATCGAGAGAAGCACGTACGTGCTGGCGGCAAGTCTTTGCCTGCTTTTGCTATTCTGGTTCTGGCAGCCGATGGGCGGAACAATGTGGGAAGTGCAATCCGAAACCGCACGGTTAATTATTCAATCGGTTTGCCTGCTTGGATTTGGAATTGTGCTCGTGTGCACATTTATGATCAACCATTTTGATCTGTTCGGATTACGCCAAGTTTGGCTGTACTTCACCGGCAAACCGTATACGCACCTTGAATTTCGCACACCGATGTTCTACAAATATGTACGTCATCCGTTATACTTTGGATTCCTAATTGCGTTCTGGGCGGCTCCCACGATGACGGCCGCGCACCTCTTCTTTGCCGTGATGACAACCGGGTACATTCTCGTAGCTATTCAACTCGAAGAAAACGATCTGATCAAGCACTTTGGAGCAAAGTACCGTGACTACAAGGAGTCAGCTCCTATGCTGATCCCCTTTACGAAACGAGCCAAAAAATCAGTTGACGTTCGTGATGTGGTTGAGAAAGCCTGAGCTTTTTTACAAAGAAAGTAACACCACAAAATGACTTGCGCTAGTGGCTAAGACACTTTAATCTACCGTTTTGATTTTACCTCATCGCTCTGCGCTGCAGCATATTCCTTTGGCGTAACACCAAATCGCTGCTTGAAGCATTTTGAGAAATAAGATTGATCGTTGAAGCCAACCGCATAGCCAATCTGAGTGATCGTGTCGCTGCGCTGGCGAATCATATCAGCTGCTCGCTTGAGACGAAGGTCTTTGATAAAATCGCTGGGCGAAAGTCCTGTGAGACCCTTCAGTTTCCGCAGCAGCTGATTTCGCTGCAGGCTAGCTTTTGCCGCAAGCTCCTCGACAGAGAACGATGGGTCACTCATATTCGATTCTACCATTTGCCGTATGTTGTTAAGGAAGCGGTCATCGAGCGACAAATCATTGGTGACGGTGGCTGGTACGAGTATGCGCTCGCGAAAACGCTCCGCGAGTAACTTCCGTTGCTGAATAAGATTGCCTATACGAACAAGAAGTTCCTCGCGCGAAAAGGGCTTGGTCATGTAGTCGTCAGCACCCGTGGTCAGGCCCTGAAGTCTCGCGGTGTGATCGTGTTTCGCGGTAAGAAGAATCACGGGAATATGACTCGTGTGTTGGTGCGTCTTGAGCTTGTTTGTCAGCGCAAGACCATCCATAACCGGCATCATCAAATCACTGAGAATCAAAGTAGGTATCGTGTTCACTGCGATGGCAAATGCTTCGGCACCATCCTGCGCTGTCATCACCGCGTAATTACCAGCGATGATGGAACAAATATAATTTCGAAGTTCAGCATTGTCTTCGACAACCAGAACACAATCCTTTCCTTCGTCAGTGACTGATATCGAGTTCTCCAATGACACAGTCCGCATTTCATTTTGTTGGATTTGCTCAAGTGAACCAGCCTCGCCCCGAGTTGCTGCGTCCGCAGGATCCACGGGAAGCCGAACAGTGAACACGCTGCCTTTATTAACTTCACT
>DASWTM010000222.1:0-44472 GCA_036402115.1 Chryseosolibacter sp.
CACCGAATTCCTCCGGAGAGATCTCACCGAGTCCTTTGAATCGTGTGATCTCCACTTTCCCGCCAAGGGTTTGCATTGCCTTCTGCTTCTCGTCTTCGCTGTAGCAATAGATCGTCTGCTTCTTGTTGCGAACGCGGAACAATGGCGTTTCAAGAATGAACACGTGTCCAGCTTTTACAAGATCAGGGAAGAATTGCAGGAAGAATGTCATCAACAAAAGTCGTATGTGCATGCCGTCAACGTCAGCATCGGTGGCGATGATCACCTGGTTGTAACGCAGTCCATCAAGGCCGTCTTCAATGTTCAATGCGTGCTGAAGGAGGTTGAATTCTTCGTTCTCATAAACGACCTTTTTGGTTAGTCCATAACAGTTCAAGGGCTTACCTCTCAGACTGAAAACGGCCTGAGTTTCAACATTTCGCGACTTTGTAATTGAACCAGATGCTGAATCTCCCTCGGTGATGAAGATCATGCTGTTGGCTCCCTTCTCGTTTTTGTCGTCAAAGTGATATCGGCAGTCTCGCAGCTTGCGGTTGTGGAGATTGGCCTTTTTAGCGCGTTCGTTCGCGAGCTTCTTGATACCCGCAATTTCTTTGCGCTCACGCTCTGATTGGATGATCCGTTTTTCGAGCGCATCCTTTACAAGGGGGTTCTTGTGAAGGAAAATCTCAAGTTCTTTCGCAACGAAATCACCAACGAAGTTTTTCACTGATGGTCCGTCCGGAGCCATGTTGACGGAACCCAATTTCGTTTTAGTTTGTGATTCGAACACCGGCTCCTGCACGCGAACGGCAATCGCTCCGATGATCGATGCACGGATGTCGGCTGCATCGTACTCTTTCTTACATACTTCACGAATACCCTTAACCACGCCTTCACGGAAAGCCGCGAGGTGGGTTCCACCCTGCGTGGTATTCTGACCGTTTACAAACGAGTAGTATTCTTCACCGTATTGGTTTCCGTGCGATAGCGCAAACTCAATATCGTTTCCACGAACGTGGATGATCGGATAACGAAGTTCTTCAGCGTTGGTCTTCTGCTTAAGCAAGTCGAGAAGTCCGTCTTTTGAAAAGAACTTGCGACCGTTATAGTTGATGGTAAGGCCTGCGTTCAGGAAAGCATAATTCCACATCAAGTCATCCAGGTATTCCGGGATGAAGTGATAATGCTTGAACATGGTTGCGTCTGGTTCAAATTCTACCAGCGTGCCATTCTTCTCGTCTGATTTTGTCTGGCGCGGATCGTTAACCAGGACGCCTTTCTTAAATTCTGCAAGCTTGGTCGCTCCCTCGCGGAAGGCCTGTACTTTGAAATAATTCGACAGCGCGTTTACGGCTTTTGTACCGACACCGTTCAAACCAACCGACTTCTGGAAAGCTCCGGAATCGTACTTTGCACCCGTGTTGATCTTTGAAACTACATCCACAACCTTGCCGAGAGGAATACCCCTGCCGTAATCGCGAACGACCACGCGGGATTCATTGATGGTGATGTCAATTTGCTTTCCATAGCCCATCATGTGCTCATCGATACAGTTATCAACCACCTCTTTCACAAGCACATAGATACCATCATCTTTAGAAGAACCGTCACCTAATTTACCGATGTACATACCCGGGCGGAGGCGAATATGCTCGCGCCAGTCAAGCGATCGGATACTCGACTCGTTGTAATCAGTAGACGGAGTATTTGCTGCAGATTTTGCCATACACTTATCAGGAAATTAGAAAGACTTTGAGTTCAAAAAATTTGAATTCGTAAAGCTTAAAAAATGCGAATTAATACGAATAAAGCGATTTTCAATAGCAATGCAATGAATCGAAGCGCTGGCCAGCTTATTAAAACCAATTAACTGAAAGGCCTTAACTGCCTGATTCACAAACAGTCTTTCGCGGAAAAATTAAACTGGCTGCTTAACGAAAAATTTCTGGGCCAGCGCGTAAACCGGCCAGGCGAGCGCCACGAGAATGATGAGTCCCACGCTGCCGTAAATGATGAAATTGATGCGAGCGTAGTCATACTTTTCAAAGCTGTTGTAAAGTCCGACAAGACTGATACCGACAATAAAAAAGATATTGATCGAAGTAACGAGGGCGTGGATCCAGCAACGAAGGTCTTCCTGGCGTTGGAAAAGTTTTCCGAACACGTAAACCACCACATTTACTACCGCGATTAAAGCGACTAACAAGTAGAACAGAAACTCTTTACCGATAAGTGTTTGCTCTCCAGCTTGTTCCTGAATGATGAGTTCTTCCTGCCAACCTGCATAGCCGTAGAGCAGTCGTGCAAGCACCGCCAAAACCGAAAGAAACCAAACCGCCCTGAAAATCTTTAATGCCATATGCGAATTTTGCTGCAAGGTAAACGTGCGGAGCACAAATAACCAAGTGCCATTAACCAAATAACAAATCCAGGGTAAGAATAGATTCTTTTAGTATAGTCTGTTCAGATTTGGTTATTGGTAGTAGGTCGTTTGATCGAGCAAATTTTTAAATTTACGGTCATGAACTTTAATCCGATCGTCCTTTCCATCCCGATCTTTTTTATCCTTATCGGGATTGAGATGTTAGTTGAGCGATTTACTAATCAGAAGCTTTATCGGCTGCCCGATGCAATCGCAAACTTAAGCTGTGGAATCACGTCTCAGCTTTCGGGATTGTTTCTCCGGATTTTCGGTATCGGTGTCTATCAGTATCTATTCGAACACTTTGCATTTTTCGCCTGGGAGAAGACCTGGTTGTATTGGGTTGTATTGATTCTGTTGGTTGACCTTGCGTATTATTGGGCACACCGGATGAGCCATGAAGTGAATCTATTCTGGGGCGGACACGTAGTACATCATCAGAGTGAAGAGTATAATCTGTCCGTTGCATTGCGGCAGAGTTCGTTGCAAGTGGTGTGGACGTTCGCGTTCAGCTTACCGATCGCTTTCCTTGGTTTTAATACACTTGACTTCGCCTTGATCTCAGCATTCAACACACTTTATCAGTTCTGGATCCATACGGAAACGATCAAAAAACTGCCGAAGCCGATTGAGTTCATTTTTAACACACCCTCTCATCACCGCGTGCATCATGGCAGAGATCCGAAGTATATCGATAAGAATCATGCGGGCTCATTGATCATTTGGGATCGAATGTTTGGCACCTTCCAGGAAGAAGAAGAAAAACCAACGTATGGAATCACGAAGCCAATCAACAGTTGGAATCCGATCTGGGCGAACGTAAGTCACTACGATGATATGCGCAAAGACATGCAGCGCATCCCTAGGTGGAGAGACAAGATCAAATACATATTTATGAAACCCGGGTGGCTTCCTGATTACCTTGGTGGGTATCGCGCAGCACCGGAAGTTGACAAAGCAACGTATAAAAAGTATGACACGCCTGCACCGATGTCGCTTAACTTGTATGTACTTTTCCAATTCGTACTTTGCCTTGCGGGTACTGCCTTGTTTCTTTTTAACTCGTCTAAGTTTGGACTTGGCGAGAAAGCGTTTATCACCATTCTTATATCACTGGTGGTTGTAAACAGTGGTGTTCTGTTTGAAAACCGTTCGTGGGTGAAGTGGAGCGAGTGGTTCCGGATCATCGTCTACCCTATCCTGCTTTCGTACTTTACCTACACAAATAATTGGCCGATGCTGTGGCATGGTGTTTCTATTGCCTACTTTGCGATCTCATTTATTTGGTTCTATTCCCTGCAAAAAAGCAAACATGCCCAGGTTCAGATCGCTTAGTATTGTTCTTCTGTTGTCGACCTTATTCCATTCCTGCAGCAACGACCTCCCCACGCTAAACGGCATCGACATTCAGCAATGGAAGGAAGACAAAAATGGCTGTGAGGGAAAGCGGTTTCCGATGGCAAGTCATCTCAAGATTGAAAAAGACAAGTTGCTGACGCTGAATGAAAAAGAAATCATCAAAGTTCTCGGTCGCCCCGACCGCAACGAACTGTTCAAACGGAATCAAAAGTTTTACTATTACTTTCTCCAACCGGCACCAGAATGCAACCTTGGCAATGACAATGCGCAAAAACTTGTAGTGAGGTTTAATGCAATGGGGCTGGCCAAGGAGGTTGTCATTGAGTAGATTCTAGCTGACTCGGTGACTTTATGTCTTCAATTCGAGATGCCGGCAGGATACTGGAAGCCGGGATGCCTTGTGCCTGAAATCCCGGCATTCCGTTAGTTGCGGGTGAACTGGTCCGCAACAACAAGATCCTTACTCCCTGCTATGTACTGATAAAACCCTGAGCCACTCTTCACTCCTTTGTGCCCCGCCTGGACCATGTTAACGAGTAATGGGCATGGGGCGTACTTCGGATTGCCGAAGCCATCCTGGAGCACGCGGAGGATGGAGAGGCAAACATCGAGGCCAATGAAGTCAGCAAGTTGAAGCGGGCCCATTGGGTGAGCCATGCCGAGTTTCATGACTGTGTCGATTTCCTCCACTCCCGCAACGCCCTCATAGAGAGAATAGATAGCCTCGTTGATCATTGGCATGAGGATGCGATTGGCGACAAAGCCTGGGTAGTCGTTTACTTCTACTGGAATTTTTCCAAGCGCCTTCGAAGCGTGCATTACAACTTCTGTTGTTTTGTCGGAAGTGCTGTAGCCGCGAATAACTTCAACGAGTTTCATCACCGGCACCGGGTTCATGAAATGCATGCCGATCACTTTGTCCGGGCGTTTTGTAACAGATGCGATCCTAGTGATTGAAATTGATGATGTATTGGATGCAAGGAGCGCATGTAGTGGCGCAGCTTCATCAAGGTCTTTAAAGATCTTCAGCTTCAGATCAATGTTCTCAGTTGCAGCCTCCACCACCAGGTCTGCGTTTGCAACACCTGATTTTATATCGGTGAACGTTTTTATGTTTTGAAGTGTCGCTTTCTTTACTTCTTGGGAAATCAACTGCTTGGCTAGCTGCCGGTCAAGGTTTTTTTCGATGGTAGCGAGCGCTTTCTTTAGTGCATCTTGAGAGATGTCGATCAGTGCGACTTGATAGGTCATCTGCGCGAACACATGCGCAATGCCGTTACCCATTGTACCTGAACCGATTACCGCTACGTTCTTCATACGATTGAATTTGCGCGCAAGATAATAAAAGTCACTAGTCACCAGTCATTAGTGAATAGGAATTACGTCATTAGTCATTCCCAATTTCCAGTGACTAATGACCAGTGACTAGACAACTTTCCCAGACGCATTCCCTTTCAATATATCTCTGATTTCAGAAAGAAGTTCCACATCGGGTGGGACTTGTGCGGGGCCCGCGGGTTTAGCTTCTTCTTTCCTTTTCATGCGATTGATGAGTTTCACAAAGAGAAAGATAACAAATGCAAGGATGATAAAGTCGATGGTGGTGGCGAGGAAGTTGCCGAGCTTGATTCCCGGGCCGATTTCCATGGTTCGCCAGTCACCGGCCGGCATCACCGGATTGATCAGTGGCATTACGATGTCGTTGACGAGCGAGGTAACAATTTTACCAAAGGCAGCACCGATGATGACACCAATGGCGAGATCCATGACGTTGCCTTTCATGGCAAACTCCTTGAATTCTTTTAGCATAGATTTAATGGTTAGAACGTAAACAAATTATGAAATGGGCAAAGAACTTGAAAGCCGTTTTAGAGTTACTTTCAGCTGGTGCTACAAATTCATTATCTTGAACTCGACAAAATTGTATGCCACCAAAGGGACGGAAGATTCCGAAGCGTACTTCGGCCAAAAAGTCTATTGCACGACCGAAGGGCAGAGTAAAGGCTGCCGACAGGACTATTAACGCAAGCAAACTCGCAGCGCTTCGAGAGAGTGCGCGTCAGCTGGAAATCATCCTCACCACTGCCCCGATCGGAATCTGGGAATGGAACATCGAAACAAATTCAGTAGCGTGGTCTGGAAAAGTCTTTGAGATCTTTCAACTTCCAGCGAAGACGTTTGAAAAATCCTACGAGACCTATCAAAGCCTTATGCATCCTGATGACAGGCCGAAGATGCAGCGGCATTTGCAGGCAAGTCTGGCCAGCAACAAGAAAGACTATTTCATCGAACACCGCATCATCCGGCCGGACGGAGAAGAACGATGGTTGCTGGTTGAGGCAGTCATCGTACGTAATGCGAAAGGAGTGCCGGTAAAGATGAGTGGAACGGTCCAGGATATCACAGAGCGGAAACGAATCGAAGACGATCGCGAAGACTGGAAGGCGCGACACGAACTTGTGTCGACAGCTGCGGGACTGGTGATCTATGATTATGATATTCCGAGCGGCAACATTCTCTGGAGTGGAAATATTCGAGATGTTCTCGGCTATACGCCATCGGAGCTTGGCGATGTCGACCGATGGGTTGAGATGATCCACCCGGAAGATCGCGCGGAGGCGTTCTCGTTACTTGAAAAAGCTAAGTCGGAAAACAAGCCGTACGATGTTTATTATCGCTTCAGTAAAAATGACGGAGCGTATTGCTACATGCATGACCGCGGTGTGTTTCTGCCCGGTCGAACTGGTGAGCCGCACCGTATGCTCGGCATGATGAACGATGTATCGGAACGAGTAAGGGCCGAGGAATCACTTCGCGAAAGCGAACATCGCTTTAGGATCTTACAGCAAGCATCGTTTGGCGGAATTGGTCTTCATGATAAGGGGAAAATACTCGACTGCAACCAGGGATTGTGTGACATTACCGGCTATCGTTATGACGAATTAATTGGGAGTAACGGCCTGGATCTCATTGCACCGGAGTGGCGGGACTTTGTCCTTGATAAAATCCTGTCGGGCTATGACAAAACATACGATGTGGAAGGTATTCGAAAAGACGGATCACGTTATTTCCTGGAGATACGCGGCAAAAATCTTCCCATGGAAGGAAAGACAATTCGCGTGACGGAGTTCCGGGACATTACCGATCGCAAAGTGAGTGAAGAAAAAATTGCGGAACAAAATCGCAAGCTTTTTGCAGTGACCGATGAACTTCGGAGGAAAAATCATCAGCTGCAGGAATTCACACAGATCGTTTCCCATAACTTGCGTTCGCCAGTAGGGAACATTCTTACCCTGCTCACATTTTATGACAACGCTTCCAGCGAAGAGGAGAAACGCGAGTTGATTGCGTTGCTAAAGGAATCGGGAGCTACAACGCTTATGATGCTCGATGAATTGAATGACGTTCTTAAGATCAAACAAGACAAAAACATTCCTCAGCAGGAAATTGTCTTTGAAAAGATGGTTCACCAGGTGACTTCGATGTTGACCGCACGGATCACAGAGGTGAAAGCGCAGATTACCTTCGATTTTTCAGGCGCACCGGCCATACACTATCCCGGCATATACCTGGAGAGTATTCTCCTTAACTTATTGGATAATGCATTAAAGTATCATTCACCCGAAAGGCGGCCAGAGATTTTCCTCCGAACCTACAAGGATGAGAATGGTCATATTATCCTTTCCGTGAAGGACAACGGCTTAGGTATCAACCTTGAACGATATGGGCATCAAGTGTTCAAACTAAGGAAAACATTTCATCATCATCCCGAAAGCCGTGGGATTGGATTATTCATGATAAAAAATCAAATTGAGGCTATGGGCGGAACCATTCGTGTGGAAAGTATTGAGAACGAGGGGACGTGTTTTTTCGTTAACTTTAATAAACCGCATAACGATGGCCGCTAAAGCTCCGATTATTGCCTTGGTGGACGATGACAAGATTTTCCAGCTGACGGCCTCCAAAACGCTAAAGTCTACCGCGATCACCGATACAATTTTGCAATTTGAAAACGGAGAGCAGGCACTTCGTTTCCTTCGCGACCACACAACTAGCCCTGAATCTTTGCCTGATTACATTTTCCTCGATATCAATATGCCGATGATTGATGGCTGGATGTTTCTTGAGGACTATGAAAGTTTAAAGCAAAAGTTCTCAAAGTCAATCAACATCTACATGGTCAGTTCATCAATCGATACCCGCGATATTGAACGCGCACGTAGAAATGCGAATGTGAAGGATTATATTGTTAAGCCTGTGACGCGTGAGAAATTCCTGGAATTGCTGAAGAGCGTAGCCTAGTTCTTCACGAGATTAAGGGGATTTCGCAGACCTGAGTAATCGGTAAGCTCCACTCCCGCGCTGCCTATGAACATTTCTGCATCGATCTTGATCGGAATTCGGTTCTTGTCATCCGAGAAATAAGCTGTGATGGAATTTTCGCCATTGAACAACTTGTTGTCAGGCATCACTGGCTTAAAGACGAGTGTTCTGACCTTTCCGACTTTGGTTTTTACAACACTCTTTCCTTTGTAAATAATCTTAAGGTCATAGAATTCATCCTCAAAAAAACCCTTGACGCTGATGGTGTCGTTTACCTTGACGTTGGAAAAATCCATGATTCTAAGGTAAAGGAATCCGGCAATCATGTCACGAACCTGCCCTGGAGCATCGTAATAAACCGGATCGTTGTATTTCCCAGTCTTGCGATCTGCCGTACGAACTTTAATTTTTTTCTCTTTGTGATCAAAGAACGTTTGCTCGTCCTTCCGATAGCTGCCTTCGCGAATCCTTCGATAAAACATCTGCGGCAGTATCGATGCGGTATCGATATAAGCACCAAACTGATCCTCTACATCGCTCACCCAATTTACAAGACCAACCGTTTCTGCAAATACATCAACCTTGTAACAGTCGCGGTGGTGAAGCTTGAAATAATTGGGATGGATATTGGCGCTTCCTCGCCCCACGGTAAAGATCCCGTAGGTCATTTTGAATTTGAGCACCTCACCCCGCATGAAGCTTTCATTTTTGACACGCGGATAGAGATCGTTCCGCTCGCTTGTAAAACCAGCGAGCAGAAGAAAGAGGGCCAAACCGTGCAAAAATCGTTTCATCATTCTAACTCGAACGCAAATTTAAGGCATTCCGTGTTATCTGCATATGAAATCCAAAGCCATGCCATTTAAATTTTAATGTAAGTTATTGATGTTCAATCCATCAAACTGAGACCCCATTATCCCGGAGTGCATCGTTAAGCGAAGTTTTTTTGTCTGTGCTCTCCTTCCGTTTACCGATAATCAATGCGCAGGGCACCTGGAATTCTCCCGCGGGATACTTCTTAGTATACGATCCGGGAATAACAACAGATCGCTCAGGGACGTAATTTTTATATTCAACCGGAGAATTTCCCGTTACATCAATGATCTTCGAACTGGCGGTAAGCACAACATTCGCACCAAGCACCGCCTCTTTTCCTACACGAACACCCTCCACAATAATACAGCGCGAACCGATGAATGCGTTGTCTTCGATAATCACGGGTGCGGCCTGGACGGGCTCAAGCACTCCACCGATTCCCACGCCTCCACTGAGGTGAACATTCTTTCCAATCTGCGCACAACTCCCAACGGTTGCCCACGTATCGACCATCGTCCCCTCGTCTACGTATGAGCCGATGTTTACATAAGATGGCATCAGGATGACGCCCTTGCTGATGTAAGCACCATAGCGAGCGACAGCATGTGGAACAACTCTCACACCCAGGGCCTTATAGTTGCGCTTCAGCTTCATCTTGTCATGAAACTCAAGGGGACCAATTTCAATGGTCTCCATCTGCTGAATGGGGAAGTACAGAATCACAGCTTTCTTGATCCACTCGTTCACCTTCCAGCCATCCGCCACTGGTTCAGCAACACGCAGTTCGCCTTTGTCGAGCTTTTCGATCACCGTGCGAATCGTGGATTGTGTGTTTGCATCCTGGAGGAGTTCACGGTTGTTCCAGGCGTTCTCAATGATTTGCTGTAATTCCATTTTGTTGTCCTTAATTGTATTTTGCAAGAAATGGCAATAATACTAAATACCATTTTACTGTCAGCATCGCGCTATGCCTGAATTGAAAAAAAGGATCGCTATAGCATCTGTTCTGAAGCCGTTGAATGACTCGCGCATGACGGAAAAGATTGCATCGAGCCTGGCTAACGATCCCACGAACGAAGTGCATGTCATTGGCTTTCCCTCCGCATTACCTGATGATAGTCGCATTACTGTCCACACTTTCCCGTCCTTCAAACGCCTTAGCTTCGCGCGATGGTTTGCTTCCTTTCGTGTGCTGAAAATTATCATGCGAGTTAAACCTGATATACTGATCGTGACTACGCATGAACTTTTATTCCCTGCACTAATTGCCAAGACGCTGGTAAGATCTAAAATCGTGTACGATGTTCAGGAGAATTACTATCTGAACATCCTGCATACCGAAGCGTTCCCGCGCCTACTTCGCAGCTTCATTGGAACGTTTGTGCGACTTAAGGAAAGGGTAGCGGCAATGTTCCTAGACCACTTCCTGTTGGCAGAAAAGATCTACGCATCCCAACTTCCATTCGTGACCGGGAAAGCTACTGTGGTTGAAAACAAATTCAAGGCGACTAGCATCCCACGTTTAGATCGGTCAAATATCAAACTGATTTTTTCTGGAACGCTTTCACGCTCAACAGGCTTGTTCCGCGCGATTGAATTAGCACGCGTGCTATATTCATTGGATCAACCAGTGCGATTAACAGTTATCGGTTTCGTAGCGCTTGAGAGAGAGCGAGTGGAACTTCAAAACTTAAAAGGGTCATCACCCTTCGTTCATGTTATTGGGGGTGACCGTTTGGTCAACCATTCTGAAATACTGGGAGAAGTTGCTGGGGCCAGTGCTGGAATCATTGCCTATGAATTAAATCCCGCTACGGCTGGGCGCATACCGACCAAACTTTACGAGTATGTAGGGCTCGGTTTGCCGATTATTTTGATCCAACCGGACTCCGCCTGGATCGAACTACTCGAGTCAGTCCAACATCCTTTTATCCAAATTTCAGCGGAAAGCTTCAATGCTGAATCGATTCTTCGCTGGCTGAAGTCGAGCCATAGTCGTGGAACATTTCCTCAGAGCATGTCGTGGAAAAGCGAGGAAATTAAGCTGCAGACCGCGATTTCAGCTTTGTAAAGCTTGTCTTTCGAATTTTTTCTTCGTGGAACAACCAATTTAAATTAGTCGGGCAAAATCTGCGTCTGGACGATATGGACGCAGAAATCAGCTTTCACTATTCAGCTTCGGCCGCTCAATACCGTACCCGTACTAGAGGCCGTTTATGCGGGCCAAAACAAATTCCTTTAAATAATTTTTTAGACACATCTAAATTTTTATTTTTGTAGGACGTAAACAGATATACATGTTAAGCTTTACAGAAGAGAATTATCTGAAGGCGATATATAGGCTGTCGGAAGGCGGCTCAAAAGCCGTTCTGACAAACGAGATTGCCGAAATCATGAGCACGAAAGCTGCTTCCGTCACCGACATGGTGAAGAAGCTTTCGGTTAAGGATATGATCGGATACGAGAAGTATTACGGAGTAACGATTACCAGGCGCGGGATGGCCGAGGCATTAATGGTGATCCGGAAACACCGACTCTGGGAAACCTTCCTCGTTGAAAAACTTAATTTCTCGTGGGATGAAGTGCACGATGTTGCTGAACAACTTGAACATATCCAGTCAAACCTGCTCATTGAAAAGCTCGATGAGTTCCTCGGGTTTCCAACCTCGGACCCACACGGCCACCCTATCCCGGATAAAAATGGCAAGATTCAGGAGGTTCGGCAACGTCCGCTGTCGGAGACACCATTAAATAAAAAGCACTTTGTACGATCCGTCACGGATGGAACTCCCTCCTTCCTTAAATACCTGAGCAAAATTGGAATATACATAGGGGCCGGTGTAGTGATCCTGGAGAAAGTCGAGTTTGACGGGTCGCTGGAAATTCTCATTGACGGAAAGAAGAAGGTCTTCATCTCCCGTGATGGTGCTCAAAACCTGTTAGTAACTGAATAATATGAAACGCAAACTATACGAAACATCAACTGTCATCAATTACCTGCAGCTAATTCTCATAGCCATTAGCTCTATATTATTCTGGGGCGCATGCGATAGTAAGAAGGCGAGCGAGCGATCGAATGGCAAGCTCAAAATAGTTACAACAACAGGGATGATCAAAGATGCGGTCGAACATGTAGTAGGCGACAGGGCCGAAGTCATTGCGTTAATGGGGCCGGGTGTTGACCCCCACTTATACAAAGCAACGCAAGGCGACCTTCAAAAGCTTACTGATGCTGATGTCGTGTTCTACAACGGGCTTCACCTTGAGGGAAAGATGGGTGAAGTGCTCGAGAAACTCGGCAAGGCCAAACCAGTGATCGCGGTAGCTTCAAGGATCAAAGAAGAACAGCTGCGCGAAATTCCAGGGTTTCAGGGCACCCATGACCCACACATCTGGTTCGATGTAAAACTTTGGCAAAATGCAGTCATCGCTGTTTCGGAATTCATGACACAGCATGACAAGGACAACAAACAGTTATATGAATCAAACGCTAAGCAGTACATCACGCGACTTGACTCCCTACACGAAGCTGTAAAAACTTCCATCCAGCAGATCCCACAAGAGCAACGTGTATTGATCACTGCACACGATGCCTTTGGATATTTTGGTGACGCTTACGCGATTGAAGTGAAAGGCCTTCAGGGCATATCTACGGTTTCAGAATTCGGTTTGAAAGACGTGACTGAACTTGTGAACTTTATCATCTCGCGTAAAATCAAAGCAATCTTCGTGGAGACTTCCGTGTCACAAAAATCGATTGAAGCGGTACGCGAAGGTTGCCGTCAGAAAAACTGGGATGTAAAGATCGGTGGAAGTCTATACTCCGATGCCATGGGACAAGCGGGAACTGCTGAAGGGACGTATATCGGGATGGTGAGCGCGAACGTGAAAACGATAGTGGAAGCTTTAAAATGATTTAAAATTTAAGATTTAAGATTTAAGATTTGGGTGTTCGGGTGATGAAAGATTTCAGACTTCGATTTTGAGATTTGATTATTTGATTATGAGACGGATATTACTTTGTTGCTCATTCTTCCTCGCAGGCTTTACCGCCTCCAATGGCCAATCCCTCTCCGGTACTGTTATCGATGCAGAGACACGGGAGCCTTTGGCATTCGCAACGGTACAGCTATTAGGAACCAAAACCGGTGTGACTGCGAATGAGTCGGGAAAGTTTGCGCTTGATGCTGCCTCATCGCGGCAAAGCAAACTGATTGTTTCTTTTGTCGGCTATAAGACGGATACCATCTCGGTAGGCAATCAAAGTAACGTGACTATTCAGCTTCGATCCGATGCCAGTGCACTGCAGGAAGTTGTGGTTGTCTCTGGCACGATGAAGGAGGTGAGTAAAATGAACTCTGCAATTCCTGTCGAGATCTACTCTCCGGCCCTCTTCCTGAAAAATCCAACGCCAAGCATTTTCGAATCGCTTGGAATGGTAAACGGTGTTCAACCTCAGCTCAACTGTAACGTCTGCAATACAGGCGACATTCACATCAACGGCATGGAAGGTCCGTACACGATGGTGCTGATTGATGGTATGCCCGTGGTCTCAAGTTTATCAACGGTCTATGGTCTAGCGGGTATTCCTAACAGCATGGTAAAACGTATCGAAGTAGTGAAAGGTCCTGCATCAACACTTTACGGCTCCGAAGCGGTTGGTGGACTAATCAACATCATCACAAAAGATCCAGACAGCTCACCACGTTTCAAAACGGATATCTCGGCAACCTCATTGCTAGAATACAATGCCGATATTTCAACCAAATGGAAAACAGGAATGGCAAATTCCCTTCTCGGCATTAACTATTTTAAATTCAGCAACCGCATTGACATCAACAAAGACAATTTCACCGATGTGACGCAGCAGGATCGGATCTCGCTCTTCAACAAATGGACATTCTCGCGGAAGCAGGAGCGCACGGCAAGCCTGGGCGTGCGTTATGTATACGAAGACCGCTGGGGCGGTGAAATGCAGTGGAACAGACAATACCGCGGCAGCGACCAGATCTACGGTGAATCAATCTACACCAACCGTGTGGAAGCCATCGGAAACTATCAGCTTCCAATCGCGCAGAAAATCCACTTCGACTACTCGTATAATTATCACCTGCAGGATTCTTATTACGGTGTAAACCAGTACAAAGCGGATCAGCAAGTTGCGTTTGCACAGTTTCGCTGGGACAAAAAAGTCGGCATGCACGACCTCCTTGTTGGCGTTCCTTTCCGTTATGTCTATTATGATGATAACACGCCAGGCACGTCTGCTCCCAACGGAACCAATGCGCCAATGAACACCTATCTTCCTGGTGTATTCATCCAGAATGAAATGACATTCAACGACCGCCTTACCATTCTCACAGGTATGCGCTACGATCACCATAATCATCACGGAAACATCTTTTCACCTCGCGTGAGTTTCAAGTATTCACCAAACAAGACAAACACACTCCGACTCAGCACAGGAAATGGTTTCCGCGTTGTGAATCTGTTTACCGAAGATCATGCGGCCCTGACAGGAGCGCGTACCGTTGAAATTGCCAACGAGCTTCGACCTGAGGAATCTTGGAACGTGAACCTAAACTATGCGAAGATGATCAGCCACAACAATGGCTACGTCAACCTTGACGCCAGCGCATTCTATACCTACTTTACCAACAAAATCATCGGTGACTTCCAGACCGATCCCGAACGCATCATCTACGACAACCTGAGTGGTCACGCCATCTCCAAAGGAATTACACTGAACAGCGAGTTCGCCTTCACCAACTCTCTGAAAATAATCACCGGTGTCACGTTAATGGATGTCTATCAAATCGAATCTGACCAAACCGGAACCGAAGTCAAAACACCGCAGCTGTTTGCACCGAAAGTGTCGGGAACCTATTCGATCAGTTATTCGCTCGATCGTTCTGGTCTGACGTTCGACCTGACGGGAAGGCTCAACGGTCCAATGCACTTGCCTGTCGTGCCGAACGATGAGCGTCCGGCACAATCCCCATGGTTCACCATCATGAACTTCCAGGTGACGAAAAGTTTTATTAACGGATTTGAATTGTACGCAGGCGCAAAAAACCTTTTCAACTTCATTCCCAAAGACCCACTGCTTCGGCCATTCGATCCGTTCGACAAGAACATCACCATCGACAACCCGAATGGTTTCACTTTTGACACAAGTTATAACTACGCTCCCATCCAAGGCATTAAAGGCTTTGCAGGCGTGCGTTACACATTACAATAGATATGGAAAAAGAAATTTCAATGGTACCCTCGCTTGAAGTTCACGATGTCACGGTTGCGTTCGACCGCAAGCCAGTGCTCTGGAACATCGACCTGACACTCCCGCAAGGAAAACTTGTCGGGATCATCGGGCCGAACGGTGCCGGCAAATCAACGTTGATCAAAGCGGTGATGGGTTTACTTCCGCTCAGCAGCGGCTACGTCAAACTATTCGACAAGCCTATCGATGACGTGCGTAAACGGATCAGCTATGTGCCGCAGCGCGAGTCTGTGGACTGGGATTTTCCCGCGTCAGTTCTCGACATCGTTTTGATGGGACGTTACGGCAAACTCGGTTTGTTCAAACGTCCGCGCAAAGCCGACATCGATGTTGCTATGGACTGCCTGCGCAAGGTCGGAATGGAGTCCTTCGTGAACCGCCAGATCTCGCAGCTTTCCGGTGGCCAACAACAGCGCACATTCCTCGCGCGTGCCCTCGCACAACAAGCCGACATCTACTTCATGGACGAACCGTTTGCAGGCGTTGATGCTGCGACTGAAAAGGCAATCATCAATCTATTGCGGTCAATGACTGACCAGAAGAAAACTGTCATTGTTGTTCATCATGATTTACAATCGGTACCCCAGTACTTCGATTACGTGATCATGCTGAACACGCGACTTGTCGCCTACGGTCCAACGGAATCCGTCTTCACACAAGAAAACCTGACCGGCACGTACGGAGGTAAACTGACATTGCTGACTGACGTTGGGGATTTGATCAGACGTGAAGGGTTTCCTAATCGCGAGGCGCGGTAGGCATTTGAACAGGCTCGCGAACGCGGCCTCATTCATCCCGATCGGCTTTGTCCGCATCGGGAAGGCATTAGGCATTAGGCATTAGGAATGCAGATGCTCTTTGCGAATACAGATAAGCTCTTGGTGTTCCTTGGTGTGCTTGGTGTCTTAGTGGCTATTGAGAAGTGGATAATCACGAAATATTAAAATCATGAACTCGCTTTTAGAATTTTTCTCTTTCTCCGATCCAAACATACGCTTTGTCGTAATTGGCTCGGTATTACTCACTGCGAGTTCCGCCATCGTGGGATCATTTACATTCCTGAATAAGAAATCGCTTGTTGGTGATGCCATCGCTCATGCCGTACTTCCAGGGATTTGCCTCGGCTTCATGCTATCTGGCACGAAGAACCCAGTCTTTCTTATCGGTGGCGCTTTCATTACAGGATGGATTTCACTCGTTCTCGTTGAGTACATTACTTCCAAAACCCGAATCAAAGAAGACACAGCGATCGGATTGATCCTTTCAGTCTTTTTCGGGATTGGTATTCTTCTGCTCACCGTCATTCAGAAATCCGGTAACGCTGCGCAGTCCGGGCTCGATCATTTTTTGTTTGGGAAAGCTGCATCGCTTGTTGGGGATGATCTTTATACTTTTGCAACTGTAGCCGTTGTCCTTCTGATAGCAGTTTTCCTATTCTTCAAGGAGTTCACCCTGCTTGCGTTTGACAAAGATTATGCGCGGGCTATTGGTCTTCCCGTTAAACGAATCGAACTAATTCTCACCTCCCTCATCGTCCTTGCTGTTGTCATTGGAATCCAGGCTGTAGGGGTTGTGTTGATGGCAGCCATTCTCATCACTCCTGCCGCAGCAGCAAGATTCTGGACAGACCGGGTGCGCATCATGATTTTACTGGCCAGCGTCTTCGGTGCGATAAGCGGACTCGCTGGTGCCTACATCTCCTACACCGCACCTCAAATGCCAACTGGCCCATGGATCGTCATCGTAATTTCGATGATTGCATTCGTGTCGTTCTTCTTTGCGCCCAGGCGTGGCGTTGTAAGCCGGCTGCTACGACAATACACAATCCGAAGAACGATCAACGATGAAAATATTCTCAAAGCACTATACCAGCTGGGAGAAGAAAACAAGAACTTCTTTATCCAACGCTACCCAGATGAAATCATCCGAAAACGGAAATTTGAAAAAGACAACCTTTTAAAAGTATTGAAACGACTTCGTGCACAGGGATACGTGGAGAGCAGTGGCAACCTGTGGGGCCTAACCGAAGAAGGCAAAACACGCGGACAACGTGTGGTGAAGATCCATCGCCTCTGGGAAATGTACCTTACAACACAGCTGCACATTGCCCCAGATCATGTACACGAAGATGCAGACACTATTGAACACTTATTAACACCCGAACTGGAAGCGGAACTTGAACGATTATTGGATTATCCGAAGCAGGATCCTCATCGGTCGGAAATACCGTATAAATAGGAAGGCTATGGCTAATGGCTATAGCTATGGCTTGAGTCGACTTTAAAAATAATTATAGACATGAAGGAAAATAGGAGTCAGAGGGGATATCATGGTGAGTTGCACGAATCTGCTATAGCCATAGCCAATTGCCATAGCCTCTCCCTTGCAACTTGGAACTAAAATAGTAGAGCAATGACACACTCATATTACAACAGGCTAATGGGCAATAGGATACGACTAATGGACAGTCGCCACCGTTCACCCATTACCTATTACCCATAGCCCATTACCCATGAACGATCTATATATCATAGTAACCGCCTCACTCGTAGCCACCACCTGCGGCTTACTTGGGTGCTTTCTCATTCTTCGCAAGATGGCCATGGTTGGTGACGCAATATCACACGCGGTTTTACCTGGAATCGTCTTGGCGTTTTTGTTTTCGGGATCGAGGGATTCTGTTACGATGCTTCTCGGTGCGGGACTCATCGGAATCCTGACCACATTCTTAATTGAGTTCTTTCATAAAAAGGCAAGACTGCAGACTGACGCGTCTATTGGAGTAACGTTCACGTGGTTGTTTGCCGTGGGGGTTGTGCTGATCTCGTTGTTCGCAGGGAAAGTCGACCTTGACCAGGATTGTGTACTTTACGGAGAAATAGCATACGTACCGCTCGATCTCATCATCCTCGACAACGGTACCAATATTGGTCCGAAGGCGATCTACGTAATGGGGACCATTTTCCTGCTGATCCTTGTCTTCATTATTGCATTTTACAAAGAGCTGTTTCTTACAACGTTCGATCCCGCGTTCGCGAATGCTATTGGTATTTCGACAGCACTATGGCATTACTTGCTGATGAGTGCAGTGTCAGCCACAACCGTTGCCTCGTTTGAATCAGTGGGAGCAATTCTCGTGGTAGCATTGCTCATCGCACCGGCAGCCACCGCCTACCTCATCACCGACAACCTGAAATGGATGATGGTGATTGCTGCGATCAGCGGAATTATCTCATCCCTCACCGGATATTACCTGGCAGTGTGGCTTGACGGCTCCATTGCGGGAGCTATCGCTACCTGTGCAGGCATCCTGTTCGGGCTCACCCTCTTGTTCTCGCCTACCCACGGTCTTGTCTTCAAAAAACTCAATGCGCTGGAGGTCGATACGAAACCATCAAACTAATTCAATACCTTTGGTGTTGTTTTCGATATTAAACCAGGCATGACCGACACCATTGTTGCCCTCGCTACAGCACAGGGAATTTCCGCAATCGCAGTGATCAGACTTTCAGGAAAGGATTCCATCCAGATTGTGCAACGCTGCTTCAAAGGGAAAAAGCTTGAGGATCAGCCTTCACACACCATCCACTTCGGTACCATCATGAACGGTGATCGGATCGTGGATGAAGTTCTCATTTCACTCTTCAAAGAGCCCAACAGTTTTACGAAGGAGAACAGCATCGAAATTTCGTGTCATGGTTCTCCTGTAATCGTAAAAGAAATTATCAAGGTTTTACTGAAGGAAGGTGCACGCCTTGCAGAACCGGGAGAATTTACAAAGCGCGCGTTTGTCAACGGAAGATTTGATCTCGCGCAGGCCGAGGCGGTTGCTGATCTTATCAACGCTGAAACAGACAACGCACGACAAGCCGCGCTGAACCAGATGCGCGGTGGATTTTCAAAGGAGATCGAACGCCTTCGTCAGGAGTTGATTCACTTTGCGTCCCTCATCGAACTTGAACTGGATTTTGGAGAAGAGGATGTAGAGTTTGCCAAGCGCGATGACTTACGCGATCTCATCCTCAAGATTCAATCCTACCTGCATTTGCTGATCGACTCGTTCGATCAGGGCAACGTAATCAAGAACGGAGTTCCGACCGTAATCGCTGGAAAGCCCAATGCAGGCAAGTCTACTTTGCTGAATACGTTACTAAATGAAGAGCGTGCCATTGTTTCAGAAATCGCTGGAACAACCCGCGATGTGATCGAAGACGAAATGGTCCTTGGTGGTATCAACTTCCGCTTCATCGACACCGCAGGCCTACGCGAAACACAGGACGTCATCGAAAAGATCGGTGTCGAGCGAACACATGAGCAGATGAAAAAGGCATCACTCATCATTTACATGATCGACCTTGCAAATGCGAACCTTGAAGACATCGAAAGCGAAGAAAAACATCTCATTCAACTTGGAATCCCGTTCATCAAAGTTGGAAACAAGATCGACAAGGCAAATCCTCAGCTTTTTTCACTACTGAAAGACAAAGGTTTCGTCTTCATTTCCGCGGCAGCGAAAACCAACATCCAGGAATTAAAAGACAAGATCCTCTCCCACTTCCACATCCGCACCGTAAAAACCGGAGATGTTCTCGTGACAAATCTTCGCCACTACCAAAATCTGCAACAAACCTATGATGCCCTGAGTCGTGTGCTTGATGGAATGGAACAAGGGATTACTGGAGATTTTCTGGCAATGGATATCAGGCAATCGTTGCATTACCTTGGCGAGATTACAGGGCAGATTACAACGGATGATTTGTTGGATAATATCTTTAGCAAGTTTTGTATCGGGAAATGATGTCCCCAAACATCCCGAACAAAATCCCAATAACAGATTAATAGTCAATACGTTAAGAAATTACAGGAAGGATTGCTTTTGTGATTCTTCGGGTTATTTCGGTCTTTTTTGTTGCTAGTTTGTTGCTCGAATTTCTGAGCACTATACGCGCAACAAAAATTAAGGGTCACAGGGGAGCTGATGAGACAAGCTGACACTCCCTGATACAAGTGGACACTTAATGAAACGTATAGACACATGAGCTCAAACATCAAAATTCAGAAGAATTGCGAGTTCTGCGGTAATGATTTTACCGCACGGACTCTGTACACGCGGTACTGTTCCAAGTCCTGCAACAAAAAGCATTACAAGCAGCTGCTGCTTGAAAAGAATCTGGAGATCAAGACCGATCAGGAAAATATCAAAGTCTCACCCACCGAGACATTGAAGAACTCATCCCAGGAATATTTCGAAATCAATGAGGCTGCTCAGATCATGAGAGTTAGTCGAGCCACTCTTTATCGACTTATCAAAACAAAGAAGTTCAAAAAGAAAAAAGTTCTTTCAAGAACGATCATCTCAAAGGAAGACATCAAATCATTTTTTGCTAAACAATAAATCCAAAGCCATGAAAAAGAACGAAGTGAAGAAAAAGGAACCGGTGAAGTTGAGACAGCGTGAATTGGCAAATGGCAATTACACCTTATACCTCGACATCTACTGGAAAGGGCAGCGCGAATATGACTACCTCAACCTGTATGTGAAGAAATCAAACAAAGCTGCTGACAATGAACAGAACAGACAAACGCTTCTACTTGCCGATCAGATAAGAGCGCAGCGCGTTATTGATCTTCAATCAGGAAAATATAAACTGAAGCAACCTAAAACCGGATTGAGTTTTATCGAATACTTCGAAAAGCTTAAGAATGATCGCCTAAACAGCAAGGGTAACTTTGGAAACTGGGACAGCGCTCAAAAACACTTGCTAAAATTCATGAAGGGCGATGACATCACACTTGGTGAAGTCGATGAAAGCTGGTTAATGGCATTTAAACAATACTTACTTCAGGATGCTAAGATTGCTGGCGGGAATATGAAGCTAAGCCAGAACTCCGCTCTCTCTTACTTTAACAAAGTTAAGGCCGCAATGCGACAAGCTTTCGAGGAAAAGTTAATACAAGAGAATCCAGCAAATCGGATACGGAGTATAAAACCGGCTGAGACCAAGAGAGAATTTCTTACATGGGAAGAAGTTGAGAAAATATCCAAAACAAAGTGTGATGTTAAAAAGCTCAAGGAAGCATTCCTGTTCAGCATCATGACCGGTTTGCGTTGGTCTGACATTATTAAAATGACCTGGACTGAGGTGCGCGGCAGCAAGACTGAAGGATGGTACGTGAGATTTCAACAACAAAAGACTAAGGATTATGAGGTACTACCTATCACAAACGAAGCGCGAGATCTACTTGGACCGAAAGGCGAACCAACACAACGTGTGTTCATTGGACTTAAATACAACAATTACACGAACATCGCTTTGTCTCGGTGGATGAAACTTGCGGGTATTGATAGAGATATCACTTTTCACTGTGGTCGTCACACCCATGCGACACTTCTACTTAATCAGGGAGTGGATATTTATGTTGTCTCAAAATTATTGGGCCATAAGAATATCAAGACAACAGAAATCTATGCAAAGGTTTCTCAATTGAAAAAGGTTGAGGCTATCAACAAACTGCCGCAATTGAAAATAGTAACAACGGCTAAATAACACTGTATGAGGAGAAATATGGAAAAGAGCTCACCTAAACAGTTTGAAGGATTTGTAGACTTCTTTCGTGATGTAATGATGCAGCGAAAATTGAGAAAACAAAATTGTTTCAACTACGGTATTGCGCTTAAGCACCTTGAGAATTTCACAGGAGGAGAGATTCAATTTAACCATTTGACCAAAGACTGGCTGGCAGAATTAACTACCTATCTGAAAACCACAAATGGTTTAAGATGTGAAAAGACATTAAGTGCCAACTCAGCTAATACTTATTTTAAGGTGATCCTGGTTGTGGCAAAGGAGGCAGCAGACCAAAGGCTAATTGATCACGCGACAATCAGTGAACTTGCAGTTATGCCAAGGACGAAGGCAGATCTAAACTATCTCAACCTAAATGAATTGAACAGGCTTGCAAGCACTGAGATCAAACACGCGGTACTCAAGAATGCTTTTCTCTTCTCTTGTCTTACGGGGCTTGGGTGGAGAGAAATCGATGAATTAAAATGGCATCACATTCAATCGGTTGATCGGATTTGGCACGTTATCATTAAAAAAGATGAAGGTGAAATTTGTGTCCCTCTAAATGAACAAGCCGTTTCGTTATTAGGCACGTTCGGTAAAGGTGACGCTAAGGTTTTCGATCTTCACTATAGCGCTGCACTTTGCGCGAATCTTAACAAGTGGGCAATCCGTGCAGGGGTCTATCGCCAAATTTCTTTCACCACGGCCAAACAGACTTTCGGTATGACGTTGCTCCATCAAGGTGTACCAATTGAATTGATATCAGAATTGTTAGGACACAAGCACATCAAGAGCACAATGAAGCTACTTGATTACACACCTGACACGAATAGAATGTCTCCTCAATTACTTGCGAGTTTTTAGTACTTGACTCGTGGCCTCTTTTCGAATCTCGTGGATCGTTTTAACTCTGCGGGATTCGACCCAGGCCAACAACTCCGATTTCTTGAACATGATCTTCTTACCATGCTTATAGTGCGGAATCAATTTTTCCGAAGTCTTTTCATAAATTGTTGCAACCGCCAGGTTTAGCAACGCTGCCGCCTCTTGGATATTTATCAGGGTCGCTTCGTTAGTAGTTTCAATTCTATCTTCCGACAAGATTTCCTTCAGCGCCTCTTTGAGCAGGGATTTGAATTCGTCCCGGCTGTATTGAAATACCATTGGTGAGTCCATAGCCAAAAATTTATGAACACAATAAAAACCTATACACAATAAAAAGATACACAGTTGGGTCCCAGCTGGGGAAGATTTTCTTAAGGCGACCGCCAATAATCATGTAATTATATAAGGCCTGGAGGGAATTGTATAATGCCTTAAACACGTAAAAAAGCGTATTTTTGGCTATTCTATGACTTGGAGATTCCGCGTAATGTGACCACCAAGTTCCGGATGAAAGTGACCACCTGATTTCGCGGCAAAATGACCACCGTTTTCCGCGCCAAACTGACCACCGAAAGTTGAGTTAAAAAAGTATCGAGACCGGTTGACCGGGGGTTGATCGCAAGGCTATTTGTGGCTTTGCAAATCAACCACTCATGGCCAATAACCCGATACTAATGAGTAAACTCAGACAGGTGCTTAAACTGCACTGCCAGGGGCAGAATAAACTGCAGATCAGCACAACCACCGGTCTCTCACGTAACACCGTCAAGAAGTACATCCGCGTTTTCATTGGATTGAAAACTACCTGGGATCAGATCAATCAACTACCTGATAAGGAACTCGATGAGCTTTTCTGCAAGGAGCCAGAACCTATTGTCGATGACTTTCGATAGAAGCCGGCAGAGAGATTCTCAATTATACGCCTCAGCTATACAGAAAATTAGGATCGTCCGAACCCATCCAAGTTGAACCTTGGGCTACTGGCGTCTTACTTGAAATAGACAATGTTAGGTTTCTAATAACTGCTGCGCACGTCTTAGAGAAAAATAAACAACCTCTAAATCCGGAGGACGTAGGAATAATGGTCGGCAATACATTTCACATTCTCAATGGATTTGTAAAATATTCCGCCACCGAATTACACAAACAGAATACCAAGGTTGATTTAACTATCTGGAGGCTTGACGATCAAGGAGTAATAGACGACATAAAACAGATCGCCTGGCTCCGATTCACGACTTTCTAAAACAACACGAGAAGCGGTTACGCCAGCGAGGTGTCACCGTACTGCGTTTATGGGAGGAATATGAAAGGCAGCATCCTGAAGGCTTTAAAAAGACAGCGTTCTATCATCACTATAATCTGTGGAAGAAACGAGTACATCCAAGCATGCACATGGCTCACAAGGCGGGAGACAAGATGTTCGTGGATTATACAGGTGAAAAGCTGCAAGTAGTTGATCCTGATAGTGGTGAAGTAAAGACGATGGAAGTCTTCGTAGCTATTCTTGGAGCCAGTCAACTCACGTACGTTGAAGCGGTAGAGAGTCAGCGAGTAGAAGATTTTATCAGTTGCTGTGAGAATGCATTACGCTTTTTCGGTGGCGCACCCAATGCCATTGTTCCGGATAATCTTAAGTCAGCAGTGATTAAAAGCAATCGCTATGAACCTAAGCTCAATGAGAACTTTGAAGCCTTCGCTGACTACTACGGTATGGCGGTGCTTCCGGCTCGTGCGTACAAACCCAAAGACAAAGCACTGGTTGAAGGAGCTGTGAAGATCACGTATATCCGCATTTTTGCATCGCTTCCGGATAACCTTCCTACTTCACTTGCGGAACTCAACGATCGCATAAAGGCACTGTTACAGATTCATAACCGTACTGCTTTTAAAGGAAGGAACTATTCCAGACAAGAACAATTCGATGAGATGGAACGTGCTGCATTGCAGCCTCTGCCGGAAAAACGTTTTGAACTACGTTCTTCGACTGTTGCTACTGTAATGAAGAACGGGCATGTATGCTTGAGTGCTGACAAACACTACTACAGCGTTCCTTACGGCTATATCAGCAAGAAGATCCGCATACTGTACAGCAAAATCCCGTGTGGAGATTTTTTATAAATACGAACGCATTGCTGAGCATGAGCGCATACGTAGCGCACATAACTACACGACTGATCCTGCTCACATGGCCACCCAACACCAGGTACTGGCTGAGTGGAACCCGGACTACTTCCTGAATCAAGCGCGCATGATTAGTAAGGATGTTGAATATTATATCGCCCAAGTACTTCACAAAAAGCCACACCCGGAGCAAGCCTACAAGTCATGTCAGGGCATACTCTCATTTGCAAAACGTGTTGGACACGGGCGGTTAATCAAAGCTTGTCAGCGGGCGCACGCATACGGCTTATATCACTTTAGAGCCATTGAGGACATTTTAAATCGCGGACTCGATCTATTCGATCTGGAAGAAGATCGTCAGTTGCCAATGCCGGAACACGAGAACATACGTGGCAAAAATTACTATCAATAATCTCAATGTTAAACTTTAAAAGATGAAACAATGAATGATCAAACAATGGACAAAATGAAAACCATGAAGCTGTACGGAATGGTACGAGCCTTTCGTACGAGTTTAGAATCAGGCAATGCCGATAAGTGGACCGCTGATGAATTGCTCTCGATGCTCATCGATTCAGAATGGGATGAGCGTTATAACCGAAAGCTGGATCGGAATCTGAAAAATGCAAAGTTCCGCTACAAAGCCGCTGTCGAGCAGATCAACTTCGATACCCCGAGGGATCTGAACAAAAATCACACGCTTCGGTTGGCAGACTGTGATTTTATTGACAAAAAAGAAAACGTGATCATTACAGGAAGTACCGGTATCGGAAAGAGCTATATCGCGTCTGCTCTCGGTCATCAGGCTTGTTCTCTTGGATACAAGGTGCTATACGAACATACCGCCAAACTTTTTGCCAGACTGAAAATGGCCAAGGCCGATGGAACGTATCTGAAGGAAGTGACTAAAATGGAGAAGCAGGAGCTACTGATCATTGATGACTTCGGAATACAGCCTCTGGATCAGCAAAGCCGCACCATACTAATGGAAATCATCGAAGACAGACACGGAAAGCGTTCCACCGTTTTCACATCGCAGGTTCCGGTAAGCAAATGGCATGAAGTGATTGGTGAACAAACAATCGCTGATGCTATTCTGGATCGGATCATCCACGTGGCCCACCGACTCGAACTCAAGGGAGAATCGATGCGGAAGAAAAAAACTATATTACAGGAGGAATTAACCGAAAAAGAAAATTAAAAAACACGGCCATCAACAACCGAAAACTTGATACTGCCTTAACTACAATTGCTCAGTTAACTTTAGGTGGTCACTTTGCCCCGAAATGAAGTGGTCAACTTGCTCGGAATTTCCAAATTAAGGACAAAACGAATTCACTAACCTTTCCTGCAAAACTACTGAGAGAGAACGAAAAGATGGTAGCTAAAGCAACGATGACATTCGACAGAAGTAAGTACGATGTAAAATTCGGCTCGCAGTCATTCTACGAAAATCTTGGAGACAAACTGGTATATGACGATGTCGATATCTCCATCATTTTGACACTGAAGAGAGAACAACCAAAATAATTCGAACAATGGAACATCATCAAAAATACACTTGCCCAATGCATCCAGAAGTAATTAAGGATGCTCCTGGAAAATGTCCAAAGTGCGGAATGGATCTGGTGCCTGTAAAACCGGCAACGAAAGCTGAGCCGAAACACGAACATGAAGCACATGACCATTCGGCACATGCGCCAAAGCATGATATGTCGGAGCATGATCATAAAGCGTCTGGTGGACACGCGCATCATGCGGGAATGATTGATGATTTCAAAAGACGATTCTATATCGTGCTTGTCCTTACAGTACCGATCATGGCACTCTCACCCATGATTCAACACTGGCTTAGTTTCGATTGGATGTTTCCGGGATCTAATTACATTCTTTTAGCACTTTCAACTGTTGTGTTCTTTTACGGTGGCTGGCCATTTCTTCAAGGTCTCGTTACGGAGGTAAAATCTAAATCGCTTGGAATGATGACGTTGGTTGCTGTGGCAATTACAGTCGCCTACGTTTACAGTGTAGCTATCATACTTGGACTTGAGGGAATGGACTTCTTCTGGGAGCTTGCAACCCTGATTCTCATCATGCTTCTCGGGCACTGGATCGAAATGAAATCGATCATGAGCGCCTCGAAAGAACTTGAACTTCTTGTCCAACTTATGCCATCGGAGGCACACCTGGTTCACGGTGATCATATTATGGACGTGAAAACTGAATCGCTCAAAGCGGGAGACATCATACTTGTGAAGCCGGGTGAAAAAATCGCTGCTGATGGAATTATTAATGAGGGCCGAAGCTTCCTCAACGAGTCGATGCTCACCGGTGAATCAAAGCCCGCTGAGAAAGACAAGGGCGACAAAGTCATTGCGGGTTCTATTAATGGCGAAGGATCATTGAAAATACAAGTGTCTCATGGCGCTAAAGATTCTTACCTAGCACAAGTTATCAAGCTAGTTCAGGATGCGCAGGATGCAAAATCAAAAACGCAATTGCTCGCAGATCAGGCCGCTAAATGGCTAACGATTATCGCACTTCTCTCGGGAACAGTCACATTCATTGTTTGGCTGGTGATTGGTAAGGATCTGGCCTTTGCAATGGAACGTATGGTAACGGTAATTGTGATTTGTTGTCCTCATGCGCTGGGCCTCGCAGTTCCGTTAGTGGTTGCAAGATCGACAGCCATTTCTGCGCAAAGCGGATTACTGATTAAAGATCGCACTGCCTTTGAAAACTCAAGGAAAATTTCAATGCTTGTTTTCGATAAAACCGGTACGCTTACAAAAGGAGAATTCAATGTAGTGCGGTACGAAAGTCTAGATGGCAAATCAAGCAAGGATCAAGTACTCCAACTGGCAGCTGCACTTGAACAAAACTCGGAACATCCTATTGCTACCGGCATCGTGCGAAAAGCAAAAGAACTTAATCTTCCATCGCCAAAGCTGTCAGATTTCAAAGCAATTACCGGAAAGGGAATCGAAGCCAAAGTTGATGGTAATAGTATAAGAGTAGTTAGTCCCGGATATCTGAAAGAAAACAATATTGCGATTGATCAAACAGCATCATCGAAAGCGGAGACAGTAGTGTTTGTTTTATTTAATAACAATGTCATGGGACTTATCGCCCTTGCAGATGAGATCCGGCCTGAATCCGCTGAAGCAATCAAAGTGTTGCATTCGCAAAATATAAAATCCCTCTTACTAACAGGTGATAATAAGGAAGTAGCAAAAGTGGTATCCGAATCTCTTGGAATGGATGGTTTTATTGCCGAAGTACTTCCCCATCAGAAACTCGAGAAGATCAAGGAACTTCAACAGCAAGGAAATTTTGTCGCGATGACAGGAGACGGTGTTAACGATGCTCCTGCCCTTGCGCAGGCCGATGTCGGGATCGCTGTAGGTTCTGGCTCCGACATCGCAGCCGAAACTGCAGACATCGTTCTTGTGAACAGCAATCCGAAAGATGTTGCCAATCTTATTTTATTTGGAAAGGCAACCTATCGGAAAATGATACAGAATCTCGCGTGGGCCACTGGCTACAACGTTATCGCCTTACCACTGGCAGCCGGAGTCCTTTATAACGCGGGAATTATGTTGAGCCCAGCGATGGGTGCTGTACTTATGAGTGTCAGCACCATTGTAATTGCCTTAAACGCCCGGATGTTAAAAGTATAACAGGTCGTGCCAAACCACTTAAAACTATATTCAACGCTATCGGTGTTTTTCGGACGTAACCTGAAAACAAAAGCGCACGCCCACCATGCAATGGAAATTGTACTTGCTGTTAATGGCTCTCTGACAATCCATAGTGGCAAGACAATTAAGGCGGAAGGTGTAATCCTTAAGCCAGACATTATTCACAGTATCTCGGGGACTGGTTTGATTATTTCGATACTTCTCGATCCTGAGACAGCATTATGCAACCATGTTATTTCCATGCTTGGAAGCAAGAGTGTCTTGAAACTGGAACCTTCCATTACGGACATGCTCGTTAACCATTTTAAAAATCATACAAATCGGCATTTCAGTGAAGATGGAATTTGTGAGCTACTCTCGAACTCCCTGGCTTCGTCAAATAGTGTCGCCCTTGGTAATCACATCGATCCTCGAGTGTTAACCGTGATTGACTTAATCAAGACTTCTCCACAAAAATCCTTACCGTTTACCACGCTTATAAGGGCAAGCGGAGTTTCAGAGAGCAGGCTCATGCATTTATTCAAAAAGGAAACCGGAACAACAATTCGAAAGTATGTTCTTTGGAATAAGCTTCAACATGCTATAAAACTTCACCTCGTGGGAAATAGTTTGAAGCAAGCGGCCAAGCAATCTGGCTTTACCGATCCCGCTCATTTTAACCGGGTGTTTGTCTCAAATTACGGTGCGAATCCCTCTTCCATGCTTAAATAAGCACGTAGAAAACTGTCGCAGTTCTGTTGATATCTTGCCCCAATAACACACTAGCAACCGCTGGTTTTGTACCCTCCTGCTAACTCATTTGTACGTTTCTGCTATACCTTCCCGGCATAATCATTGAAGTTTTCAGTAGAAAAACCCTCAGACCAACCAATCTATGGAACATCATCAACACAAGGATTCCAAGAATGACAAGGATCACTTAAAACATTATGTGACTCTTGGAGTTATGGCAATACTGTCGTTCATAGCCATGTATATTCTTATGTACGCCATGGTGAACAAATACGAAAATGTATTTACGAACGTGAACCAATTCTACATGGCGGCAACGATGACGATGCCTATGCTGATCATTGAAGTCATTCTAATGCGCCACATGTACATGAACAAGAAACTTAACTTGGCAATCATTGTAATTTGCGCATTGGCGTTGATTGGCTTCTATTCAGGAACAAGAAAACAACTTGGCGTTTCAGACCGGCAGTTTTTGAAATCGATGATACCCCATCATGCCGGTGCCATCCTGATGTGTCAGGAATCTGATCTTAGCGATCCGGAACTAAAAAAATTATGTGAAGAGATAGTTGCAAGTCAACAAAAAGAAATCGATCAAATGAAAGCGAAACTACGCGACCTAAAATGAAAGCATTATTATACAGCCTGTTTTTTTCAATTCTAACCTTAACAGCGTTTGGTCAGCATGAACATCATGATCAACCAAAAAAGGACACAACAAAAACAAAAACTAGGACAAAGACAAAAACCATGGATCATTCCAAAATGGACCATGATGCGATGTCAATGGACTCTATGGACATGCCGCCCATGTCCCACTCTTTTTCTCTGAATCTTCCAATGAATCGAAACGGCTCCGGAACGGGTTGGCTTCCGGATGCATCACCGATGTATGGTTACATGCTGCATTCGAAAAAGTGGATGTATATGTTTCATGGAAATATCTTTATCCGATACAACAACCAGGACATCGGCAACAAAGGAACACGCGGAGACTCAAAAGTGGACGCACCCAACTGGTTTATGGCAATGGGGCAAAGGCGTGTTGGCGAAAAAGGATTATTCCATTTCAACGCAATGTTCTCACTCGATCCACTCTTTGGCGATGATGGCTATCCTCTCCTCTTTCAAACAGGAGAAGCATACAACGGGAAACCATTAATTGACAGGCAACACCCACATGACCTTTTCTCAGAATTATCTATTGCATACACACAATCATTCACCAAAGATTTTGATGCATTCGTTTATTTCGGATATCCTGGCGAACCTGCCCTTGGCCCAGTGGCATTTATGCATCGACCATCAACGCTCAACAATCCCGATGCAACACTTGGGCACCACTGGTCGGATGCAACTCATATAACTTTTGGAGTCGCTACTTTGGGATTCAGATATAAAATATTCAAACTGGATGGGTCACTCTTCACAGGTCGCGAACCTAATGAAGCGCGGTACGATTTTGACAAGCCGAGATTTGACTCATACTCGTATCGGCTAACTGTTAATCCTTGTCGGGCATTATCGATGCAAGTATCGAAGGCATTCATTAACAGTCCGGAAGAATTAGACCCGGAAGAGGACATCGACAGAACTACTGCATCAGTCACACACGTACTACCCATGGCAGGAGAAAACCACTTCTTCACCTCAACATTTGTTTGGGGATATAATGACAGTGGCGCTGATCATAAAGAAAACTCATTTACGCTTGAATCAAACCTTCAGCTTGATAGAACCGCAGTGTATGGAAAATTTGAAAGCATAGAAAAATCGGCAGAAGAACTCGCGCTGGGGCAATTTGACGAACATCACGCTTTCAAAGTGAATGCTATCACACTAGGTGTGAACTACACTATTTTGAGACAATTAAAAACTAACTTTGCAATTGGCGCTCAGGGCAGTGTTTATATGGCCGATTCCGAATTAGATCCGATATACGGAAACAACCCAATGTCAGCCGAGGTTTATTTACGCATAAGTCCGACATTGATGAACATGAACATGGGCAAGATGAAAATGAAATAACAATGACAAAAAAAGAATCGTACTTAGTTGAGGGAATGACGTGTTCAGGATGCGAGAGAACGGTGTCGAAAGTCATTTCGAATCTTGAAGGGGTAACTTCGTCTAAGGCTGATCTTAAAACATCAACCGTGTCCGTTGAGTATGATCCGTTAAAAGTCACTGTTGATAAGATCAAAAATGCTGTTAATGGAGTCGGTTATAAGTTCGTCGGTGAAAGACCACCCAATGGTCAGCGCGAAGGAAGTGACGAAGGAATTGCGTAAATTGGATATTCTAAAAAACAACTGATTTATGATAATGAGCCCACGCCTGAGCAAATTAATGCTCACCGCACATATCACATTTTCCCTTGGATGGTTTGGCACGGTAGCAGCATTCCTTGTACTATCAATTGCCGGGATAACCGGAAATGAGCAGCTTGTAAAAGCATGCTACCTGGGGATGGATCTAATCGCTTGGTTTGTTATTCTGCCATTTTGCTTGTGCTCACTTCTAACGGGCTTAACACAGTCACTCTTTACACATTGGGGATTGTTTAAGCATTGGTGGATAGTGGTAAAGTTCGTAATGACTTTGATAGCAACGATAGTATTGCTAGTGCATATGCAGCCTATCAGCTACCTGGCAAAAGTTGCTTCCGATTCGACACTCTCATTGTCAGAACTAACTTCCTTGCGTATTCGGTTGATTGCCGATGCAGGTGCCGCGATGCTTGTGCTGTTGGCAACAGCAACTATATCAGTTTATAAGCCTTGGGGCAAGCTTCAATTTGTAATCTCAATTCCAACATTTCAGCCAACCACTAAAAGACCACTAGGTCTCTATCTTCTAATTGGCTTCATCGCGGTGTTAATTCTTTTCATTGTGCTTCATATTATGAATGGAGGAATGCACCATTGATGGCCGCCAGTGCCTAATGCAACCACACTATGTCAAGCAAGAAGGAACTGAGGATTGCTGAGTAAATACAATTTTCTGAGCCTTGACCATATCGAAATTGACCACAAAACATCAAATAAATTTGACTATTTAATTGTCGGATTTCCAGTCACGAAAAGCAAGCTAAAGACTGCGACAAAATTTATACGGGCGGAGCCATTCATCTTCCTGACAAATAACGCAAGTGAAACAAAGTATGAAAGTCTGGGTTTTGAGATTCACTCGAATATCATGGTAAACTACCGAAAGCGAAAGATAAAAAATGGAGTTGGCAACATTGTCCAAGGACCCGACCCTTATGGCATGAGCGGATGTGGCCTCTGGTTTTTTCCAGACAAGAATTCGACAATTGTAGGTGGGACCATCAGGCTAATCGCAATAATGACAGAGTGGAACCCAAACTCGTCTGTCCTAATCGGAACGCGAATTCACATTGTGACGGAAATAATTCGAAAAGCGTTTGATCTAAATGTAACGCCATCGCAACGTACTCATATTAATCTGTCCTAATATTCATTTGAACATAATTCTCAGAACTCGCGCCATTATCACTTGCGTCTCAATCGATCGCAAAACACTTTCTCGGTTACATTCAAAGACCAGTGACCTCGTCCATATTGCTCAGTTAGATGCTTAGCAACTCTGTTACTAAGTAAGGTAATGGCTGTTGCATCACCGCCCGTTGCTGACGAAATAGAAATATTCATGACAACTACGCAAAGTACTTTACAATTAAGGGATTAGTCAGTTTTCTAGCATTGAAATGCTACGAACAACATTTTTGGCCCAGTTGAATTGGAGGGCATTTAACGGTTCCATAAGAACAGAAAACACAACAGTCTCCCTCCTTGGGTTTCAAAACCGTCTTGCAGTTCTCACAGTCATAGAAGTATTGACAGGCATCGGTCGGCATCACTTCCTCTTTCTTGTGTCCACAATTCGGACATGTAATAACTGAATTAAGTATTATCGATGTTGTCATTGCTTTCCCTGTTCTGTTATCATTAATTTATTTGAAAATGGATCTATCACTTCAAAGCATGGCGCGTTCCAGAAAGCTTGCTCTAACCCTGGGTGGTTATACTTATAAGGTCGCGAACAAATTTCTTTGTAAAGCGTTGTGGCATCATCAACTGTAATATATGCCTTCGATCCAGGCGCACAATCTCCATGATGCTCAGACAAGTGAAGAATAATTCCATCGCGAGAAACCTGCATGTAGATAGGTGAATTGTCTTCAAACTTGTGTTCCCAGTCTATCTTGAAACCGAGCCAGTCAATGTAGAATTCAATTGCCTTTTTGTAATCGAAAATTCTAAAGATTGGAACAACACTTGTCGGCATATACTAAAGGGATATTGTGATATCGTTTAATCTCTTTGTCAAATCCTTACCACAAAAATATTTCGTTTGATCGGCCCACGGATGCAAGGACCCACTCAACTGATGAGCGTAGTCAAAAGGTCTTGGCAAGGAATTGCTCCACTGGTCTTCTTTATCGAAAAACATATAAATGTCCCAAGCCTTCTCTCCTTTCGGATTTAATCTCCTTGCCACCAGGTCACCAAACTTGTTTTCGGCATCAAAGTATTGAACTATCGCTGGATCTTTAAACATTGATGCCGCCTTGTATGCGTTATCTTTATCGTCAGAATTTAACATGTTTGTCCAGACGATTATGACGTCAATATCTTTTTTATTCATTTGTTCGATAACTGTTTGCTGCACGGCCTGCGCACCTTGTAAACACCATCCACATGTCGATGACAGAATAGCTACAAACTTTACCTTCCCGTTTTGCTTGTTGAAGGCATCTTTAAGGTCGTCAATCTTTGCAAGCACTTTTAGATTCTTGCTACGCTCACTTGGTACACTTACCTTCGGCATACTACTGCAAGTCTCTGGAGTGCATGAGCCTTTTGTACAGCAGTCCGTCTTCGTTTTTTCTTGAACCAGATTTACACTTTTCTCGACTTTGTATCCCGTCTCATTTATGGCAGCAATGATTTTTTCTTCATCCACTTTTTGAGGATCATATGTGACAACCGTTGATTTGTCTGCATAAGATGCCTTCACAGATGAAACGCCCGACAACTTAACTACCTCGCTTTCGATATGATGTTCGCAGCTGGCGCAAGTCATCCCACTCACAGACAATGCAACTTTCTTGTTTTTCTCTTGCTCCACCGTGCTCACAGGCTCCTGATTTTGCAAGAACCGTGAATATGATGGAAAAGAGATCAACAGAAGTGACAAAACTGTAACAATGCCAAGGAATGTTTTTGACTGTAAAAAAGAAGGTTCCTTTTCGCATCCGCAATCATCGGCCTTGGAAGATCGTACCGTCTTAACCCATGCGAATCCCAAAAACAAAAATGTACCACCGATAAAGTACGGTCGGTATGGCTCAAGCCATGAGACTGAACTCATCAAACTTCCAGAGCCGCCAACGATCCCCAGGAACGGAACTATACAGCAAAGCGATGCACTTGCGGAAGTCAACACAGTTAATAGAACGGATGCTTTCATATCATTTCTAGTACTTTATTATTATTAATCAACTTGAAAATCGGCTTAAGTATTTCTGAGTACTCGGCACTAATTGAATAGAAGATTGTTTGTCCTGTTTTCTTTGATGCAATGATCTTAGAGTCTTTTAATTTTCGGAGATGCTGCGAGACAGGAGAAACTCCCATTCCCAAAATATCACTAAGATCACACGGACAAAGCTGTCCTTCCTCTTGAAGCAAATAGAGAATCTTAATTCGAACATCATTGCCAACCAAACTAAAAGCGTTAGCAAGTAGTAAAAGTGATTGATCCACATTCTTCACCTTCTCCCTACATTCCTTGATCTGGTTAATATCGGCCAGCACCCGTATGCATGATTCGCTCATATCGTATTTTAGTAAATGCTAAAATACTAAAATTCAAAATATCTCGCAAACTCTATGTTGTTCCAGCCCATAGAATACTCGGTAAATGCCAAAATTTCGAATAAATAACCTATTTACAGATCAAAAAAAGGGCTATAAAAGCCCTTCATCAGCGAATGAATAATATGCCTCGCTGGTCATGATGATGTGATCAAGAACTGAAACTTCAAGGAACCTACCAGCCTCTTTCATCTTTTTAGTAAGATCCATGTCTGCCTGGCTAGGATTTAGATTGCCTGATGGATGGTTGTGTGATAATATTACCGCGCATGCGTTAGCTTTAATAGCCGCAACGAAAATCAAACGAGGGTCTGCGACAGTGTGAGTAGTTGTACCTGTTGAAACTTCATACAGGCCGATGACTTTGTGGGCTCTGTTCAACAGGAGAACTTTGAATTGTTCAACAAACTCAATCTTGTCGTCATCCCAATATTTGCGGAGAACATCCTGGCAATCTCTTGAGCTTGTGATCTTCGGACGTAAAGAAGCTTTTACTTTTGACTTGTAGGATAGCTGAATCTCTGCTACTTCGAACAATGTTTTTTCATTTGTGCTTTCCATAATCATAAGATTTAAATTATGGTGCGCCTAAACTGGAGGGTGGCGGATTGTCAAAAGGAAACGGAATAATTGGAAGGCAGGCCGTAGGCAGGTGCCGTTTATGCCGTAGTCTTTTGACAAGACACAGCATTGCCACCCGGAAGTAGGTTAGCGCCAGAATTTAGATCTTATCCGGAAAGCAATGAAAATTGATGAGGTTGCCAAGCTGTTACTCAAAAAAGTTTAATGTGCAGCGTATATTTGGTCAAAAGGATTTTATAATGGATTGGCCATCTCAGGTTGTCGAACTAATTAAACAACATTTTAGAAAGTTCGGAATAATTTATCACCCCGGTAGGGATGTCCATTCTTGCCTAGTAGATTTCATGAATCTAGATCTGAAATTAGTCAAGCCAATTCCTAGAAAGGTATATAAGTCAAAGACATTTAAATCTCGATTGATCCCACCCTCATATCAACATGCCATTTCTTACATTGAGAATAAAATCAACAACGGACACGATATTACATTTCATCAGAGTAAAAAAACTTTGGACCCCTCGTTTAATGATCTATTGTTAAATGACTGGATTATTCAACATCTCCATGTGAGCAACACCAAGTCGCAGCAAAACCAACGATTCTACGATAGATCTAAATATCTACTTTTTGTCGCGTTCTCAATAAAGCAAGCATTTTTTATAGATGTTCGCTTGCACAATGAGCCTTATGTGTTCGCCAGGAAGGAATTGCTTGAAATTATTGACAATAATTGGCCACAACTATTTAAGGATAATGTAATAGAAGACGGTTTTTTTACATCCGAACATACCGATGAGCAAATCTCAACCCTTAGAAACAGGGGTTACACAATTGGGACAACTAAAGTAAACGACAAGATAGTTATAAACCCTGGCCTAGGCATCACGACATCTGGTCACAATATTCATGTAGTAAGACGAGCAAATTCTGTGTTAAAAATGCTCCATGACGCCTTTTATGAAATTGAAACTGACGCTGAAAATATCAAAAAGGATTTAAGTTCGGAGGTGGGATTTGTAATCAATCAGTTGGATGTAGAAATTCGAAAATTGACTGAATGGCCGTACTTTGCATTTTATGAAAAAACTTCTAATTGCTACATCCAAAAAGATTATTCTCGGTCACAAATAATTTAGGCTTCGAAGCTACGGTTTGTACTCGATAGCAAATGGCAAAATCCATGCACCATCGGAGAAATCGTCACTACGAATTGTCATTTCACCTCCAATAGTTACGGCAGTATCGCATAGGATTAACAATTCTCGACAAAATGCTGTCGGTTCTTTATCGTGCTGGGGGATGGCAATAGCAGTCCTTTCCCCTCTGCGCTTATCTCGTGTGACAAGATAATTTGATTCAGTTTCGGTCATCGATACGTCAAAAGAGAAATTTGCGTTGGGCGTGAAAATTATTGAGTACGAATCTTTCGCCTTTCGAGCTTCGTTTCGCTTTCGTTCAATTTCCTTCTTTAACTCACATTCTTGGATGAGTGTAAATTTTTTATTTTTTACAATTTTGATCTCTATATCCAACTCGATTGATCTTGGAGAGTTGTTCTCGATTGTAAAATCCAAGCAAGACAGATCATATGATCCAACCTCGTCATCTTCGCTTTTGAAAATGCCCGGAGTGACTTTCAATTCACCCTTGCGATCTTTTGATGCGTACCGCGCCTTGTAAATCATTTCCAAATCCTCACGTGCTATTTTCCGAGTGCTAGTTCCCTGCCTGATATAACCATCGCCTACCCTATATTCGTTTTTGCTAGAAGTCAATGGGTTATTAAGGTCTTTCTTAAAAAGGTATGGTCTATTAACATTATTGTATATTCGAAAGAACGCTAGCCTAAACCCCTCAAAAGCAATTGTCTTGTACTCAAAATTGACTTGAGGGTCAATGTTAGATTTAACGAACTGCTGATACTTTGCCTCATCAAATAGTTGGTCTATAGTGCGAAAACCAGCGGCAGTCCCATTCAGTTCTTTTACGCCAATAATAATATACTTCTCCTCATTGGAGGGATGATTGGCCATCGCAGAAATATCCTTTAGAATCTCATTTTTCTTGTCATGGGCTTCGATCGGATATTGTACTTCCTTGAAGTCCAATGCGTGGCTTTCTGATCCATACTTAATTAACTCAATAACTTTATCATTCATGTGGCTCATGCGTTTGAAGTATTCTTGATTGCCGTCTCACCAAGTAGGTGAAACTCATAATAGCAGATTTTGTCAGTATCATTAAAATCCTATTCTTCTGGGATAACTCATGCTTAGTATAGTAAGATATACCTTCAATCACTGGAGCTTCATCAAGCTCCTCACCAATACAAAAAAGCTTGTGCTCCATCCCGTTCCTTATCGTTTTAAAATCCTTGAGAGCCGCGTATTTGGAATTGTTCAGATCTTGGCTGATGCTATATAGAGATATTAAATAAAAATTCTTGCTAAACAGATCTTCATTGAGCAGCTCAAAATCCCACATGTTTAAAAAGTAAAGTTTAGGCCGCTGATTTCCGTCAGGAAATTTTTTCTGCAACTCGCTATTTGCATCAATTCCAAAAACTTGAAACACGGCATGACCAATTTGATCTAACAAACTGTAAAAAGCTTTAAAAGAATTCTTCAAAAGGGCGGCCTTTTCCAAGCTTTCAGTTTGATGTCGCTGGTGGCTCTTTGCAATCAAACGCGGCAATTTTACATCGTCCTGACTATAATAATAGTTCTGTCTTGCCAGTGAAAAATCAGCAACAAAAACATCAATTAGATTTTCAAACTGCTTCACCCACGGGATTTTGGTATGGGCATGACTGGTTTCGACTCTCAACGTGTCAGCGGTTGCTTTTGCGCAATTACAGAAAAGGGAGTGCTCATTTAGATATAACTGTTCATGAATGCAAAATTTCCTATAAGCGCTGTACGTCTTGAAGGCTTTTTGAATTTTAGATCTGTGAGCACGAATTTTGGCTGCAGATTGCTTTTGCTTGGCCAAAAATTTCCGTCCTGCTAATTCCATCTTCTGCAATTGCTCCTTCTGTTGTGGCAAGATTGCAGGGCGTTTTACAGCCTCCCGACAGGAGTCAATAATTGATAATACCAGGACTGCGTTAAAATTTAAGCACGTTTTTTCCTTAATTGTCTCAAGAATCAAAGCTCTCGAATAAGCGACATTTGGATTTTGTTGAACCTGTGACTTTGCTTCCTGCAAATAGTACAAGGGTTCGAACCAGCGAGAAAGTTCACCCAAACACATAGACAAGATCGTGAGGCAATGACTTAAATCTAATTTTGAAAGTCTGGTCTTTTGCTCAATGTGGTGGATGTATACTTTCCAGAGATAATATTTCGCTTGGATTAATAAGTCAGTTTTGTCAAATGAAAAGATCGGTTCGTTGTTCTTGATAAGACTATAATATTGGAACAAGGTTTCCGCGTAAGTCATTTTAGCTCTAGTAGGAAATTTTGAAAACAGTTTTTGCTTTAGGTCGTTCGATTCGAAAGCTTTAATTATATTTTTAAAGGTTTGTGCACTTCGATATTGTTGTGCGTAAAAATTTAGCGTACCGTAGAAAAGCAACTGCGCTTCGGTCTTCTTATCATCACTTAAAGCGGAACTCATGCATGCGATAAAAAATGCATTTAACTCGTCTTGCACGATTTCTTTTAATTCGCCCGACCTAATTCTCGCGCGAAAATGTGCTAACTGATTGGTTAACCTTTCAAGAAATCCCTCATTCTCAAAGAACTCAACAGGTATCAGGAAGACCTTTTTTGGATTATCTTGAATCATAATTAGTTTTCACTTATCCTTTCTCAATCCCAAAAACGATGGATGCCTCACATGCCCATCGTCCGTTATTTCAACATACTGCACCTGGCATGAGTACTTTGACTTTGCCCAATGAAATCCCTTTTCTTTTTTCACCGGTACATCGCACGGACATTTATCTGTTTCCAGCGGTTGAATCTTCGCATACAAACTCTTCAAAAGTTCGTTCGTGAAACCTGTTCCCACTTCACCAGAATAGATGAGTTCTCCATCAATTTCGCGCGCTAACAGTAATGCTCCGAAATATTGGCGACTTGCCTTCGGATCGGTCCACCCTACTATCTTGAAATCATCAACATTGACGTTCTTGATCTTCCGCCATTCTTTGGATCGCTTATCAGGATAGTATTTGCTGTCGGCTCTTTTAGCGATGATTCCTTCGAGCTTCATCTTCGTGGCCTGTTCAAATAAAGCGACTCCATCTTCTTCCACATGGTCACAGTATTTGATGATATCACTCGTTGGCAAAATGTTTTTGAGAATTTCCTTTCGTTCAATCAGCTTCAACTTTGTAAGATCTTTGCCATCGTGTTGAAGACAATCGAAGACAATAAATTGAATCGGTAGATTCTGAGTGCTCTTATAGTTTTGAATCGCCTGGAACGATGGCATTCCGTCCCTAAACACTACAACTTCGCCATCGAGCACCGCGTCCATTTTTAACTTTACCAGTTTGTTGTAAATTTTTGGATAAGCCTTGGCGTACGATAATCCATTCCGTGAATAGAAGCGGGTGTCTTTTCCGTTTAGTTCGGCAACTGCTCGATAGCCGTCCCACTTAATTTCAAACACCCATTTCGGATGGTCAAAAGCTGGTTCATCGCTCAATGTCGCACTCATTGGCGTTATAAATTTTGTGAGCTTAACTCCCCCTTCAATCTTTACAAATTTCATTTTCCCTGAAAAACAGCGTTTTACGTTCAGTTAAAGTGCTTCTTTAAATACTAAGAATATTAGTTTGTTAGCTTTACGTAACTCTAAAAATATTAGTTATGAAGTCAGTCAGAATAGCAAGCACCGTAAAACATATCGAAGAGGGCGATGAGCGCGTGACCCTCTACGGGATTCAGGAAATCTTGTCTGAGCACCGGACCATGTTAATTACCGGTATCCTCACAGATCTGCCAACTTACCTCCAATTTAAGTTTTATACGAAGGTCGACAAAGAGAAGCAGGAGCTTTTGCGGGATAAATTGATGGAGCTGTCGAACTCAAAGGTCAATCTTGACAAGTACCTGGACATCGTTCATGAGATTAAAAAGAACAGTAACTACCGGGTTCCCTCGCAGGACTTTTTTAAAGAGATCGACTTGCTTCTTGATTCCGTTCTTAACCCAACGCAATTAAAACTGGTGAGGTGAAGCATGGCGGTTAAAGACTTGGCAGACTATATCGTGAAACACTTCGGCAAAGTTCCGTATCACTATGGTGACGAGTTTACTGTCTCTTACCATACCCGAACTGTTTTAAAGGAAGACATGCACATAACCGAGCAGCATATTTGGGAGTGTTGTGAAAAAGCAACCGACTACAACCAATACATCGAACTTTGTAGACCATTAGCCAAAACAGATACCGATGCGTGGAAAAGAGAATGGAACAAACCGCCTGGCAAAGGGCGTACGCGCAGACGCTTCAGATAGGCAAACAATTCGTATCTTAGTAATCTCTTATTAGCCCATCCGTGTTTCTATAACACAGGATCGGTGGATACAGAGGAATCAATGCGGAGACTACTTCGGACGGAAGGAAATCCGCTTTTTTGTTGAACATCATATTCAATTTATGAGATCGCTGGCCCTAATACTTTTATTGACTTATTCAATTCACGCTAAAGTCTGCGCACAGACTTCCCTTGCCACAGGCGAGCAGCCTCAAATGTCCTTGGATGCAAAGGGCATCATCAGGCTTGTCTATGGCGGAAAGGATAAAATCTTTTTCACAGAATCGAAAAACAACGGATCAACATTTAGCAAACCTGTACTGGTTGCAGAAATTCCCGGAATGCATTTAGGTATGACGAGGGGTCCGCAGATCGCCACCTCAAAAGATTACTCTTTGGTGACCGCGATGGACAAGGAAGGTAATATTCACTCATTGGTTCTAAATCATAAGACAGGTAAATGGGGGAAATCAGGAAGAGTGAATGATAAAGACGGCTCCGCACCCGAAGGCCTCATGAGCATCGCAGCGGATGAGAGTAACAGATTTTATGCCGTTTGGCTTGATCTTCGGGACGATCGAAAAAACAATATCTGTTTCGCGTCTTTTGAAAAAAATAAGTGGTCAGCAAATAAGTTTGCATACTTATCAGCAGAAGATCATGTGTGTGAGTGCTGCAAACCATCTATCACAGCCAAGGGTCAAACGGTATCAGTCATGTTCAGAAACTGGCTCAAGGGTTCAAGAGATCTTTATCTCACTACGTCAACCGATGGCGGTAAGACTTTTTCGAAAGCGCAAAAACTAGGAAACGGAACATGGCAGTTGAAAGGTTGTCCGATGGATGGTGGTGGCGTTGCCATTGATTCTAAAAATCAAACGCATACCGCGTGGCAACGCGAAGGTATAGTGTATTATGCGCAACCTGGACAGCCGGAACAAAAAATTGGCGATGGCAGGCATGTGGCACTTCACGGAAATTTGATATCGTGGGAGAATGGATCAGACTTGATAGTGAAAGGGATTGATGGAAGTTCTCAAAAAATCGGTGAAGGAACCGCCATGGAAGTGTTGCAATTAAAAGACAAATCTATCCTTGCAATTTGGGAAACGAATGACCAGATAGTGTTCAAAAAAATTAAAGGCTAACGGACAATTTTTATTGCTATGTGCAACTTCAAATCGGAAGAGAAAAAATATAAAGAATTAGCGACTCACTATGATGCTTCATTTCAATCCATCACAGAAGAGATTGATCTGATCAAAGAGAAGTTCAGTATCATGCTCAAGAAGGATGATTCGCTTAACGCAATTGGAATGGACAACTCGAAAGAGCTGGGATTACAAATGCTGAAGTATAATGAGAAGAATGCGCTCCCGGCAAACCTCTCAAAGGAAGAGCTAACCGAAATGCGATGGTATCAGCGATTTCTAAGCGCTTACAATTCTGAAGAGGCTTATGAGCGACACTACGAAAATGCCTTTGACTATTTTCCTACTCACGTATTGACGGCAGGTGAACCTGACAAGTTTAAGATGTTTCGTTGGGGGTTGGTGCCGTTCTGGCAAAAGGATGAAGCAAAGGCCATGAAGGACCGATTGAACACAATTAATTGCGTTCACGAAGACATGTGGTACAAGTCATCATTTCGCGATGCCATTAAGAACGGCCAGCGATGTCTGATCCCGGTTACAGGCTTCTTCGAATGGAGATGGCTTGATGAAGCTGGAACTATTAAGATACCATATTACATCACATTCCGCGATCAGAAAGTCAGATCAATGGCTGGGCTGTATTCGCGTTGGAAAAATCCAGCTAATGGTGAATACTACTATAGTTATACTCTGCTCACCTGCCCTGCCAACGCAATCATGGAATATGTTCACAATAACAAAAAGCGGATGCCGGTATTTATTGACAAGGAAAACGAGAAGGACTGGCTCAATCGTGACTTGAAAAAAGATGACATCATGGATCTATGCAAACCGTATCAAGATCCTGCAATGAGGGCTTACACAATTTCCAAAATGCTGACCACTCGTGGTATCAATCTTAACGTAGCTGAAGTCAGAGCGCCATTCAATTACAACGATTCAATTCAACAGGCGAATGAGTTTTTACAAAAAGGTGATCGTAAAAAAGCGATTGCGATCTTCAAAGAGTCAATGAACGCATCAGCTGACATCAGCAAAGTAGAAGATGAGAAGTTGAAATTGGCTGCTGCCCAGGGAATCAAGGAAGAATTGGTAATGTCATAGTCTCCCACTATCACCAGCGATCAAAAAAATAGCTAAGAGAGTTTTAATCCTCTCCTAGCTAATAGAAAATTCTAATCTTGCAACGCTGGTTCTTCAACTCTGTTGAGGATAAAGTCTGTGGCCTTCTGGGCACGTGCTGAGGCTCTCACAAAAGCCTTGTTATCTTCTCGAAGAAGATGTGTTAAACGTTCAAGCCAGAATTGGATATATGCGGAACTGTTGTCGATAATTGAATTGGCAATACCTGTCTCACCACATAAGAAGCATGTTGCTATCTCGGCAACCAACTCTTCTTTACAATAATCTCTTGAACCATACACAGCTGGCCTCATGCAGGTATCTCTATTAAGCCTTGACTCGTGACCAGTGCTGTGAGAAAGCTCATGGAATAGCGTGGCGTAATACTCATCGGCAAGGATGAAGTTGTCACGATGGGGCACTTTGACCTTGTCTTCCTTCCAGTTGTAAAACGGTTGATCCCCACCGTGCTCAATGGTTGGTTTTGAAGGCATGTCGTTGATGATGCTTTCGCAATATTCATTTGAATCATTAACATACTTACTAGGAAGTTTGAGCTTCACTCCTTCTACGCAATCAACATTGAAAACATTGTAATATCTCAGGAAAGGGATCTTCGTGATCTTATCGTCATTTTCGAATTCCAAGGTCTTCCAGTAAATAACTTCAACGCTCTTCGACCCTTTTTTAATGTGACCACCCAGTTCTTTGACCTGAAGAAAGCTTAAAAACAATGGATATTCAAATTCCATGCTATTTAAAATTAAAGCGTTTATGCCTCTGTAAGGTTTCTTGCTTACATAGTTTCTGGCAGGGCCGAAATCATTCCAGGTCTGTCTCCACGGTGCTTTTCCATTTTGAAGTTTTTCCATGATCATGTTGTTGATGATCGCATACATGTCCTTCTTCTCTGATGTCGTTTTCATAACCATCCCTTCAGCCAATATCCTGATGGTATTGAGTGTCGGACTCCGTTCGCCTCTTTCAAATCTTCCGATCTGACTTAATGGGAAACCGCATTTAT
>DASWTM010000223.1:0-9254 GCA_036402115.1 Chryseosolibacter sp.
AGGAAAACTGATGGGCAACTACAATACTTCTCCTGTGTTGTTACCGACATCCAGAATGAAAGACATCAAGCTTCCTAAACAAACCATCGCACGCGTTCCTGGAGGACCAGACGGTCACTACACACAATGGGTTGAAGCTTGTAAGGCCGGCTACGGCAAAATGCAACTCAGCTCTCCATTTGACTACGCAGGTCCGTTCACCGAGGCCGTTATCATGGGTAACCTTGCTCTCAGAAGCTACGCGATGCGCGGACCAAACGGTGAAGGCTTCCCCGGCCGGAAGAAGTTGCTCTGGGATGCAAAGAATATGAAAATCACGAACTTCGATGAAGCGAATCAATTTGTGAAGCGGGAGTATCGGGAGGGATGGACGCTGTAGGTGGTTACTGGATGCGGGTTTCCTGTCGCTAGGTAGCACTTGTAACTTGCAACCCGAGACTTGAACTTGTAGCTTCCAGCGACTGATTTTCAAGCACACAGTTGGATGAGACGGTAATTTGAACAAGCCGGAATTTTCCCGATCTTTCCCGGATTGATTGGTCGCTGATGCTGAAAATTGACTCCCACACGCATATTCTTCCGAAGAAATTGCCCAACTGGACCGAGAAGTTCGGCTATGGTGATTTCATCTACCTGCAGCATCACAAGAAAGGCTTCGCTAAGATGATGCGTGGAAATCAGTTTTTCCGCGAGATCAAAGAGAATGCATGGAATCCAGACCTGAGAATCAAAGAATACGAGAAGTTCAACACGCAGGTGCAAGTAGTCTGCACGATTCCCGTCATGTTCTCCTATTGGGCGCGACCGCTCGATTGTCTTGAGCTATCTCGATTTCTGAATGACCATATCGCAGACCTGGTTGTAAAATACCCGAAGAATTATCTTGGCCTCGGCACTATTCCCATGCAAGACACGGAGCTTGCTGTCCAGGAGTTGGAGCGCTGCAAGCAAATTGGATTGCAGGGCGTGCAGATCGGCTCAAACATCAACGATCTTAATCTCAATGAAGAAAGATTTTTTCCGATTTTTGAAGCCTGTGAAAAATTAAGCATGGCGGTTCTCGTTCATCCCTGGAACATGATGGGTGAAAAGCATATGCAACGTTACTGGCTTCCATGGCTGGTGGGCATGCCTGCGGAGACATCACGCGCTATTTGCTCCATGATTTTTGGCGGAGTTTTTGAAAGACTTCCAAAGCTAAGAGTGAATTTCGCTCACGCGGGAGGTTCCTTTTTACCAACGCTTGGTCGCATTCAACACGGTTTTGATTGCAGGCCCGATCTTGTCGCCATTGATAACAATGTAAGACCCACCAACTATTTAAAAAAGTTTTGGGTTGATAGTGCAACACATGATCCCATGATGCTTGAGTATGTGCTTAAGCTCGTAGGTTCAGAGAAGATTACGCTTGGTACGGATTATCCTTTTCCGCTGGGAGACCTGGAGATTGGAAAATTCATCGAGGAGATGAATCTTGAAAAACGAGTAGTGGAAGATATTTTTTATAAATCTGCGTTGGAATGGTTGAACGTACCTTTAGAACGATTTTCATGAGTACGAAAATATTTTTTAGTTTAATTTTTCTGCTGAGTGCTGCTGGCGCTTTCGCACAACAAGATGAACGCACGCAGGAATTTCTGCGTCAGGAAGAACAACGCAGACGGGCAGAACTCATGCGACAAATGGACTCCGGTGTCTACTACATGGACAACGCACAGTACGAACTGGCAGATGAAAAATTCAGACTTGTACTAGCCAATGTCAAGAGCGTACCTTCTGATCTCACGTATTACTTCGGCAAAAATTCATTCTACCTGCTGAAGTTTAAACAAAGTATCGATTGGCTGAATAAGTACATCCAGCTGAAAGGAACCGGTGGACAATTTTACGCGGATGCTCTCACTGTTCTTCAGCGCGCAGAAGCCGAGTATGTGAAAGAAAAGAGTACCGAATCCAAAAGAGCCGGTGAACTCCTCTCCAATAATTACGAAATCGACTGTGGACCCTCCAACAAAGTTAGCTGCCCGGTCTGCAAGGGCGAGCACGTTATCGTCAAGCGGGGCGCATTCGGAAACGAGTACAAAACCTGCCCCTATTGTGACGAGCACGGCATGCTGACGTGCAAAGAGTATAATGCGCTGCTCCGAGGAGATCTGAAAAAAAGGAATTAAGCCCAAACCAGTAAATTTCTTGGTGTTCCTTGGTGCCCTTGGCGCCTTTGTGGCTACTGCCTTTTTTCGTATCTTTGAAGTTTACAATACCATAATCACTCGATTAACCTGCAATTAATCAGCGTTTTATGCCATTACACAACCGAATTGAAGGCCGGATTCTCAAGGAGAAGATGCGTGCTGCCCAGGAGAAGAGAATCACCATCTCCTTTTACAAATACCACCACATTTTAGACCCACAGGCGTTCCGGGACGAGCTGTTTCTGAACCTGGAAAAACTAGGTGTGCTCGGACGAATCTACGTTGCCACCGAGGGTATCAACGCGCAGATCAGCGCGCCACAGGAGAACTTTGAATCGTTCAAAAGCTACCTGTACGGAATTGATTTCCTTAATGGCGTGCGACTCAATGTTGCTGTTGAAGATGATGGAAAATCCTTCTTTAAGTTAAAGATCCTTGTGCGCAAAAAGATTGTCGCGGATGGTCTTGACGATAACACATTCGATGTGACAAAGAAAGGCGTTCATGTGAATGCCGAACAATTCAACCAACTCGCTGACGACCCGAACACAGTGATTGTGGATATGCGAAATCACTACGAAAGTGAAGTGGGTCACTTCAAGAATGCAATTTGCCCTGATGTGGATACGTTTCGTGAAGAACTTCAGATTGTGGAAGACATCATGAAAGATCAGAAAGACAAAAATCTTCTGATGTACTGCACAGGCGGAATTCGCTGCGAAAAAGCCAGTGCGTGGATGAAGCACATCGGTTTCAAAAATGTGTTTCAACTAGACGGTGGCATCATCAAATACGCACAGGAGGTTAAGGCTCAGGGCCTCGAAAATAAATTCATCGGCAAAAACTTCGTGTTTGACGAACGTCTTGGCGAAAGGATCACCAATGACATCATCGCGCAGTGCCATCAGTGTGGAAAACCCTGTGACGACCACACCAATTGCAAAAATGATGGATGTCACTTATTGTTTATTCAATGCGAAGAATGTGCAGCGAAATATGATGGATGTTGTTCCACAGAGTGCAAGGATATCATCACCCTGCCTGTAGAAAAACAACGCGAAATTCGACAGGGTGTCAATAAAGGGCGCCAGGTATTTAAAAAAGGAAGGAAGCTAAAAGGCACTTCTGTTGACAATGATTAAGATCGGCATTATCAATATTTCAGACAGGGCCAGCAAGGGAATCTATGAGGATACACCGGGCATAACAATTGCTCAAACCCTCACTGAGTACCTGAGGAGTCCGTGGGAAAAGGAATACGCAGTGGTACCGGATGAACAGTCAATCATTGAACAAACAATGATCTCCATGGCTGACGAAAAGAAGTGTTGCCTGATTATCACATCAGGTGGGACCGGACCTGCGAAGCGGGATGTGACTCCAGAGGCAACGGAAGCTGTATGCGATAAGATGATGCCGGGGTTCGGTGAACTCATGCGTGCAACAAGTCTTAAATACGTGCCCACAGCTATCCTCTCGCGACAAACTGCAGGAATTAGAAATAAAACGTTAATTGTGAATTTGCCGGGAAAACCGAAATCAATTCGCCAATGTCTTGATGCTGTCTTTCCAGCGATTCCATACTGCATTGATCTTTTAGAAGGGCCTTTTATCGAATGTAACGAAAACGTGATGAAGGTTTTTAGGCCTCAAACCGCTTAATTGAAAGTTATGGCACGGATCAAATACTATTACGACACCGAAACTTGCAAGTACGAACGCGTTCGAACCAAGAAGAGCGATGTCGTTCTCAACGCCTTGGGGATCATGACACTGACGTTGATCATGGCGGTAGGTTTGATGTTCTTGTACAGCAGTTATTTTGAGTCACCCAAGGAGTTGATCCTGCGCAACGAAGTGAAAGAGCTTGAGTTCTATTACGACAAGTTGAATAAGGATGTAGAAAAGCTCAGCGCTATTCTTAACAACATTGAAAATCGTGATGACAATATTTATCGTGTTGTTCTGGGTGCCGAGCCGATTGAAAAATCCGTACGTAACGCTGGCGTAGGAGGCGCTGATCGCTATGCCGACATCCGCGAAAAAGATATCCAACACGATGAGCTCGTCATCGGTTTGCACGAACGTGTCGACAAGCTTCGCAGAAAATTGTACATCGAGTCAAAATCACAGGATGAGGTTGTGGCTATGGCGGACAACAAAGTAAAAATGCTCGCTGCCATCCCTGCGATTCAGCCTATTGCAAACAAACAATTGATCGCGCTTGCATCGGGATTCGGAAACCGCATTCACCCGGTCTATAAAGTAAAAAAAATGCACGCAGGTATTGACTTCGCTGCAGAAATCGGAACGCCTATTTACGCTACTGCAGATGGTAAAGTAGCAGTAGTCGATGTTAAGTTCAGTGGCTATGGAAAAATGGTTGAAGTCGATCACGGCTTCGGTTACCGGACCCGCTATGCGCACATGCACGAATTCGCTGTCCGTCCCGGTCAAAACCTGAAACGCGGTGACTTGATCGGTTACGTTGGAAACACCGGTATGTCTACCGCCCCTCACCTGCACTACGAAGTGCTTATCAATGGACAGCAGGTAAATCCTGTTCACTATTTCTTCAACGACCTCAGCGCAGCCGAGTATGAGAAAATTCTCGAGCTTGCTTCTACGGAGAACCAATCGCTGGGAATGTAGAAATGTGTTAAGGTGTTAAGGTGCTAATGTATTAAAGTGGCGAAGTGTTAATCTAAATATCCGTCATTGATAGGTAAATGCTTCCTCGCTGACAGACCTTAACACCTTAGCACATTAACACCTTAGCACCTTAACACATTCTCCAGTCACAATATCCGTTACACCACTCTCCCCAACCAACTTTCGACTCCGCATTCCGTTGAAACAGCTGAAAATAAATCTTATCTTAGCTGTCTAACCAATCCTTCATGAAAAAGTGTTGCCCCCTACTGTACACTTTTGTCTTCCTGTTGTCAATTCATTCGTTTGGGCAGGGGTGCAGCGATGCAGGTTTCTGCACGATGGGTGCGATGAAACCGGATCAGCCGTTCAACAAAAAAATCAAATTGACGCTGCGTTCGATGGAGCTGAGTTTTTACCGCGGCACTACTACCCTCACGCCCGTCATCCATGTGGCAACTGCCGATATGAATTTCGGGTTGAATTCCAGAACATCGTTTCAGGTGAAACTTCCCTACCAGTTTGTGACGGGCAGGTTAGCGAACACGTCCGGCCTAGGAGATATCTCACTGTGCTTCACCAAAAATTTAACCACAAAAGAAAAGTATGACGTGAACCTTTCGCTGGGAACGAAAATCCCAACGAATAATTCCGACAAAGAGGTCGATGGTCGGCCCCTACCAATGTATTATCAAACCAGTTTAGGTACGTATGATGCTATCGCAGGCATTTCCTTAATTACCAGGCAATGGCTGTTCGCAACGGGAATTCAGGTTCCATTGAATGAAAACAAAAATCAGTTTATCTGGGCTCGATGGGAAGATCATCCGGAGAAGGAATATGTCGATCGCTACAATCAGGCGCGCAATCTGAAGCGCGGTACCGATGTGATGCTCCGGGTAGAACGAAATTTCAGATTTTCCAGATTCAATTTCTCCCTAGGTCTTTTGCCAATCTATCGGATAACACGCGATGAAATTATGCCAGGTGCCGTCCGTGTCAAGCGCGATGATGCCCAAGGCCTGGCGCTCTCTGGAATCTTCACAACAGGATATAACTTCAACGTTCGATCAGGTGTGAAGGCGCTTATCGGTCATAAGATCGTGCAACGCGATTTTAACCCGGACGGCCTGACACGCGAACTCGTTACATCAGTTTCATATGTTTATCGCTTCTAACCATGAGAAAACTACTGTACTCTTTCTTTCTTGTGGCTCTAGTTACATCATGTTTAGCGCAGAAAGCACTGGAGCGGGCAGATGAATTGCTGCTGAATTCCGAATACGACAAAGTAATCACGCTGGCTGACAAATCCGAACCGGACCTCCCATCAGACGACAAACTTTTTCTGATCAACAAAAAGGCAGAAGCCCTTATCAGGCTCGGAAAGTTGGAAGATGCTTCTTCGTTGTTGAAATCGATCGTCAACCAGGGCAGTGCTTTCACGCAGGCGATCACCAAAACAAACACCGGTCTGTTGTATTTGTACCAGGGAAGAAATGATCTTGCGCTGGAGTCACTTCAGCAGGCTTCTCAGGATTTCGAAAATACCAACAAACACAACTCGCTGGAATCCGCCCAGGCTCTCGCTTACCTCGGACAGGTGTACAAGTTTACTGGTAAACCTGCACAGGCGGAAGAACAACTTCGTATGGCGCTCTCCATTCGCGAAGGTCTTTTGAAGCGTGACCATGAGCTCATTGCAGCATCGTATAATGACCTTGGTCTCACGTACGTGGATGTTGATAACGATAAAGCACTCGATTATTATGAACGTGCCCTCGCCATCTATGAGAAACTTCACGGGAAAGAACACTCTAAGATTGCGCTGACCAATTCAAACATGGGATTGGTGTACCGTGAACTTGAACTTTATGGTGATGCCGTCAACAATTTCGAAACCTCATTGGCTATCTGGGAAAAGATGTATAGCGGCCCGCACCAGGCAAAAGCATTCACGCTGCACAACCTTGGCCAGACATACTCAAGGATGGGAAATCTTGAAGCTGCGAAAGGATACTATAAGCGTGCACTCGAAATGTATCGTTCTAGTTACGGGACAAAGCATCCGGACATCGCGCAAGTACTAAACGACTACGGATACCTTGAACTGACAACCGCTCACTACGATGAAGCTATTGGCCACTTTCAGGAGGCCCTTTGTGCGAACGTAAGTGACTTCGAAAACAAAGATCCAAAGGTTAATCCGAGATTAGAAAAATACTACAACGGGCGAGTTCTCCTCTATTCGCTTCTCTTCAAAGCACGTGCCTTTGAATCGAGGCACTTTGGAAAAACGCTGAAGCTCACTGACCTGCTGACCTCCTTAACAGTGCTGCAACGTTGTGACTCTTTAATTGATCGTCTGCGTCAACACAGCAGCAACGAATCAGACAAGATCGCGCTCGGAGCGATTGCGTCCGAAGTGTATGCAGATGGAGTGCGCACGGCTTATGAGGCCGCAGCTGGCGCGTTAAAGAAAAAACCACTGCTCGAACAAGCATTCTATTTTGCGGAGAAAAGTAAGTCTGCTGTTTTACTGGAAGCAATTTCAGAATCGGATGCCAAATCCTTCGCGGGAATTCCTCAAAATCTATTGGAGGAAGAGAAAGGATTAAAATCCGCCATAGCACTCACAGCGCAAAAGCTGGCGCAGAAACCATCACCGGAAGAAGAGAAATACCTCCGTGAGACATTGTTTGCACTTAATCGCTCCTATGAAACTTTTGTGAAAGGTCTTGAAAAAGATTTCCCTTCGTACTTCAACTTAAAATACAACGCAGCATCTCCTTCCATCCAACAGATCCAAACCCTGCTCGATACGAAGACAGCCTTACTCAGCTATTTCATTGATGAAGAAAATCAGCGGGTCTATATCTTTCAGATTTCGAAAGAGAAATTCAAAGTTATTGATCACGCACTTCCGAAAGACTTCGATAAACTGATTACCGGATTTAGAAACGGAATTTATTTTAATGCTCCGGGTGCTTACGCGAAATCAGCAAACACGCTTTCGAAAATTCTACTCCCTTCATTACCTGGCAGCATTACAAACCTCGTAGTGGTTCCCACTGGACGGTTGGGCATCATACCCTTTGAAGCACTAACGACCCAAAAGATTAAGGACACCGAATTCTTTGATGCTGCGTATCTTATCAAAAGCCGATCCGTGCGTTATGAATTCTCTGCAGGGCTCCTGCTCCAAAAGACACGTCAGTCGCTCTCAAAAAATCCTTCCATCTTTCTTTGCGCCCCGGTAACATTTCCGCAGAAAGATAATCTGAATGATCTTCCTGGTACTGAAGCCGAAGTGAAAACAATATCCAATCTTTTTGATTCAAAGAACATCGCAACCAAACTGTTCACGGGACGTGATGCGAATGAACATGCCATTAAATCAGCCGAGTTAAAAAATTACAGCCTGATCCATTTCGCCACACACGGTGTGGTGGATGAAGCAGCGCCTGAGCTTTCGCGGATATTCCTGCAAAACAGTTCTGAAGCGGAAGATGGGAATTTGTTTGCTGGAGAGATCTATAACCTCGAGATGAATGCCGATCTGGTCACGCTATCTGCATGTCAGACAGGCATGGGCAAGATTTCGAAGGGCGAGGGTGTAATCGGATTATCACGAGCACTGGTCTATGCCGGAGCAAAGAGTATTATCGTTTCATTTTGGAGCGTTGCTGATGATTCAACTTCAGAGTTGATGAAAAAATTCTATCAGCGACTCTTGGAAGAGTCCACACCCGATTATGCCACAAGTCTAAGAGATGCAAAGTTATCACTGCTCAATGACCAGCGTTATCGAGCACCATTCTACTGGGCACCGTTTATCCTGATTGGCTACTAGCTTAATATTTGACAACTCTCATTGTGGTTTTCGCCTCGCCTTGCAAGACAATCACGAAATAGACACCTGGAGCTAACAACTTCACATCAACTGTATTACCGTTCACGTGATAGTCTGTCTGGACGTTCCCTAACGCATTTACAATCTTCAAAACCGCGATTCCTTCACCAGCGATTTGAAAATGATCGTTTGCAGGATTCGGATAAACGCGCACCGGATTTGAGGCGGTTTCAAGAGCTGTCACCTGATCGACCACTAATTTTCGCGTCACAGGAGAAGCCGCGAGATAATTTCGATCGCCTGGCTGACTTGCCGTAATATTTGCGGTGCCTGGAGCCCGGAGTGTCAGGACATTTCCGTTTACAGTCGCCACTTCTTCGTTGTCAGAAGAGAAATGCACCGCTAATGGCGAGTCGATCGTTGCCAGCAAGCTGAACGCGGCATCCGAAACTTGTTTTGGGGATAGTTCAGAAAAAACAATCGTCTGAGGTGCTTTTACTACGGTCAATGATTTTTGAATGGGTTCCGCAGCTTCGAAGAATTCATCGCCCGATTGC
>DASWTM010000224.1:0-27396 GCA_036402115.1 Chryseosolibacter sp.
AACACCACAGAAAGCATTAAAACCACCGTCAACAGGCACAGTCACCCCGGTGACGAACTTCGATGCGTCAGAGCAAAGCCAGACCAATGTTCCCACTAACTCATCGGGTTCACCGAACCTTCCGAATGGCGTGTTGCGGATCGCTGACTCACCTCGGGGTGTGTATCCTCCTTCAGGTTTTGTTAAGAGATTGCGGTTCTGCTCCGTAATGAAGAAACCCGGTGCGATACCATTGACACGAATCCCCTCTCCAAATTTTTTGGCCATTTCAATTGCCAACCATTCTGTAAAATTCATGACGGCTGCCTTTGCAGCGGAGTATCCGACAACGCGCGTGATGGAGCGAAACGATGACATCGAAGCAATGTTGATGATCACACCCTTCTTGTTCGACACCATACTTTTCGCAAAGACCTTGGAAGGAAGAACTGTTCCAGTAAGGTTCAGGTCAACCACTTTTTCAAATTCAGGAATTTCGAGATCGAAGAAAGTTTTGTCCGGAGCGATTACAGCGCCAGGCATGTTTCCACCTGCTGCGTTAACAAGAATATCAATGCGTCCAAAAAGAGACATCATCTTGTCATTTGCTTTTTCAAGAGCATCCACATCAAGGACATCCGCCTGAATAAAGATGCCTTCTCCCCCATTCGCTTTAATTTGTTTAACCACCGCATCACCAGCTTCCTGCCTCCGTCCCAGCACAGCTACTTTTACTCCTTCCCTGGCAAGTCCTATTGCCATTGCGGTTCCAAGAACTCCCGTACCGCCTGTGATCAATGCTGTTCTTCCTGATAGATCAAATAGAGAATTGTTCATTAGAATTTTTGTTGGAATGATTTCATAAAGGTGTCTATCGCAGAAGCATCTAAGGTGCCTCCTGAGTGAACCAGGATGCGATAGCGAAGTGTAGCAAACTTACCTTTTGTCAGCTCGAAGTTGAGCTCGTGCTTGCCGTTACTGAAAATTTTCTGCCCAAAAGGATTCGCTGCAAAAAGGCCATAGCCACGCGCGTGCCAGTACGTTGGGTATCCGATGTTCCTTGGGTGATCAATAATGGCGATCGAAATATCCTCACCATCTTTTTTTCCTTGTAAGACGGTCCAGTCAGAGCGCTTACCCCATGTTGAATCACCCTGGATATTTTCGCGGTTAATATAATTTCCTGTGACGCCAGCATTGTCCATCTGAGCCACCGGAGTAATGTTTCCATTGGCATCCACAAAATTATCTTTCTGTGTAGATGGCAACTCCAACGATCGGGCTACACGTATGCCCAGCGCACCATCCTTAACATCTTTGAAAAATACTGTATCCGCAACTGCCTTGAGTGACGCCTTACGGTCGATGATGAACGTGTTCCCAGAAACAGAAAAATCAAACGTTGTCGTTTCTTCGAGAAGGACATCACCCGTGGCGTTTACCCAATGGCTCAAGGTAACTAGCCGCGCCTGATTCCCGACAATTCGTTTCTCTACAATTCGCCTGTGCTTGATCGATCCATAATGCGACTTTTTTTCAGGCGGGATCGCAGTGCTGTTGTTCCAGAAATCCAGTCCGTTTACGCTTTCATAGTTGAACCACAGACCAACGTGATGCGGATGATCTGTCCGCTCACCTGCCCGAGGTGCAATCGGCCATCCCCGGGTTACTGTTACTCCCGAAACAGTCTTGATCGGAAACAGAACTGGTTTCTCAGTCGAATCGAAATAACAGTAGGCCGTCAGAAGCTTGTTGTTGTAAAGCAGCTCTACCTTCTTGCGCGCAGCATCTTCACGGAAAACAAATCCTTCCTGCGCAAGAACAGACAACCCGGTAAGCATGCTGAGCAGAAACAAGAGAGCCGATCGCTTCATCGTCTAGTATTTAAACGCCTTTCCATTGACCATTACTTCCTGAGTTTTCTCGTCAAACGTTACTCTTGAGCCTGTGCGCGCTGCTGCGTTCGTCATAATGCAGGCAATCGCATGTGTGTAACCTGCTTCCACAGGAGCGTTCGTAGCCTTGCGGTCGCGAACACCTTCCATCCAATTTCGCATGTGGTTCGTTGTCGTTACGTCACCACCCGTGTTGGCTGAGGCCACTGTTTTCACTGACATGTCAGCAAGGTTGAGTTGTGGCAACAAGTTGGCCGACATGTTCATGGCTTTCGCATGATTCTCCTGTAGGCCACCCGTTGGCGACACCATGTTTGTGTTGAGGTTGAGTTCGCCACCATTTGAGTAATAGATCTCTTTTGGATTTTCATCACCATTGTGCATGCGCGATGAAAAAACCACCTGGAAGCCTGTGTCTGGCTTATCTTCTGGTCCATAGTCAAACACTGCGGTCATCGTATCCCAATTCTTCCTGCCATCTTTCCACTGGTATACACCACCGTTAGCCACAACACTTCGCGGGTGTTTTAGACCTGTGAACCAATGCACAGTGTCGATCTGGTGACTCATCCACTGGCCTGGCATTCCTGATGAATACGGCCAGAACAATCGGTACTCAAGATGTTTCCGCGCATCGAAATTTTCGAATGGTCTGTTGATGAGGAAACGCTTCCAGTCTGTATCCTCCTCTTTCAATTTCTCAACGAGTTGTGGTCTTCTCCAACGGCCAGGCTGGTTGACATTCCAGGTGAGTTCAACCATTGTCACGGGACCGAACTTTCCACTCTGTATAAATTCTGCAGCAGCGTGATAATTCGCACCACTTCTGCGCTGCGATCCGATTTGTATAATACACTTCGTTGCCTTGATCGCTGCTAATGCATCTCGGTTGTCTTCCATTGTTTCGGCAAATGGCTTCTCAACATAGGCATCACACCCTGCCTTCACTGCCTCGATCGCATGACGGGCATGCTGAAAATCGGCCGTGCTGATAATGACTGCATCAACACTTTTTGAATCGTAAAGTTCTTCATTGTTCCGGTAAGCCTTCACGTCATGGCCCATCGTTTTTTCAAGATGGGCTTTCCCTTCTTCTCTGCGGATTCTCCAGATATCGGAAACACCCACAATATCAAAATTCAACGCAGTATGATTCGCGGTGAATGCCGGAAGCAGCGAACTGCGGAACCGGTCTGAGAAACCCACCACGCCAACACGCACTTTGCCGTTCGCACCAAGGATATTGCCATAACTCTTAGCACTGAATGCCAATGAACCCATGTAGGTACCTGCCGCGGCCAACGCTGATTTTTTGATAAACTCTCTTCTTGAATTTTTCATAAGGGTGAATTTTTACACGACAACTTATTTATTCAACGGACGAATACGAATGCTTCTGAACGAAACGGCATCGCCATGATCCTGCAACAGAATATGACCTTTCTCTGCCATTCCAAAATTTTCCCACGTCTGATATTTGCTCCGTGCTACCAGTGCCTGATAGATCGGGGTTCCGCGCTGATACTCGACTACCTTATAACCGTTGAGCCAATGCTCGATCCGGTTGTCAGGATACACCACGATTCGTCCCCAATTCCACTCTCCAATCTTGCGTAAACCACGCTGCACCTTTACGGATGGAATCAAGTCATAGAGAGAAGCGAGGGTCCGATTCCCCACAACACCTTGTTTTGCATCGGGATGAACCGCATCATCGAGAATCTGATATTCGAGGCCGATTGCTGATCCGAAGCTCTTTTCATTTTCGGTGACGAAGTATTTTACACCACTGTTTGCTCCTTCAGTAAGTTTGAATTCGAATTGCAAATCAAATGCTGCAAATTCCTCCTCGGTAACAATATCACCTCCGTTCGTAGACTCACCTCCTGTGGACTTAACAACGGACAGCACACCGTCACTTATCATCCAACCTTTATCCGGAAACTTCTCTTTGTGTGCGCCCCTCCATCCGCTGGTCGTCTTGCCATCCCACAGCAACTTCACACCTTGTTGCTTTTCCTGTTCTGAAACTGAATTTGGGATGAGGTTCACCACGAAGATATTGTCTGAGGGTGAAGGCTTGATGTTCTTTGTCTGGATCCGAATGTTTCGCCAGCGAATCTGCTTGCCCTCTTCTTCGGGTTTAGCGATCGAGTGCACTTGCAAGGCAATAAATCCTTTTGGCGTAAGATTATCCACTACATACCCAGCAGCTACCCCGTTGACCCACGTGCGAAGCACATTACCGATACACTCGATGCGCGCCTTATTCCAGTCACCTTTTTTGTACGCAGTTTTCGCTGCCGGATTGTACTCAAGTGGATAAAGCCAGTCTCTCCGGCCTTCATCATAAATGCCACCCGTCCACGCGCGAGGCGATGGATCAATTTCCATCTGATAGCCGTGAACTCTTCCGTTCTGATATTCCGGTTTGCTTTCACTTCGGAACTGCAATCCGGAATTCATTTCAGCATCGAGCTTGAACTCGAGCTCCAGGATAAAGTCACCATAAGTTTCTTCTGTCACCAAAAATGAATTCGGCTGATTTAATACGGTAGTGCCTACAATCTCATTATTCTTTACTTCATATTTTGCCTGACCATTCAATTGCTTCCAGCCTTTCAGGTCTTTGCCATTGAAAAGGGTTTGCCAGTCTTGTGCTTCGGAAGCAAAGGGTAAAAGGACTGCGATAAAAAGGATTCGTAGCATCGTATATCTCATAGTGGTTAGTGAATGTAGTAAATCTTTCAGGAAATTTTTATTGCTTTCCGCGACCGGCTGCTTTCGTAGCATTTTTCGATTAAGAAAATCCCGTTTCGCGAATCAGCAGGGTCAACCGGAGGTCGCCCATCGTTTCGAATGGCTTCAAATAACTGGTCATAGAATGGCATGTAGTTACCAGCAACGCTCTCGTATGGCCCGCGAAATTCCGTTCCGTTGGCAATCGAATTAAGGATGCCCCAGGCTTCTTTCGGCTCTTTGGCCCATTCCGAATGTGTCGGCTTCGCTCCTTTCGCAAGCATTTCTTCCTGCGGATCAATGCCGTACTTCACATATGATCCTTCGGTACCATGCGCCTGATACGATGGTCCCAATTCCTTAACCAGGTAGCTTGACTTCAAGGTGACAATAAGACCATCGTATTCAAAGCGGATATCATAGTAGTCGTCCACCATGCCACCTGGGCGTTGAATTCCAATGCGAGCATCTACCCACAAAGGCATTCCAAACAGTACCAGCACTTGGTCAATAAGATGACTGCCCAAATTGTACACCACACCGATTCCATCCTGTGGATTTTCCTTCCAACTTTTTTGATCAATTGTGCTGCGAAAGCGATCATAGTGAAATTCCACGGCAACGACCTTTCCCAATAATTTAAGCTGAAGTATTTTCTTAAGTGTAAGAAACCCTGAATCCCAGCGCCTGTTTTGATAAACGGTCAGAAGAACATTTTTTTCTTTCGCGAGTTTAATGAGTTCATCCGCTTCATTTGACCTGACGGTAAAAGGTTTCTCAACAACCACATGCTTCCCCGCCTTAATCGCCTTTTTTGCAAAATCGAAATGTGTCAAGTTTGGAGTGTTGACGATAACAAGTTCAATCGTCTCGTCATTGAGAATATCATCGAAGTTCGACACCGTCTTATGCGGATGATTGGGTTTCTGCTGTGGATTTCGTTGCCATACCGAAGCAATCTCAAATCCATCATGTGCCGTGAGGAAAGGTCCGTGGAAAACAGTTCCTGACATACCGTAGGATAACAGGGCTGTTTGAATTTTTTTGTTCATCATGACTAAGTTCAGTAATGAACCCTGTAAAAACAAAAAAAACCAGTTACGAATAACTGGTTTTTCGATTGGTGGTAACCAAAGTTTCTAGTCTTCTGTCACACCTAATTCCTTCAATCTCTTCTCTACACGAGCGGAGTTCTTGTCATCAGCCGTGTAGTAGTAAAGCTGACCTAGCTTCTGGAGTACTTCAATTTGTGAATCTTTATCCGGAGCTTCCATCTTCTCCGCTTTCTCCAGGTAAGGAATAGCGATCTCGCTTTCCTTCACACGCTTCTGTACTAATTCTGAACGCTTCTTGCTGTATGCAGCAGTGTTTGGAACATTCTGCAATTCCTTTGATGTCTTATCAACGTCTACAAGGTACGTGTTTGCCAAATAGAACTGTGCTTCAAAGTATGAAGGATCAATTCGCAACGCTTCCTGGAAGTGCTTCCGTGCGCCTTCGTTGTTGTCGGTTCTTGTATTCGCATAACCGAGGTAGAAGTGCAATATCTTGTTGTTAGGTTCGGTTTTGACCGCCTGCTCAAGACCTGCTTTCGCCTCCTCGATTTTACCCATATCGATCAACAAACCGATTTCCATCTTTGGATAATCCGGGCTGGTTGGATACAGCTTGCGTGCCTGGCGAACCACTTCTAGTGCCTTGTTTTTATCCTCTTTCGGACCAGAATAATAGATCTGGTACAGGATCGTGTACATGTCTTTAGACTTTCCACCCTTTTCGAAATAGTTGTTTGCATCTTCGATTGCCAGGTCAAGGCTATCCGATTGTTGAGCGACCAGTGCATTTACGTAATAGGCCAACGTATCATTTCTGTACGGTGTCAAAATTCCGCTTTCGAAGATACCCTTACTCTTGGCAAGAAGCTCAAGGCTCTTGGCGTTGTCGGCATCATCCTGAAAAGCTCTTAAGCCTTTATCCAGATAGAAGTTTGCGAGAATTTCAAGCTGGTACGACTGGGTCTGAGGCATTGCGTTAGCGTCCTGAATAAAATAGTCGCTTCCAGCCTTACCCAACTCCTTTGCTTTTTTAAACGACTCAACGGCTACCTTATACGCATTAGGATCAAGTGCGTTGGTTTGTTCGTTTGCCGTTGTATCAATCGTTGAATAAATCAAACCCCGGTAATACCATGTTTTCCCATCGTTCATGGTCTTTTCATAAGTCGTTGCTGCATCAATGATTTCCTTTGCTTCACTCAACTTCCCGTCTTTCCAGGCAGCAAGAGCCTTGTTGATATTTGGTTTCGCTTGCTTTTGCGCAAAAGCTGCAGCTGAGCCGAGCATCAAAAGCAGAAAAAGTATTCGTTTCATTTTATTAGGTTTAATTGTTGTTCGTAGTTTCTGTTGGGGCATCACCGTCACCACTCCCATCTCCAGGCACGATTCCGTTTCCATCCCCTTCTATTTTCGGATCCCCATCAATTTTCTGAATTTTCTCAACGGATGAAATGCGGTCATCGTCATTCAGCTTGATCAGACGCACACCCTGCGTGGCACGGCCCATAATTCGCAATTCTTCTACCGCAATTCTGATCGTAATACCTGAACGGTTAATGATCATCAATTCATCATCATCTCCGACTTCCTTGATCGCAACAAGTTTGCCAGTTTTATCGGTGATATTAATCGTCTTTACGCCTTTTCCGCCACGGTTGGTAATGCGGTAATCATCCATAGACGAGCGCTTACCATAACCGTTCTCCGACACCACCAGCAAATTAGCGTCCTCGCGCGTAATACAAACCATGCCAATTACTTTGTCTGTGTCTGAATCAAGCGTCACGGCACGCACACCAGCGGCAGTACGGCCCATCGGACGCACCTGCGACTCGTTGAAGTGAACTGCTTTACCCTCGCTCTTCGCAATCACGATATGGTTCTTACCATTCGTGAGCGATGCGTTCAGCAGCCGGTCTCCTTCGTGTATGGTAATCGCATTAATACCGCCCTGACGTGGTCTTGAATACGCGTCAAGGGATGTCTTTTTGATAATACCTTTTTCAGTACAGAGTATTACGAAATTATTATTGACATAATTTTCATCCTGAAGATCTTTTACGTTGATGATCGCGCGCACGTTATCACCCGGTTCAATGTTGATCAGGTTTTGGATCGCTCGCCCCTTCGAAGTCTTGATGCCCTCTGGGATTTCGTATGCTTTCTTCCAGTAAACTTTACCCTGATCGGTAAAGATCAATAGATAGTTGTGAGCTTGTGCGATGAACAAATGCTCAGTAAAGTCATCATCCTTCGTACTCACTCCGCGTGAACCAACGCCACCCCTACCCTGCGTGCGATATTCGGAGAGCGATGTACGTTTGATGTATCCCTGATTCGAAATCGTGATCACCATCTCTTCGTTCGGGATCAACGCTTCTACGGTAATATCATCTTCATTGGGAACAACCTGTGTTCTACGGTCGTCTCCGTATCGGTCTTTCAATTCAGCAAGTTCATCTTTAATGATCTGCATCCGAACTGACTCATGGGCCAGAATTTCGTTCAGCCGATCGATGAGCGCTTTCACCTCTTTGTATTCTTCCTGGATCTTGTCTCGTTCCAGGCCTGTCAGACGCTGCAGACGCATGTCAAGAATTGCCTTCGCCTGGATCTCGGAAAGGTTGAATTGGGTCATCAATCCCGTCCGCGCTGTATCCGGATCTGCCGAGCTTCTGATCAAAGCAATTACCTCATCGAGGTGATCGAGCGCGATCAAATAGCCTTCCAGGATGTGTGCTCTTCGCTCCGCTTCCGCAAGTTCGAATTTCGTTCTGCGGACTATTACTTCATGACGGTGATCAACGAAATGTTTGATCAGGTCTTTCAGGTTCAACGTTTGTGGTCTGCCCTTGACCAGCGCCACGTTGTTTACACCGAATGTTGTCTGAAGTTGTGTGTATTTGTAAAGATTATTAAGTACAATGTTAGGAATCGCATCGCGCTTGAGATCATAGACAACGCGGTAGCCTTCACGATCCGACTCATCGCGGATATCGGAGATACCTTCAATTTTCTTTTCGTTAATAAGCGCTGCTGTCTTCTCGATCATCATGGCCTTGTTCACCATGTATGGGATCTCGGTCACAATGATCTGATCTTTTCCGCTCGCACTCGTCACGATCTCCGCTTTCGCGCGAACGACAATCCTTCCCCTTCCAGTAAGGAATGCTTCCTGGACCCCCGATATACCGAAGATGATACCACCGGTTGGAAAATCCGGAGCAGTAACGATCTGCATGAGGTCCTGAATCGTGATATCGTTGTTGTCGATGTATGCGTTGATGCCATCGATGACCTCGCGCAGGTTGTGAGGGGCCATGTTCGTGGCCATTCCCACCGCAATTCCCGATGAGCCATTCACCAAAAGGTTGGGAAGCTTACCCGGCAGTACAGTCGGTTCCTGTAACGAGTCGTCAAAGTTAGGTTGAAAGTCGACCGTATCTTTGTTGATGTCGGCAAGCATTTCTTCCGCGATTCTGCGAAGACGTGCTTCTGTGTAACGCATAGCGGCAGGGAAGTCACCATCGATAGAACCGAAGTTTCCCTGACCATCTACAAGCGTGTAGCGCAACGACCAGTCCTGGGCCATACGCACCATCGTATCGTATACTGACGCATCACCGTGTGGGTGATACTTACCTAAAACCTCCCCGACAATTCTGGCAGATTTCTTATAGGGCTTATTATAGTTTACACCCAGCTCCTGCATTCCATACAACACCCTCCGATGCACGGGTTTCAGACCGTCCCGGACATCCGGAAGCGCACGCGATACGATAACAGACATCGAATAATCGATGTACGCACCGCGCATTTCATCTTCAATATTGATTGGAATTATACTTTGCCTTCCTGGCGGCAATCCACCGGTTTCTTCTGCCATTTACTAAAGCTTTTTTAAGACGTTAAACACGTTTTTTTTCAGCCGTGCAAGATAGAAAAAGCAGGGGTGTATATCGAAAATTTTGCCTACAATTTTGACGATTTCTTCAGTCGAAAATCGGTCTTCAATGATCATGGAAGCCGGGTGCCAGGAGGCCAGGAACCCAGGAACAAGTGACATGTTTTTTGAGAGTCGATGTTTAAGATTTCAGGGAATCGGAGACGTACAAACACATTTGAGAACCGGCTTCCCGGGACCTGGTCTCCCGGCAGCCTAATACGGGCTCAGTTTTTTCTTATTCTTGCCCTTATACTTGAGCAGCGTGGGGTAGTTCTCTCCGTAGTGCGGATTCTGTTTCTTCCAGAAGGGATGCCTGCGGCTGCGGTATTCCCTGTTGCCGTGAGCGTGATTGATCTGGGCATGACAGTCTTTGAGGAAGCATCTGCGTAATTCCGGGAAGCGATACGTCAATCCAACGTTGATGTACATCGCATTCAGCCGGTGTGTGATTGAGCTTGATCCTTCAGGCAATGAGAGCTTGTAATTTTTAAATTCATAGGATGGCCTTACAAACAACCGCAGGTATTCTGACATTTCTCGCTCTGCCGTTACTCCAAGATTGAAGTAGATGCCTTTCCGGATTACCGAATTGTCGAATTTCTTACCAAGCTTGTAGCCACCAATATTCGCATCCACCACCAGCGCATATTCATAATACCGATAGACCATACCCCCAAGCATTGCGAAGTATTTCCTCATAAAGAAATTGTTGGCCTGAGGCTCGAACCCACGCACATCGCTTCCATAGCTTATGGGGTTGAACGTGTTGAGGTGTACGAACTCATACGAATATCCTCCACCTATCCGGTAGCGGTTGAATTCAACATGAATCGTTGCCTTAAGCGGAATAGAAAACGACTTGGCTTTGAATCCAAGTGTTGTTGTATCACTTGAAACAGTAAACGACCCGGGCTGCACTGCGCCTGCATTTGAATTTACACCGTTGAACCAGTTTGAATATCGAACAGCGACACCCGAGGAAAATATCATCGGCACAGAATCTGGCTGTTGTACAATTCCAAAACCGTCTAACTCATGTTTGAAAGTCGTGCGCCCATAGCCTGTACTCAAACCAAAATGTAGCTTGCTGAGCAATTGCCTCAGGCCGCCTTTCTGTCGTTCAATGTAGAAATGTTCGAGTGGAATGGTAGCGTCTTTTTCCGACTTGTACTGTGCCCGCAGATCAATTGCGCACAGCAGGATCAACATCAAAAGCCATATGGGGGTTAAATGCTTCAGGGTGATCGGATTAGAAGTCAACAAACAGCGATAAGGCGTTAGAAATCTGCGTTTTAAACGTTAAAAATAGGGCATTTTCCCAATATCTCATAGCCGTTTGGCGGTTAAAATTGCCCTGGCGCCTAGTACATCCGGGCTGGCGGTGCTGATGTTTCTAACGATGAGAAGGTGTGAAATAGTGTTTGATTTCGCCTGGCCGTATAGGTGAAGTTATAGTTGGTCGCATGCCCTCCTGGGTCAATTGAAAATTGAACCTGATTAGCGCCCTCCTTCAACGGAACACGGGAGTAGTAGATGCTGTGGGGAAGCGTCTGCCAATTGCGTGTATCCGCTTTCTCGGTCATGGCGTTAACTACACCAATCAATGCACCTAGCCTGTCGTCTTCTTTCTTAAGGCTGTGCTCAGTTGCCTTTTTTAAACCTGCGCGAAGCAGCCCCCGGCTGAATTCCAGAAGCATTCGTTGGCGCAAGCTGTAAAAGGCGATAGCACTGATGTTTTCGGAAAGCTCAAGGTCATATTTTGCACTGTCGATGCTGATGGATGCGGTTTTAAAATACGTGTCACGCTCGACATACCTCGGATAGGCTACACGCAATACTTCGATTCGGCTGAGATCCGATTTTTCTTTCTCGTCTTTGAGTTTGAATGGAAAACTGAGACCGAGATTGTCATTGGTAAACACAACGGTATTACCTGCCCGATGATCCATCACAAAGTTGATGTTCCACTCCGTCTTCACCGGGGCAAGTCCGTTGTGCCAAAAGAATACAAGCTCGGCTTCGGGAACAACGGGTTTGTAATCCGGCATGTCAAATTTCGTCTTAAAGATCTCAAATTCTTCTGTGAAACCTGTCCACCAGGCGGTGTTCAGCAGATCGCGCTTCAGCTGCTCGGGCATCTTTACGTGAAACATCTCTACATAGTCAGTCTCGTAGATCTCAACAGCATTTCGATAGGCGATGAACGCATTGTTATAGTCTTTTGTCGATTGATAAATGATGCCCATGAGCGTATGCACAAACGCATCGCGCTGAAATTTTTTCTCCGAGGTGTACTTATCGCTAAGTTGATTCAAGCGGATGTTCAACCTGCGGCATTCCACCAGCGCCTGCTCTGGTTGGTTCAGTTTCAGGTAGTTGATCGCCTTGAAATATAGCAACATGAGGTGCTCATGGTCCTCGCCACGATACATGATGACGTTAGGATTGTAGAAGTATGAGACAACTTCATTGATGTAATTGATGTGATAGTCTTCGCCAAAAAGAAAAGCCTTTTCGAAGTATTCGTTGCTTTCCTCGTAGTGGCCGAGAATGGATAAAAGTAATCCGTTGTTCACGAAGTATATGAACTGGCTCTTTCCATTGGCAAGACTTTCCTTCTGCTGCAGCGTCTCAAGTGCTTTGCTTAATTCGCCTTTTTCAAATTCAGAATTGAAGTCATAATGTTTCTGGTAGTATGTCGCGCAGGAATTTACCACCACAAGGATGGCCAGCGTACAGGCCGATCTTTTCAGCGTGGGGAGCAAATTACCGGAGGGTTTCATTCGTAGTGAATTAATTCTTCACGTACTTCTTGATTTCGTTCTGACCAAACCAGACACGTTTGTTCGTCTCAAGGTCGGTAAGATATAATGTGGTGACATAATTGACCACGCGCTTGTTATTGTAGGTGTCCACCTCAGAAGTCATATCACCAAAAAGCATCACATCAGCTCCCAATTCTTTTCCCCATTGCTTTGCCGTCTCCGGGCTAGCATAGTCCTGTTGTTGAGAACGTTCTACTCTAACCTTGTCGCGGAACTCGCCCGACTCGACCAGGTCGGCAACATTCGAATTGTGCATTACCACTTCGAACTTCTTAATGAAATTATCGGCATCGATATGCTCCGAAGTCTTATTGCGGATTTCCCCAACGATAATCACAGGCTTACGTCCTTTTTCTTTCGCGTAGTTTTTGAATGACTCCGAATCAAAAAGATCGTAAATCATCTGATCTGCCACCTTGCGTGAGTCCACATCGTTCCAACGTCCACTTAAATCAATCTCCTTGGCGGGATCCACACGGGAAACGGAGCGCGTCTGACATGAAACCAGTACTACGAAGAGAATGAGAGACAGGTAAACCTTTGGCATATTCAGGATTTAACAGGTAAAAAATCAAAAATCTTGCCGGATTCGCTCGGAAGCTGCCCTGTAACGCTTTCTTCTCCACCCCGAATCAGCTAATAATCAGATCCGCTTAAGTTGAGCGATCACACCTTTCGGATCTTTTGAACTGAAGACGAAATTCCCGGCCACGAGCACATCCGCTCCAGCTTCAACGAGAAGCTTGGCATTTTGTTCATTAACACCCCCATCAATCTCAATCAGCGCATTCGATTTATTGGCAATGATCATTTCCTTCAATGCCCTTATTTTGCGATACGTGTTCTCGATGAACTTCTGCCCTCCGAAGCCCGGATTCACTGACATCACACAAATGAGATCAATGTCCTGGATAACATTTTCAAGCTCCGAAATTGACGTATGTGGATTAATGGCAACCCCGGCTTTACAACCCAGTGATTTTAGTTGCTGTAAGTTGCGGTGAAGGTGAGGACATGCTTCGACATGTACGGAAATAATTTCAGCTCCCGCCTTCCTGAACTGCTCCACATAACGCTCCGGCTGGACGATCATCAAATGTACATCCAACGGTTTCTTAGCATGCCTGCGTATCGCCTCCGTCACCGGAAGGCCGAATGAAATATTCGGTACGAACACTCCGTCCATGATATCAATATGAACATAGTCGGCTTCGCTTTCATTAAGCATTTTGATTTCCCGTTCAAGGTTGGCGAAATCGGAGGCAAGGACAGAAGGTGCAATAAGTGGAGTTCGTGACATTTTCTATTGATGATAGTCCCGCAAAAATAACATGAATTAAGGACGTATAACGTCTTACTAACACATTAAATCAGCGATTCTTGACAATGCGATAAACGAACTTACGGTCGGGTGTTGTCAATCGCACAAAATAGATTCCGGATGACAGGTCCGAGATGTCTGCCCGGAAAGCATTATTTGCCCAGGTGAACGATACCTCATCAGTTGTAATGATCTGCCCAAGTCGTGAAATCAATTCAATTTTGCATGATGGAATTTCGTCTGGGTCTGCAGGACTTATCGTAAGGGTATCAAAAGCAGGATTTGGATAAACATCAAAGCTTGCCTCACCCTGGCGATCAAAATAATCGGACAACCGAACATAACTTGGAATTCCATACCCAATGACGTTATCAGGGTTACCTGAACGCGATGCCGTCTTCTTCAACGCAGCTACAATTTCTTTTGCTGTGTAGTCAGGATACTTCTGCCACACGCCAGCGATAAGACTGGTGATGAGTGGCGCTGCAAGCGATGTGCCGGAGGCTGACCCGACAGCACCCGACTGCTGAATAATTGTTACTCCTGAGCCGAGCGCGGCAAGGTCTGGCTTGATTCGCTGATCGGATGAGGGCCCGCGCGAACTGGAAGGACTTGCAACCCCTTGCGCGTTCACATTTGCTACCGCTACAACATCAACGCCATCGGCAGGCGCTGTGATTATCCGCCACGAGGGAATGTTACCTTCATTTCCTGCGCTCGTCACTACGATAATTCCTCTGGCGGCAGCGAGTTGGGCTGCCTGGGTGACAATGGCAGTCTTTCCGTCCATCTGGGCCGTTGAGTAGTTCATGTTTGCGAGATCGAAATCATAATAACCCAGTGATGAACTGATGATATCAACGCCTGCGCTATCAGCCCGTTCTGCTGCAAAGAGCCAATTATATTCTTCGATGCGGTATTCTGAAGATCCATCTTCGGTTACATACAACTGAAAATTTGCTTGGGAAGCGCCACCGGTAAATTGATCAGGAATATCTGCGGCTATTACCGAAAGCACTTTTGTCCCATGATCATCGTATTGAAAAACATTACCCGTGTTTCTGACGAAATCGTGCGACACAACATCGTTATATCTGCCCTCGGCAAACATCTCCTGGAAAGGCGCGATTGTGTTCACACCGGGAAATCCTCCATCGAGCAATGCAATCGTCACACCCTCCCCATGGAAACCATCCGCATGCATTTCAGGTATTCCAAGCATGCTTAACTGAGTGCGTGTTTGGGCGCCTCCTGGCTCACTTTCCCTGATGCGGAAAAGACCTTTTAGTCTCCCCGTCTTCTGCAGCCGCTGCTGCGGAGCAACGAATTCAACTCGAGTCACAAATGGCAATGCGAGAACTGATGTTATGAGAGAAGCGTCACACTGAACAAGAACACCATTCAGCCATCGCGTTGCAAAAAAAACGTCAGCACCGGTCTGTGCCACGCCTTGTGTGTAAGCCGGGGTTACAGGAAGATCTTGTTCGCTTATGGCGATCTCTTGCTTGACTCTACGCTCAATGGCCTTATCGGACAGAAACTGGTTCGGATTACTCACGGAGAAGGGTGTCCCGGTCTTGTCTTTAAAGAAGACCATGTATCGGTTTACCTGTGCAAAGCCGGATAGACTAAGAACCAAAAAACACACTACAAGAAAAACGCGGTTACTACTTCTCATAACTTAAAAGGACCTGCGCATACACGCGTCCGCTTTTTATTTTCTGCTGACCGATGCAGTCTTCAGTAGAGCAATAATTCAACTGCCTAAGCGATCGTTTCACTAAACCGACTCCTTTCGCATACACTTCATCCCGTTCATCGAGGAACACGATAAAGTCTCCGTTATTCTCCTGCTCTACCCGGATGGTATGGTCAAATGTCATTCCATTGATTGGTTCGGTGAGATCAACCGTATGAAAAACGTATTCATCTTCACCAAGGGTGTTGTATTCATTGCCATTCCAGGTCAGTTGCTCACGAACCGGGAACATCAGTTTTTTAAACGCGGTGTTGCCTTCGGTCACAATCACTTCGCGGTCATCTTTTCGGACAGACCAGGTATCGAGCGAGGTCCAGATCGATTCTCCCTCATTCTTTTTTGTGCGCAGGACGACATAGGTATATGTACCTGCTGCATTTTTAATCGAATCTGAAACAGTCAGCCTCAGTTGGTAGGATCGGTTCTGTGGAGCTGCAACTTCGGAGTACACTGTCTCCTCAACGGCATAGGTCCAGATGGACCCAACCTGGAGCGGATAGAAATCAGTGCCGCGGTCAGTAGGTGTAAATTCATCCTCACCGCATCCAACAGCCAAAAGCATCACAGCTGCCAAATATTTCGCTAAATGTTTCACTGATTAATCCCTTTTTCTTAAATCCGCACTCGAATTCAACGAATTCTTTGTAAAGTTATTCTTTCTAGCTGTATAAAACATGCCACTGAAGACGGTAGTAAAAGTAGGTAATATATCAAATCTGAGCGATGCGCGCTACTGCTCGGGAATGGGTGTCGAGATGCTCGGCTTTCGCGTTCTGGAGGGCCAGGAAAACTACATCTCCCCGAAGTTATACCAGGAGATCAGAGGCTGGGTAACCGGGCCCAAAATCGTGGCAGAACTTTACGGAATGACGTCCGCTGACCAACTTCCGACAGTTATTGAAAACTATGCACCCGACTACTTCGAACTGACCGCATCTGAATTCAAAAAGTTTAGAGGTCATCTGACGCTACCCTGCATTGTCGCGGGGCTAGCAAGCACACAAGAAATTGCCTATCAGCTTTTAGATGAGCATCAACTGGACAGCTACGTTGGCTCAGAACCGTTACTAGTCAAACCGCAAACGGGCAGTGATATTCTGCAGTTGATAAAGTCGTCAAAGGTAGCGGGAGTTGCGCTTGACGGTTCGCCTGAGCTACGCCCAGGATTTAAAGATTATAGTGACCTGGCGGATATACTCGAAAAGCTTGACGAAGACTAGGGCAAATGACGAATAACAAATTACGAATGACGAATGCTCAGTACTCAACATTCGTCATTCGTCATTCGTAATTCGTCATTACAAACTGAGTAGTTCTTTTTTCCGCTGGCATCTCTTAATCGACTCTGCTGCTGTTTCGATTGTCTTTGAGTCGAATGAATTTTTGATGTGTAGTTTGAAGTAGTGGATCGCATCATCGAGCATGCCTTGCATTTCCCGCATCAGTCCAAATTCATTATAAATGGTTGCGTAGCTGATACCGGAAACGGCAATCGCACGTTGCAGCAACGCTTCGAGTTCGTCAAACTTGCGGAGTGACGATAAGAGGTAGCAATAGTTGTAATAAGCTGCCGTATAATCCGAAGAATACTTAAGGGCAAGCTTGTAATGTTCTTCCGCGCGTTGAAGATTTTTGAATTTTGTTTCGAACAGCCAACCCATGTGGTTGTGCGCCTTACCAAAATCAGGAACTTCTTCCAGGATCGCCTCAAGCATTTTCGCGGCTTCTGCCAGCCGGTTGTCTGCTATGAGTTGGTCTGCCTGCAAAAATTTTTCTTCAATGTCGAAGTTTGTTTCCATATCCTTGTTTAGCTAGTTTTCTTCTTTAAATCTGAATCGCAAATACTTTATCTTCTCTCCTTTCGCTGCAAATTCCTGTTCATAACGCGTTTTGATATCGAAGCATTCACTTCTCAGATCAGAGTTATAAACATCATCGGTAAAACGAAAATCCGTAATGTCGTTTCTGTTACTCATCTCCTCGACCGTGTATTCGAACAGTTTTGTGTTGTCAGTCTTAAGACGAATGTAACTCCCCGACTTCGCTAGTTTTTTATACAACTCGATAAATCTTGGGCTTGTAAGTCTTCGTTTAATATCGCGTTTTCTTGGGCGAGGATCCGGGAATGTCAGCCATATTTCATCGACTTCACCGGCTTGAAAAAAGTTTTCGATCAGCAATATCTGTGTGCGCAGAAAAGCCACATTCGAAAGATTTTCTTCTACTGCTGTTGTACTTCCTTTCCAGATACGCTCGCCCTTTATATCGACTCCTATAAAATTTTTATCTGAAAAAATCTTGGCAAGGCCGATGGTGTACTCACCGCGACCGCAGGCTAGTTCGAGTGTGATAGGCGCTTCGTTCTTAAAATATTCGGTGCGCCATTTTCCTTTGATGCTTTGATACAGCGGCTTGGTCGGCTCGATTACATTGTTGCGTTCCTCGATGATCTTAAAACGCTCAAGTTTACGTTTCACTGGGGTAGAATTATAACTCGTTGATTTCTGCAACCACAAAGGTACTTCCTCCAATGAATATAAGGTCATTTTCCGAAGCGTTTTTTAGGGCTAAATTCTTCGCCTCATTTACATCCGGAATTACCGTTCCTTGTAACCCGAATTCGCGGGCTTTTTTAGCTAGGGCAGCAGCATCAAGGGCCCTCGGCAGCTTTGCCTGGCAGAAATAGTAAGTCGCATCTTTTGGAAGTATCGTGAGAATCTCATCAATGGTTTTGTCCTTCACAACACCAAACACAAAGTGTAGCTGTCGATGCGGGGTCTCATGCAGTTGCTGCAATACCTCCGTGATACCATCGAGGTTATGCCCGGTGTCGCAGATCATCAATGGCTTCTCTCTAAGTTTCTGCCACCGACCTTTGAGATGGGTGTTTGTGATGACGTTCTGAAGTCCATCCATGACCGCGCGATCAGGGATATTGAATTCAAGTTGGCGAAGAACGTCAACGGTACATACAACGCCTTTAATATTCTGCGATTGATAATTTCCCATTAACGGAAAGTCAACCTTATCAAGTACGACTACTCCGTCTTTTCTAACTTGCCGCTTTCCCTTCACGACAGAAGAATTAAAATGATCTGAAGCGAAGGTGATTCTGGAGTTTGTCTCGCGTGCTTTGGCCATGAAGACATCTTCAATTCCTGGTTGTCGCTCACTGATAACAACCGGCACACCCGGCTTTATGATTCCAGCCTTTTCATAAGCAATTTTTTCAAGCGTGTCACCGAGAAGATCTTTATGATCCCACCCGATATTCGTGATGAGCGAAACTTTCGGAGTAATTATATTGGTGGAGTCCAGCCTTCCCCCCAGCCCGACCTCGATGACAGCAACATCCACTTTCTTAAGTGCGAAGTAGTCAAAGGCCATCGCGACTGTGATTTCAAAAAAGGATGGTTTGATTTCCTCGATCTGCGGTTGAATACGATTCACAAAATCGACAACAAATGACTCATCAACTTCGTCACCATTTATGCGGATACGTTCGGTGAATGATTTTAAGTGTGGCGAAGTGTACAGTCCGGTGGTATAGTTCGCTTCCTGCAGGATGGAGGCAAGCATGTGTGAAGAGCTTCCTTTTCCATTCGTTCCAGCGACATGAATTGTTTTGAATTTCTGCTGCGGGTTGCCTAGCGCATTACAAAGTTTGATCGTGTTCGTGAGATCTTTCTTGAACGCTGCAGCACCGATGCGCTGAAACATTGGCAGGTTGGCGTAGAGGTAATCGAGTGCTTGCTGGTAGGTGGATAACATTGGGTAAAAATAACCAAAAGCGAAGAGCCAAATTCCAAATCTCAAAACCCAAATTGCAAAAATCAAATCTCAAAAATCAAATATCAAAGCCCAAATTCGTATAGAGAAACAACTCCCCTCTCCTTCGGGAGAGGGGCCAGGGGTGAGGTGAACAACCGTAGTGCATGACAGGCCTACAACCCTATCTCCTCTTTCGAAATACCAAACTGATCAGCACTGGTTTTGAGAATGGCAATCATTTCATTGTAGGCCATGATCTTCGCTTCAATGTAATTGAGTTCTTCGGGATCTGCGAAGTTTTTGCGCTCCTGCAGTTCGTGGAGATTTTCGTGAATGGAGATCAAAACATCCTGAATGAATTCGATGCTTCGCTTGTCCATAAGAGAATGTTATTGCGCGCGAATAACGAAGGTGATTTTGCCCTTCGAAACGGGAGGAACTTTTGCGCCTGATTTTTTGGTGAACGTGAGTTTCTGAATCGCGGCTACGCATGCACGTTCCGCAGCTGCGCTCACAGTGCCTGACTCCTTGGAGTAACGAATCAATTCACCGTTTTCATCAACTTCAATATTAAAGACCACACGACCTGTTTCACCATCCTGAATGTTAGGTTTCGGAATATTGTCCCACTCCCATCCATAAAGATCAAGTGACCCACCATCGCCTCCACCGGGAGTACCTTTATACACGGCAGCTCCTGGTGTACCGCCCGGAACGCCCTTGTTGCCTTCTTTGCCAACATCATCTCCCTGATTTCCTTCGGTGCCTTGCTTACCGGTTCCATCACCCGATTTCGTTGCATCCGATGTTGACGGTTTTGTATATACAGCGGTTGGGTTTACCTTGGGAGGCTCAGGCTTTTTCTCGACAGGCTTTTCAACTACTTCAGGTTTCTTTTCAACAACCTTTTCAACAGGCTTTTCTTCCTTCGGCTTTTCCTTAATCTCGACATCGCTTGTCGGATCAGTCAGGGTTTCCGAAGGCTCTGCAACTTTTGTTTCCGCAGGTGGTGGAGTAGATACCGGCTCGGAAGACTTCTCTTCTACGGGATCCTCGGTTTTTTCGGCTGGTGCGTCTTCATCATCCGTTGCATTTTCATTGCCGATGGGGGTCATTGGCTCAATGTCGCCACTGCCCTGATCATCATAGCCGAGGTTTACTTCAATACCGGGATATTCACCCTCACCTTCTCCCGCCATCTTCCAGCTTCCCACGAAAATCATCAGCAAAAGGATTAACGCATTAACAACAAACGTGGTTAACGCTGCAATTCTTTTGTTTTTGACTTCCTGTTGCTTGCTCATATTTATCCTGGCCGTTTCGTAGCTAGAACAACTTTCGCACCAAGCTTGTTCGCGATTTCCATCACGTTGACGATGTCTTCCACCGGAACAGACTTCTCTGCATTAATAACTATCGTAGGTTCAAGATTTTCATTCGCCAGTGCCGGAACAAGGCTATCCTTCAAGCGTTCAAAGGGTACCTGCCGAGTGCCCACAAAATACTGGCGGGCTTCATTGATGCTCACCACAACTGTCTGACGCGCTTTCGTGTTGCTGGTCGCCTTAGGCAAGCCAAGCTTAATGACGTTCGGGTTTGCCAGCGTTGATACGATGAGAAAGAATAGCAGGAGAATAAAGAGGATATCATTCAACGCAGAGTTGTGCATCTCTGCCTGCTTCTTGTGTCGTTTGCTTCGAATATCCATGGGCCGATTACCTTACCGGAGCGTGCAGCACATCGATGAACTCAGCGCTGGCACCTTCCATTTTGTTAACGACTTTATCGATCTGCGCGTTCAGATAACTATAGCCAATGTAGGCCATAATACCGATGATCAAACCGGTTGCCGAGGTGATCATTTTCACATAGATACCACCCGCGATTGTGCCGAGCGTGATATCAGAAGTAATTGAGATATTGAAGAATGTCTGGATCATCCCGGCAATCGTTCCGAGAAATCCGAACATCGGTGCCACACCTGCGATGATCGTCAGGAACACCATGTTCTTTTCAAGTTTATAGAGTTCGAGACGACCAATGTTTTCCATGGCCTTCTCGATGTTTTCAATGGGCTTTCCAATGCGCGCGATCCCTTTCTCAACGATGCGGGCGATTGGTGTGTCGTTTTGTGAACATACCAGTTTTGCTCCATTGATGTCGCCACGCTCTACCAGATTGCGAACGTTATTCATAAAGCTTTCAGGAACTCGTCCAGCCTTGTTGATGGTCAGAAGACGTTCAACAAAAATGTACACGGCAATTATCCACATCAAAAAGAGCGGATACATGATCACTCCACCTTTCGAAGCGAGTTCGAGGATGGAAATTGATTCCTGGGCTGACTCAATAGCTGTTGTTGTGTCTGTTGCGATCTGAAGAAGGACCATTCTTATAAAAAAGTTATAAACTAAAAGTTGAAAAAATGTTGGTCGTTCTCTGCCTTAATACTTCACTACCCAGGCACCGTCAGTGTACTCAGATTTTAACTGATCTGCGGTTGCTTGTGTTGCAGCGTAAGTATCGCCATCAGCGATCGCCAATCTGTAAAACTTAACCTTACCGTAAGGAGGAATGATCTTAGGACTCAATCCTTTCGGTGCCAGTTTCTTGGCATAATCGAGGATCAAGTCGCCATCGATACCACTTGCGATAATGACATAGTAACGACCAGTTCTTTCGGTTAGTGTGTCGATCGTTCCGGTTGGAGGGTTTGCAGCAAGTGCAGCGAGGGAATCCGCCCTGCGCCTCTCATCTTCCTGGCGTTTTGACTCAGCGAGGTCGAGCGCTTCCTGCTTTTCTTTTGCTTCTTGTTCAAGGCGTGCTTTTTCGGCTTCAGCCGCCAGTTGTTTCGGGCGATACATAGCAAAATACCACACTGCGGCTCCGGCAAGTAGCAGAATTGCAGCTATCCCGAGAATTTTCGGCCACGGAGAGCCACCTTCATCGTCATTATCGTAATACTCGTTAGAGCTGTACTGTTCTTTTCGAACTTCTTCTTGTTCCATTTCTTTAGGTGTTTCGGTTGTATGTGAAGTGGACTGATAGTAAGCTTCTGTGGTGGTAGTCGACTTTGGTGTTTCTTCCCTATTTAATGGTTGATATTCGATTTCCGGAAGACCGAATGTATCATCATTCTGATTCTGATTTTCAGGTGAAGCATTCTCGTCTTGCTTTTTTCTGCGGGCCATAGTGTTTGTTTAGCGTAGTCTCAGCATACAAAAATAATCTAAATTTTGAGGCATACAAACATTAGTCCCTTATCAGAATGTCCACGTGATGCCTCCCAACACCTGAAGGCCCCTTACCGGATAGTTCAAGAACATCGGATATTCATTTGAAGTAAGATTGTTTCCCTGCACAAATACTGAAAACTTTTGAGACACCAGATACTCCAGTCGGGCGTTCAGATCAACTGCCGGGTCCAATTCCACCACAGTGTATTCTGTACCAGACGTGTAGTCTTTCGCCTTCATTCCTCCCTGAGCGATCAGGCTGACATCGAACAACATCTTCTTGTAAATGTTGAAGCCAAGGTCTCCTGTGACGCGGTAAGTCGGACGATGCCATACCTCCGCTTGTTCCCCCGCCTTGTACCCGAAAAGGTCACCACGAATCAACACCTTGACTGACTCGGTTTGTGAATAACCGATGGAAGCAAACAGGTTCGTACGAATCGTTGCCTCGCGGTCGTATTCCACATTGAATTTCGACTGATCAACAAAGTCGTTGACGTAGAAATATAAATTTTTCAAGCTTGCAAATGAAAAACCTCCGTTGAGTGCAACCTTGCTTCCAATACGCGTATGGAGCGCTGCCTGTAAGTCGTATAATTTATTGGTGTGGAAGATCGAGACATTGGGTGCAAGCCAGAGATTTTCGCGAGACAATGACTGCAACGATACCTTTTCGATGCCACCGGTAAGCGATGCCACAACGTCCACAGACGGACTCAGCGGATAGGAAGCGCGAAGGTCCGGGTAGGCATGAACATCTTTATTGTCGATGCTATCATTTTCGAAAGCAGCCACGATACCCGCGGTCAATTTCAGATCCGGTACCGGATAAAACGTGTAGGAGGGATTGACGCTAAACAAACTTCTGGCTTTCGCATCGACATTGACGTCAGTACGATTGAGGAGTACGTAGTCTGCGCCCACTCCTATCGTAGATTCATCGTCTACTTTATAACGTGCACCGAACTTCAGGTCTACCTCAGTTTCCTTTGCATCAAACTTATCCGTGAGGTAGCTAAACACGCCACCTAAATTGTAGCCGAAGTCGGAGTTCTTTGTATTGGACAGTTCGCCTGACAACTTGAAATTATTATAGGCCTGTTTGATTGTCGCACCATCAACCACTGTTCCTTCAGGGTATCCATAAAAGTGCGTGCTGCGGTTTTCAAATTCTGCTTCACCCTCGAGTGATACATGATCCGCAAATGACTTTCCGAACACCGAAGCCCCTGCCATTCCACCGCCTGAGTTCACACCATCGACCGGTCCCTTATCCGAGCTCTTTAGAAATGCGTGAGCACCTACAAGCTTATTCTTGTCTTTCTTTGTATTGATAAAGCCTTCCAGATAAGGCGATGCATAGTTACCATAGCCAACGCTAACATAGCCTCCGGTTGCTTTTGAAGATTCCTCCTGCTTTAATTTCAATGGGCGGATCTGAGGAGTGAATTGTGACGTCTGAAAACTGAAAGGCCTGAAGTCGTATTTCATCTGGGTTTTGATCGGCTCAGATGGCTTGGGTGGAATTTTCTCAAAGTTGCGATCTGCCTTCGGAAGCGTGATCTGGCGTTCCTTGACGATTTCAATCTCAACGTCTTCCAATTCACCTTGCTCCCATCGATCCTGTCCAAACGAAACGTGGACAACAAGCATCATGGCAATCGTAAAAAATATATTTTTCATAGGAGAAAAATCCGTGCGCATGTTAATTTTTTTCTTCAATGGTATCAGCTTTTTGTTGATTTTCGATTTCAATTTCCCTTTCAATCACCTGCTGCAGTTTCTTGCGGGCCTCTCCTTTCACATTCTCATCCGGAAAGCTGTCGATCAGAGATTGCAATGTCGCTTTGGCCTGGAAGTAGTCTTCCTGTGCAATGAATCCATCGGCAATCAGCAAGAAAGACTTGCCGACCCAGCTTTCATATGAAGCGAAGTCTTTGTTTAGGCTGGTGAGCGTTTCAAATGACTGCTTGTAATTCTTTTCGAGATAGAAAATTTGCCCGAGCATATACTTTGCTTCGGCTCCATACTCGTCCTGTGCCGTGTTGAGCGTATTCAAAAACTCATCTTTAGCCGTCTCGTAATCACCACGTGCAAACGCTGATTTACCCAGATACAGAGAAGCTTTGTTTTGGGCACTGGCATTTACTGCACCACGATCGATGATAATCCTTGCGTACGTATCGGCTGAGTCGTACTGCTCCTGCATGTAGAAAGCTTCCATGAGCCCCATCCATGCATTGGACTGCTCCTTCTTGTTGGTAGCGAGTCTTTCAAGACGTTTGAAACTTCGTACGGCATCGGGATACATTCCTTGCTTAAATTCAATTTCGGCAAGGCGGCCTTCTACGCGACTTCCGAAAGCGAAGTTCGGATCGGCACTCAGTTCTTTATAGATTGGATAAGCCTTGGTTAGTTCCTTAAGGCGATAATGCGATTCAGCGATGTAGTACCTGGTTTCTGAAGCGCGCGAAGACGATGGATAGCTAGCCAGGAAACTATTCAAACTTGTGATTGCCTTCTGGTATTGCTGATCAAAATAGAGATTTTTGCCGGTTTCAAATTCGATGTTTTCGAGCGCCTGATTTCCTGGATTTGCCTTCTTGAACTGAGCTAGATAGGTTTCGAATTCAGCAGATTTACCTGCAGCAGTGAGTGCATCCTGCAAAGGCAACAACACTTCCTGGGCGAGTGGGTGGGTTGGGAACTGCCGAATTACAGCACCATAATCTGCTATACTCTTATCATATTGTTTTAAATTAAAATAAGAGGAAGCTCTCCGCATGTACGCATAGGGAAGAAACTTTGAATTTTGGCTTTCACGGATAAGCTGCGAAAGCCCATCGACTGCCGCCTGTGAATTCCCTTGCTCGATGTCAAATTGGGCGCGCTGGAACAACGCCTCATCCCGGTATTGTGACTTCGGATAATTTTGGATCAAGGTTGTGAACTGACTTCTTGAATCCGCATACTTCCGCTGGATGCCACTGATCACACCGGTTTGGAGCAGGACGTAATCGTTATCTGGAGAACCAATATTTCTAGCCTTAGTATAGTTTGAAAGCGCTTCATCATATCGTTTGCTCACGTAGAAGCAATCAGCAAGGCGGATCAGTCCGTCTGTGTAGTTCGGTGTGTTGCGATTACCTCGATTTACAAAGTCCTGGAAATTCATCAAGGCGTTGTCATACGCCTCCAGGTTGTAATGCGCATAGCCCATACCGTAGCGGGTCTTGAGGAACATTTCCTGATCAGCGCCAGGACCAGCTTGCAACACCTTTTGGTAATGCTTAATGGCTTGATCGTACTTCTGCCCCATGGAATACGCTTCACCTGCCCAAAAGCTTGCCTGAATGACAAATGCGGGATCACGCGGATAGCGCAGCGACTTCTCAAAGTTTTCCACGGCACCGGCATAGTTCTCTTTATTAAATAACTCCGCTCCTTTCAGGAACGCTGCCTTTTGATAGGCCTGTTCTACCTGTGGACTCTTGGTTGGCAACGTTTCGATATACTCGATGGCTTTGTGATAATTGTTTCCATTGATGTAGGCCTGCGCGAGCAACTCTCTTGCTTCGGTGCTATGCTCGCCACTGCGAAAATCCTTCAGGTATTTTTCGAATTCGGTAATGGCCTGCTCAGGACGACCTGCGTCATACAAGACCTTCGCATATTGAAACGATGATTCTTCAACCAACTTTGGATCTTTCGTGTACTTCCTGGCAACATCGAACGCATTTATTGCCAGCGGCTTCTGACCTTGTTTCAGATAAAGAATTCCCAGGTAATACGAAGCGTAGTAGCTCGTGGAGTCTTTTCCCGCAGCCGACTTGCTGAGATACGTTACGGCCTTGTCAGTCTGGTTTAATTGATAATTTGAAAAACCGGCTCGGAACAAGACCGGGCTCTCCGCTTTCGCGGGATTGTCTGCCAGGTAACGCTCGTAGGCGTCCACCGCATTCTTGTAGTCACCTTTGAAGTAATAGGCTTCTGCTGCGAGGAGGGAAATCTCATTTGCATTTTGGATGCCTGACTTTCCCTTCACGGAGTTAGCATATTGAAGCAACTCGTCATACTTTTTTTGTTTGTACAACACATTTGCAATCAGGTATGGAACAACCGGAGCATACGCAGGATTCGCCTCCGCCCTCCGAAGGTCTTTCAATGCTTCGTCATACTGGCCGTTTGAATATTCGATAAAGCCAGCATAGTAATTTGCTGCAGGGGCGTACTGGCTGTTGACGTTCTTCACGAGGTTAAACTGCTCCAGCGCTTCGTCAAGTTTCTTCAAATTGAAAAAGCTGTACCCCCAGCGAAAGTGTGCCTGATGTTGCTGATCCTGAGTCAGCGCGGGGAAATCAACCTTCTTGAAATACGTTGTAGCTTTCGAATAGCTTTTCTCATCGTAGAAAAAATTGGCGAGATCATACCACGCGGTGGCTGCTCTCGTACTCGAGGGGTTTCGTGCGATGAAGTCTTCGATGAGCTTTTCTCCATCGTTATGTCCGAGGCTGAGCGAACTGAAAGCCACATAGTATTCAGCTTCACTCCTGCGCGGGTCGGTGCCGTACGTCTCTTCCAGGAATTCGGAAAAAACCCTTCTCGCTGCACCGTAATTCGCGTGCGCAATCAGCTCAGAACCTTTCTTATACAAAATCTCGCTTTTCGATTGAGATAGTTGATGCTGTGCTGAGAGTGAATGAAAGAAAAATAAAAGAATCAGGATACAAAAAGTACTTCTCACAGTCAGTGATTTTGGAGTTAAAACGTCCCGCAAAAAATTTATTGCAAACGAGGGACCAAAAAAAACAGGAAAAAAGTTGGGCCAAAGCCGTTTATGCATGGACCCAAAGCTATGCATTCTTGGGAA
>DASWTM010000225.1:0-25393 GCA_036402115.1 Chryseosolibacter sp.
ATAATGGAAACGGTATATCCAATCTTCGCACCATAGCGATCGACAAACCAGCCAAAGAAGAGCAAGCCAAATCCGTATGCACCTTGAAAGAATGAATTTACAAGTCCGAACTGCTCATTCGTCCATCCGAGTTCTTCATCGAGGATCGGTTTTATCAGGGAAAGAATCTGGCGATCGATGTAGTTGATGGTGGTGGCGAGGAACAACATTGCGCACACCGTCCAACGGTAATTGCCGACACGGGTGGTTGCTTCGAGTGTGCTTTGCATTCGTGTTATTTTTGTTTAGCGGCAATCGCCAGTGCCTGTGAAACCTTCAGTTTTAACTGGGGCCAATCCTTCTTGTCGAGAATTTCCTTGGTGAATAACTGTGATCCCATCCCCACCGCGAACGCCCCTGCGTTGAACCACGATGCGAGATTTGACTCGGTGGGTTCCACTCCTCCAGTAATCATCAGGTTTAAGTCTGGTACAACGGGGAGGACAGACGACACGAAGCCCGGACCAAGAACCGAACCCGGAAAAACCTTAATGACTTCAGCACCAAATTCCTTTGCCGTTACAATCTCAGTTAATGTTGCACATCCCGGCATCCAATGCTTATTGTAACGATGGCAGACCTCCGCCATTGATGTTTTAAGAATGGGTGAAATAATGAAGTCTGCACCAACATCAATGAATTTCAGTGTAGTTTCAGGATCCATGATCGTGCCGATGCCAAGCATGAGCCCAGGGTATTGTGAGCGATGTTTGATCAACGTTGTAAAGACATCAAATGAATTCTTCCTCCGATTCGTGAATTCGAAAACCCGTATTCCTCCTTCATAAGCTGCTTTTACAACTTCGAGGGCGACCTGAGGATCATCATGGGTGAAGAGCGGAACGATGCGTGTACGTTTGATCTCTTCAAAGATTTCAAGTTTTGTAAATGCCATAGCTATCGTAAAAGTTTGCCTACATTTTCGCCTTTCACCAGCGTTTCAATTTCGTCCACGGAAGCCAGGTTGTGATCGCCCGGTACCGTATGTTTCCAAACACACGCAGCAGTCGCGAACTCAAGTGCCTGCTCATCAGTCTTCCCTATAAGATCGCCATAGATCAAGCCCGCAACAAATGCGTCACCAGTACCCACACGATCCACGATATGAGTCACCTCATATGATTTTGATTTAACCAAACCTTTTTTCGAAATCAAAACTGCGGAGATGTTGTTGTGTGACGCGTTGATCGACTCGCGGTTAGTCTTGGCAATGCGCTCAACACTTTTAAACGACTGGAACGTCTTGGCACAAGCATCTTCCCAACCCTTCCCGGTAATTCCCGCACAATTGTCGAGATCGGTTTCTCCGGCAATTAATAAGGTTGTGTGCTCCATGAGCGAAGGCATAATGTCACGGGCAGACTTTCCATACTGCCACAGGTTGCGTCTGTAGTTGATATCACCTGAAACTTTCACACCGTTCTTCACGGCAGCCTTCACCGCAGCAAGGCACGCGTCTGCAGCACCTTGTGAAATTGCTGGTGTTATACCCGTATAATGAAACCAACTTGCGCCTTTGAGAATTTCATCCCACTTGAAATCATCCTTTCCGATGTTGGCAAAGGCAGAATCAGAACGATCGTAGATGATCTTTGGCGCCCGCTGCACGGAGCCGTTTTCGAGAAAATAAACCCCCATCCGATGATCACTAAGCCTGATGTGTGAAACATCAACACCGAACTTGGCCAGCGTCTGCGTTGCTGCATGACCAAGATCGTTGTTGGGAAAAGCAGTCACATGGGTTGCAGGTACACCAAAATTTTTTATCGACACTGCCACGTTCGCCTCTGCGCCTGCATACGTCACATCCAGCGACACTGCTTGCGTGAATCGCGCATAGCCTGGCGTGGAAAGCCGAAGCATAACTTCTCCAAATGTGACTACTTTTTTTACCATGAAGTGACTAATTTAGTATCGCTCTTCTGAGCAGCTGTTGAAACAGAAGTAAAAGATTGCAAAAGTTTATAAGTTGAGCAAGAATGGCTGACGATTATGTCTCATAAATATTTGAAAATTCACCCTGACGATAACGTGCTTGTGGCGCTGGTCGATCTGAAGGCGGGAGAGTCCGTGTCATTTTCCGGTGCCACAACGCAACTTGCTGAACCGATTCCCGCCAAACACAAGTTTGTGCTGCAAAGCATGAACGAAAATGATTCCGTGAAGATGTACGGTGTGCTGGTAGGGAAAGCGATGAAAAAAATTCCGGCAGGAACAGCGATTGGTACCCATAACGTCACCCACAAGGCAGCTGATTTCAGTGCAAAGAAAAGCAAGTTCAAATGGAACGCTCCCGATGTCAGTCGGTGGAAGAACAAGACATTTGAAGGATATCATCGCGCGGATGGACAAGTTGGAACAGCCAACTATTGGATCGTCATCCCAATGGTGTTCTGCGAAAATCGAAACGTGAACATGATCCGTCATGCGTTTGAAGAAGCACTTGGTTTCTCGAAGCCGGATGTTTATAAGTCCTATGTAGATGAGTTAGTTAACCTCTACCGCAGCGGAAAGACAGATCAAATTGCAGCAACCACTTTCCGTCCTGACTCAGCTAATGGAAAGGAGAAAATTTTTAAGAACATTGATGGAATTAAATTTCTGACACATGAAGGCGGATGTGGTGGCACACGCCAGGATTCAGATGCATTGTGCGCGTTGCTTGCCGGGTATATCCACAATCCAAATGTAGCAGGTGCAACCATCCTCAGCTTAGGATGCCAGCATGCGCAAGTAGATATTCTGAAAAGCAGCCTGGGTAAGCTTGGACCGGTTTCAAAACCATTAGTTGTTCTCGAGCAGCAAAAAGAAGGAACGGAACAAGAACTGCTCACGAACGCAATCAAACAGACGTTTCTTGCTTTGGTTGAGGCCAATAAAGTTGAACGTAAGCCAGCACCGCTTTCGAAACTCGTTGTTGGTTTGGAATGTGGAGGTTCCGATGGTTTCAGTGGAATCTCTGCCAACCCTGCCATTGGACACACATCTGACTTGATTGCTGCCTTAGGCGGCTCATCGGTATTATCGGAATTTCCAGAGTTGTGTGGTGTAGAGCAGGAGTTGATTGAACGGTGTGTTGACGATAAGACTGCCGATAAATTTATCCACCTGATGCGCGCGTATGCGAAAGCTGCTGAGGCTGTTGGTTCTGGTTTCGACATGAATCCATCTCCGGGCAATATCAAGGACGGCCTCATCACCGATGCGATGAAGTCTGCCGGTGCAGCGAAAAAAGGTGGCACCTCGCCAATTACTGATGTACTTGATTATACCGAATATGTTACGAAGCCGGGATTGAATCTGTTGTGCACACCTGGCAACGATGTCGAGAGCACTACAGCGCTGGCCGGCTCTGGTTGTAACGTTATGCTTTTTACCACAGGGCTGGGCACACCTACGGGAAATCCGATCACTCCTGTCGTGAAGTTGTCAAGCAATACAAAACTTGCACAACGAATGCCCGACATCATCGATATTGACTGCGGACCAATCATCGCGGGCCAAAAAACGATCGAACAAATGGGAGAAGAAATTCTGGACTTCATCATTGACATTGCCAGCGGAAGGAAAAAAACAAAGGCGATGCTACTCAGCCAGGACGATTTCATCCCATGGAAACGTGGCGTATCACTCTAAACACCGTTAACTTCCTACATGGAGACATTTATTACCGAAGATTTTCTTCTTCACAACGAATTTTCAAAACGCCTTTATCACGGATTTGCAAAGGACCTTCCAATAATCGATTACCATTGTCACCTCTCGCCTAAGGACATTGGTACAGATCGTAAATTCAGAACGATAAGTGAAATCTGGCTGGAGGGCGACCATTACAAGTGGAGAGCGATGCGCACGCTGGGCGTAAACGAAAAGTTCATCACCGGTGACGGCTCGGATTTGGAGAAATTTCAGCAATGGGCGTTCACGGTTCCACACACCATGCGGAACCCATTGTACCACTGGACCCATCTTGAATTGCAACGCTACTTTGGAATCAAAGAATTGCTTGACCCAAATTCAGCGTTGAACATCTATACAAAAGCAAATGATTTGCTCCAGCGCCCGGAGTACACAACGCGGTCGCTACTGCGAAGGATGAAGGTGGAATTGGTAGGCACAACGGATGATCCCACAGACTCGCTCGAATTTCATCAGCAGCTGCACCAAGAAAATTTTCAGGTTGCGATCAAGCCATCCTTCCGGCCGGATAAATCTTTTGCGATCGAGAATGTAAGGACGTATAACGACTATCTAAAAAGTCTTGGTGCTGTAACTGGAAATGAGATTAAAACATTTTCAGACCTTCTATCAGCATTGGAAAAACGAATCGAATATTTTCATGCTGCCGGCTGTCGCATATCAGACCATGGCCTTGAACAATTGTATTTCGCAGGAAATGCGCCTTTGAAAGTGGAGGATATTTTTAAAAAACTGCTGTCCGGAAAAACTGCCACGGAAGAAGAAAGAATAGTTTTTAAGTACTCGGTTCTGCTCGAGTTGTGCAGACTTTATCATAAGAAAGGATGGGTTCAGCAATTTCACCTGGGTGCGCTGCGCAATACAAATGAACGCATGCTACAAAAGCTTGGCCCTGACACAGGGTTCGATTCAATCGGGGACTTTTCCCAGGCCCAGGCATTAGCGCGATTCTTCAATGAACTCGATCGGACAAACCAGCTAACAAAAACAATTGTTTATAATCTCAACCCATCAGACAATGAAGTCATTGGAACGATGATCGGAAATTTTAATGATGGATCCGTAAAAGGGAAAATACAGTTTGGATCAGCCTGGTGGTTCCTTGATCAAAAGGATGGGATGGAAAAGCAAATCAATTCATTGAGTAATCTCGGATTGCTGAGTTGCTTCATCGGTATGCTCACCGACTCACGAAGTTTCCTCTCCTATCCACGCCACGAATATTTCCGAAGAATCCTATGTAATCTTATTGGCAAGGACGTTGTAAATGGCGAGTTGCCGTGGGATGAAAAGTGGCTAGGCAAGCTGGTGAGTGATGTCTGCTATCACAACGCAAAGGAATATTTTGGCCTGGAAACGCATTAGCCACCAAGACACCAAGACTCGAAGGAACACTAAGGATTCGATGTCTTGAAAAAGGTTTCTCTGCTTACACGGCTGTGTCAATACACCTCAATGTTGGAAATCACCGGACAGGCTTTCGAATCTGAAATTGTTATACGAATAGAAGTCGTTTCGACAGGTTGGAATTTCAGAATCCTTTTGTAACCGATGGTTGTGCCTTCAGCGATCTTTCTCCACTCGTTGTTTTGTAGCGCTTCTACTGTAAATGACTTCACGCGCTGGCCGAGCTGAATATACTCCTGAACCAAAACGTATTTTATTGACTTCGCTTCTTTCCAGCTGAGTTCAATGGAAGCGCGTTTGACCTCATCATCCGTGGCCCAATAGGTTTCTTTCTTTCCATCGGTGACATTTTTACTTTGGTATTCATCTTGCTCTCCGCGCACGTTGCTAGCCTTGCTTTCTGCGTTGGCCGCTACGTTGGTTTTAAACTCCTCGTCAAGAAGCTTTCGCCAGCCCTGCAATGCGGCAACATCGTTTTCGTGAATTAATCCTCTGCGGTCTGGTGGAACGTTCAGCAGAAGTGTAGAGCCTCTTCCAACCGAAGTCAAATAAATATCGAGAAGTTTTTCCGGAGTCTTCACCAGCGAATCTTCCCGCGCATGATAAAACCAACCCGGGCGGATAGAAACGTCCGTCTCCGCAGGAATCCAATGGGTGCCATCCTCATGACCCGTATTCAACAACTTCTCAATCCCACCTTTTCCTGCGTATAGGGTGTCCGGTGTAATGTTGTTCCAGTTTGTTTCGCCTGCAACACCACGTTCGTTGCCTACCCAACGCACTCCGGGTCCGGCATCGCTGAAGAAGATAACATTGGGTTCCAGCTCGCGAACGATCCTGAGGGTAGTGGGCCAGTCGTAGTATTGAACGCCATTTATGCTTCGCTTTTCATTCGCGCCTCCATAATATCCGGTCCCACCGTTTGCACCATCAAACCACATCTCGAACACTGGCCCGTAACTAGTGAAAATTTCCTTTAATTGATTTCGATAATAGTCGATGTACGGTGCTCGTCCGTATTCTGCATGATTCCGGTCCCAGGGAGAAAGGTAAACTCCGAATTTCAAGCCCTGCGACTTACACGCATCGGAAACTTCTTTCACGATGTCGCCTGCTCCTTTCTTATAAGGACTCTTCTCCACCGAATGGTCAGTGAACTTGCTCGGCCACAGGCAGAAACCGTCATGGTGCTTACACGTCAGGATCACCCCCTTAAAGCCCGCATCTTTTAATGTCGTGATCCATTGATTGACATCGATGGCTGTCGGATTGAAAATCGCGGGTGACTCATCGCCATTACCCCACTCAAGATCTGTAAATGTATTGGTTGTAAAATGAATAAATGCGTTTGTTTCCATCTCATGCCATTCCATCTGGGCTTTCGAAGGAACAGGTAAAACCGGTGAAGGTGCACCCACTTCTTTCTGGCTGCAACCTGCAAGAAGAAGGAGTAGAAGGCAGGAGAATTTTTTCATAATCCCAAGTTACTATTGGAGTCGCGCAAACCAAATTGTCTGCTCAAAAAATCCAATCGCCAACCTAAAGGTCAAAATCCGATACCAAGTTCCAAATACCAAAATCTCAAACTCCTAACAAATCGACATCTGATATGTAGGAGAAAGTGATAAGTGAGCATTTCGGAGCATTCAGTTTCCGCCTATTTTTAGCGAAAGTAAATAGCCAATGCCAATTTCTGTCATTCCCGCGGAGCGCGAACATTACGAGCGAATTGTGGATTATTTCCTGAAGGCTGACTCGAAATTTTTGAATGGAATGGGAGTTGACCCAGCGGTTCTTCCCGCGCGCGAAGTATGGCTGCAGCGCCTTTATGAAAATCACACTAAACCAATGCCAGAGAAAAATATTTTTTATGTGATCTGGCATGTTGACGGAGAACCTATTGGACATTCGAATGTGAACAAAATCGCATTCGGGCAAGAAGCGTATATGCATTTGCACATGTGGCAACCACACACACGTAAACGTGGATTGGGATTGCAACTTGTACACCAATCCATTCCCTACTATTTCGAAAATTTCGACTTGAAAGAATTATACTGTGAACCGTATGCTTTGAACCCCGCTCCTAACAAAACGCTGGCGAAACTCGGATTTGAATTTATAAAGCAATATGAGACTGTTCCTGGGGTGATCAGTTTTCCTCAGCCTGTCAATCGATGGATCCTAAGGCGATCGAGGTTTATTCCAGGCTAGTGCTGTTGTTGTTTCCATTCAAACCCACGCTTGAAGAGTTAAGCCTGTAAAATTGAGACGCGCGCAAGATTTGTTTTCTTTACTTATCTATTGGCTTTGGGTGATTTAACTCCCAATACTCGTTATCGTCCGGGATCGTTGCCGCATTGCTGAATTCGTTTGTCACGTAGTCAATGACCTTCACATTATCGAATATTAGATTTGTAAGAATGATCGAATTTTTAACATCAAGAAAAGAATTGCGGCCTTTTAATTTTCGTGAACCCTGTATGAGATAGGGGAAGTATTTGTCATCCATTCGCTTGTAAGCAATCGAGTATTCGAACTGGTCGGTGTGAATGGCGTGCCAGACGATGGCGTTAGAATTTGTTGTGATGTATATACTCCCTTTATAAACGCGTGGTACAATCCCATACCCTGTCAGTTTCTTTGTTGGCTTGGGCGCATGATAATCAATCTTGTAAACGGTATCAGCGTCATAGATACTGATTCCTGAATACGCGAACTCAAACTTATCGAGGTTATCGAAGTTGAGAACACCCCTTTTTTCCGCATTAGAAATAACATCCGCCCAATGAATTTCGACCGTTGGCCAAAAATAATACTCCTCCGTTGCGAATGGATTTTTGCCATCTGCACGCTTTCTGACAATTTCAAATTTCTTTCGAGCAGTTTGCCCGTAGCCTTTCGAATACCCAAGTACCAACGTCTCCAGTGTAAACTGTTGATTTGTAATTGCATTGGTGACAATAAGCGTGGAGTAGAATTCAAGATTAAAGGGTTCAGTCCTATAGTTTGTCTGCAACGAATCGATTGCACCTTTAACGATATGCACTGGGTTGATAGCACTTTCCGATACAGTAATCTCGTCCAATACTTTCACATCAGATTCGAGATCAAACATTGTCTGGCCTGACAGGGACTCGTTGATCTTATAGAATCGCGTAAGATACCCGATGCAGGAAATCTTCAAGCGATTATTAATTTCATCCGGGCGGATCACCAAATTAAACTCTCCATTCGCATTGGCTGCGGTTCCTCTTGTGGTATTTGTAATACCAATGCTCGCAAACGGAACAGCATTCTTTGTAGCAATATCCCGCACAATGCCCTGGATCTGCAACACTTTTGGTTGTGCAGAAACGAAAATGTGAGTAATAGTAAAAAAAAGTATGACAACCTTATTCATCGACCGCGCTTTATGGAGTAAAGATCTGATAAACTTCGAATTTTGCCCTACGACCTTTCGAAACTTGTTCATAAATCGAACCAATCGATAATGGTGCCATTGCAATCGCGAGCGTAGGGCAATAGATAAATTCCCATCCCTTGATCGTTCCTATACACATTGTATTCACCCACCGTGATGACATCATCGCAATGGATGCATAGTTTTATATCAGTCAGCCTGGGAAGCACGCCTATAATAATCGTTCTCTCGATATTTCTGTTTGCCTTGGATGCGGGCCCCAATGATGCCTCAGCTGATGAATAACCAAATGTAAACTGCCGTCAGAATTTTTTCGTACCACCATTTTGGGGCTCCCGATGCCTTTTTTTAAAAAATATTTTGAGTAACCGTTCAGTTACATTACATTTGTAACCGTTCAGTTACACATTTACCTATGCGAAGAGACGTCTTTCAGGCGATTGCCGACCCAACCAGGCGTGACATCATTACTATGCTTGCCCGTAAATCGATGAATCTTAACTCCGTTGCTGAGCAGTTCGGCATCAGCAGACCTGCCATTTCCAAACAGGTTAAGATTCTGGTGGAATGCGGTCTCATAACGATTCGTGAAGAAGGTCGCGAACGAATATGCGAAGCGCGACTCGAAAAGCTTGATGAAGTCTATGAGTGGGTCGACAAGTACCGAAAAATATGGGCGAGTCGACTGGATAGCCTTGACAATTATATAACTGCGTTACAGGCTAACGCGAAAACAAAAATCAAAAAGCATAAAAGAAAGTAATACACATTAACAATAAACGCATGGCAATAAGCAGCAAACTTTCACCCAGCGCTGAACGCGAATTAGTTATGGTCCGCACCTTCAACGCTCCGCGCAAACTTGTTTTCGAAGTTTGGACTGACCCGAAGCATCTTGATGCATGGTGGGGCCCGAAGGGATTTACGAACGTTACAAAGGAAATGGATGTGCGGCCGGGAGGTGTTTGGCGATATATGATGCACGGTCCGGATGGGGTAGACTATCCGAACCGGATCACCTTCATCGAAGTGGTGAAGCCTGAGAAACTCCTCTTTACACACGGTGATGATATCGACAATGATCCGAACGCGTTTACAACCACCGTTATCTTCAGGGAGATTGGACGGGACAAAACGGAAATCACAATGACACAGGTGTTCAATACAAAAGAACAACGCGACATGCTGGTCGAGCAGTTCGGTGCCATTGAAGCTGGTAAGCAGACAATGGATAAGCTTGTGCAGTATCTGGCAAAACTTGTGTAAGGAGCGTTTACTGTCGACAGTCGATGGTCCACGAACATACCGTGGACTATTGAACTGTGGTGTTATGCCGCCATCTCGCGGTTGTATTTGTTGCGATAGTGAATCGGTGATAGGCCAGTAATTTTTTTAAAGGTTGTGCGGAATGCTTTTGTATCGGTGTACCCAACCTTATACATCACTTCATTGACATTTTCGCGTGATGACTCCAGGCTCATCTTCGCAGCTTCAATCTTGACACGTTGGATGTATTCCACTACAGTGTTCGATGTTGCCTTCTTGAATCTGCGCTCGAGATTTCTTCGGCCAATTGCCAGCATCGAAGCAAGTTGATCGACTGTAATCTTCTCTGAATAATTGTTTTCGATAAATTCCTGCGCTGTCCGGATCTGATCGTCTTCATGATCCTTTTGTCCCTTAAACATGATGAACGGTGACTGGCTTTCTCGTTCAAGTTCGATCGCAAAAACTTTAGCACACAAAATCGCCATGTCACGCCCCGCGTACTTCTCAATAAGGTAAAGAATCAAGTTCAGGTAAGAATAAGCTCCCCCACTGGTGTAGATTCCTTTTTCGTCAGTAATTACTTTTTCCGCGATAAGATTCACATCGGGGAACATCTTTCGGAACTGATCCGCAGCCAGCCAATGTGTTGCACACTTACGCCCCGCCAGGAGCCCAGTGGATGCAAGAATGAAGGCACCCATGCACAGGCTTGCTACTTCCGCCCCCGCGTGGTAATGCTTCGAAACCCACGGAATAAATTCCGCATTCACTTCCAATGCCTTCTTAAGGTCTCCATCAACGGCTGGGATAATAATCAAATCGGTCTTTGTGATATCTTTTAAAAGCAAATCAGCGTTTGCAGTAAAAAGCCCGCCACTGAGCGAGGTCGTTTTGGAAAGCCCCACAAGCTGTACTTTAAATAGCGGTTCCGCTCCTTTCGATGTATAGAAATGATTCACCTGTGTCAAAAGCTGGCGGGGACCTTCAATACTTCCAAGGATCGCACCCTGGGGGACTAGAATTGAAATGTGTTTCATCGTGGTCTTTTTTTTCAATGCAACGTTGTACTGATTATAATCCAAATCTACAGGTAAAGGTTGTCGCAATCAACCCCTCAGTTTGCCGTATTTCACCCGCATGCCATAAAACACAGTCCGGTAGATTTGTAATGTTTGATGTGCATAGAAAAAATGAAGGCCTTATGCGTAAGCTGATCCTATCGGCAAATATTACCCTGGACGGCTTTATGGCCGGTGAGCGTGGTGAACTTGATTGGCATTTCTCTCATTGGAATGGCGAGCTGATGGAAGACGCACTGGAGCAGCTGCGAAACATCGACACTATTCTGATTGGTCGTGTTGCGTACGACAACATGTCAATGCATTGGCCGAAAGCTGAAAAGAGTAAAATGTGCTCTGGTACGGAACTGGAATTTGCGCAAACGATGAATCGCCTTGAGAAAATCGTTTTTTCGAAAACATTGACTAAGGCATCCTGGAACAATACTACGTTGAGGAGTGATATCATTCCAGCGGAAATTCAACATCTGAAAGAACTACCAGGGAAGGACATGATCATCTGGGGCGGAGTAACATTAGCCTCAGCTTTCCTCGAAAAAAACCTTTTTGACGAATACAGGATCTCTATTGCACCTGTTGTCATTGGAAAAGGGATTTCGATTTCAAAAGAAATTTCCAAGCGTCTCCGGCTACGATTATTGAACACACGGATTTTTTCAAACGGAGTTGTGACAATGACATATCGAAACCGCGACTAACTAACCACGAGCCTACACTACCATGATCGAAGTATTCAGAACCAATGTGACAAGCCAGCAAAACGCAGAAAAAATTCTGAATAAAATACATTCCGGGTTTCCTGGATACGTAGCCAACTTTGACCTCAGTGATTGCGACCGGGTACTACGGATAAATTCGCACGCGGGTTCACTTTGCGCTCAAACCATTATTCGCCTAGTGGCAGATCTTGGTTTTACGGCCGAGGTTCTTCCCGATGTTGTTAGTGAGCCTTCCATGCAATACTAACAGCCCGGTTGTAACGGTATGCAAATGCATCCCTGAAAGCAGTGAACTTTCGTTACCGGACGCGGAATAAGTTGCCAAAAAATGATTTAGCTGCTACATTAAGCTGATAAACCTGAACCCATGAGGCTGCCGGCAACCGTTCTTCTCATTCTTTTTTGTCTGTTTGTTTCATTTGCTCCAACGGGGGGCCGCGTTCCAGTTCATGCAAAAAACGGAATGGTTGTCTCTGCCTCGCAACGTGCATCCGATATCGGTCGGGATATTTTGAGAGATGGTGGAAATGCTATTGACGCAGCGGTGGCTACTGCATTTGCGCTGGCTGTTACTTGGCCGTCAGCCGGAAACATCGGAGGCGGTGGCTTTATCGTCTATGTGGATAAGGATGGCAACGCTACTACATTTGACTTTCGCGAAAAAGCACCACTTGCAGCACACGAAAAAATGTTTCTGGACGCAGAAGGAAACTTGGTGAAGAATCTAAATCACGTTGGGGTCTTATCAGCCGGAACACCCGGCACTGTGGCCGGACTATTTAAAGCGCACCAGAAGTATGGCAAGTTGCCGTGGAAAAAATTGGTAACACCCGCGATTAAACTCGCATCGAAAGGCATTCCGTTCACGCATGCCTTAACGCAACACGCAGCTTCTCACGAAGACACGTGGAAGAAATTTCCATCCACCGCGAAGGTCATGTATAAAAACGGAGTCACACATTATTCACTTAACGAAAATTGGAAGCAACCCGATCTCGCTCAGACACTGAAGCGTATTCGCAGCAAAGGTCATGATGGGTTTTACAAAGGCGAAACTGCTCAAAAGCTTGTGGACTTTATCAAGGCACAGGGAGGTATTATGTCCCTCGAGGACTTGGCGAAATACGAGGCTGTCGAGCGGAAACCCCTGCAAGGCACGTTCAAAGGTCACACACTTTACACGATGCCCCCACCCAGTTCAGGCGGGATTGCACTGATTGAGATGTTGAATATCCTCGAAGGCTACGACCTGAAAGCAATGGGTTATCATTCTGCCGATTATGTGCACGTGCTGAAAGAGGCCATGAAACGCGCTTTCGCAGACCGTGCTGAACATCTTGGCGATCCGGACTTCAATAATCAAATGCCCGTTGATGAATTAATTTCTAAAGACTATGCGCGCAAACTTCGCGAAAGCATAAACATGGACCTTGCCTCAGCCAGTGATTCTTCTCGCTTCGGCCAGCTTTACGAAAGCGGATCGAATACTACTCACTTGTCTGTTGTTGATAAAGATGGCGCTGCTGTATCATTGACCTATACACTGGAACAGAGTTACGGCTCGCAGGTAGTTGCTGACGGCCTCGGATTTTTTCTCAATGATGAAATGGGAGATTTTAATCCGGTTCCTGGAGTAACTAATCGCCAGGGGCAGATTGGTACGAAGGCTAATCTTATTCAGCCCGGCAAGCGAATGCTCTCGAGTATGACACCAACAATCCTTACGAAAGATAACAAAGTAGTCATGGTGATCGGATCACCTGGCGGAAGAACGATTATCAACACGGTCCTTCAAGTCATCCTCAACGTTCTTGAACATAACATGAACATCGCGCAAGCTGTGGAAGCGCCAAGGTTTCATCACCAGTGGCTTCCGGATCGCATCAGCGTAGAAGCATTTGCATTTTCTGCCGACACGAAATCACGGCTTCAGGAGAAAGGTCATGAAATACAGGAGTATCCGATCCGCAACAGCCAAGGCTCTGCGATGGGAATTTATTGTGATCATGAAAAAGGATTGTTGCTGGGGGCAGCGGACTCAAGGAGTCCGGATGGAGGAGCGGCAGGATACTGAAGGTTGTAGCTGGCGAGTTGGCAGCTACTGGTTGCCGGTTGCCTAGACGCAAGGTGGCAGTTACATGCAGGTTTCTGGATTTTTTTTCGTTTGGTCAAACGTTTTTCCCTCAATGAGCGTTTGGGTTATGATGGCGGTCGTCATCGGCAAGTGGTGGAGTTCATAAGCTCGTTGAACCAATCCTGTTGCTTATGTTTCACTTAAAGAAAGGAGGTACCATGTCTAGTCCCACGAAAATTTTATCAGAAAAACATAAACTATCAATTTCCACTCTGTGGTAAATGAGGTTTCGGCCTCATTCAGTTGATATTTATGGATAGAATTGAATGAGGATTTAAATATCCGGCTTGTGTCCCTTGCCGGATATTTTCTTTTTCACACCTTCTGAATTTTCTCTTCCGCCATCTGCTCGTCTGCGCTGGTTTTGTTTAACTTCTCATGACTTTGTTCGGCAGCCCGCTCCATCGAAAGCGCAAGTGAGATAAAAATCGGATAATGATCCGAGCCCATCTTCGGCAAGCGCTTTAAATCCGTGAGGCAAAAATGGTTCGAGCAGAAAACATGATCGAGTGGCCAACGGAGCATCGGATATTTCGCATGAAATGTATTGAAAAATCCGCGACCCCTTCTTGGATCCAGAAGTCCACTGACTTTTAAGAATAGCTCAGTGGTATAACTCCACGCCACATCGTTAAGGTCGCCTGCAACGATTACCGGCATCTTTAGATTCTCAACACGCTTCGCTACTAACAAGATCTCTGCATCCCGTTCAGTCGATCGTGGATTCTCGTTGGGTACGGGCGGCTCGGGATGCAATCCGAAGAGCTTGATGTATTGCCCGTTACGTAACTTAACAAGCGTTTCAATTGAAGGAATATCCTGTTCAATTAAGTATTTCACCTCCTGGTCCTTCAACTCCAGTTTCGAGTACAGGGACATCCCGTAGGTGTTATCAAGTGGGTTTAAGAGCCTATGCGGATATTTTTTGTGTAGCGGTTTCAATTGATCGTCCCAATAAAAATCTACCTCTACCAATAAAACGAGATCAGGATTACATTTTTCGATCTGCGAAAGCAAAGCAGAGACATTTCGGTTATCCTGAAATACATTGCAAATCAATAAGCTTATGCCATTTGCTTCGACCTTCCGTCCCGCTTTCTTCATCTGGTTTCTCGCGATGAAGGTGTAGGGAAAAACCAGATAGCTAAGATAACATACGTTTAACGACAGCATTGAAACTAAGACCACATCGTGCGTTTGACTGCTGTCAAACTGAAGCAGAAACGCTACAAGTATGCCCAGCACAATGATCAACTTCTGAAACCGGGGATATTCAAAAACCCGGAATACCCAGTTGTCGTTCCGAATCAGTGGAATCACTGAGAAAATGATGAATAAGTAACCGACAATATATAATGCTGTTTTCACGTTGCTCTTCTCCGGCAGCATTCGATCAACAATTTTATTCCATCACCTGACTGCGGCTCAACTTCTACAACTTGATGATGTCACTGGAACAGTATTTTAATGTGTTTATCCAAATGACATACGCATGGAAAACGAGAAAGAGATTAAAGAGCCATACAGACCGGAAGACACGCCTAATCCTCCCCAGATTATTGATCCGAACAGACCTAATAATGAAGCTGGAGACAAGAGTCCCGTAAAAGCAGAACGTAAGTCGCCAGCTCAACAGTCTGACAATAAAGAGACAAAGCCAGGTGAGGATTCAAAAAAGGAAAAACTTTTGGGCGAATCTGAAACGGAAATCACGGACGAGACTACGATCTAAATTCAGTAGGTCGCACGAAGAAACGTCTTGCGTGTATACTATCCGTTATCTTCAAAGCCGGGATACAACAGCATACCGCCATCAACAAACAGTGTGATTCCGTTTACGTACTCAGAATCATCGGAAGCGAGCCAGACAGCTGCATTCCCAACATCCTCAGCCTCTCCTATTCGCTTTGAAGGGATGAGCTTCAGGAGATTTTGGTATGCCTCGGGCGTCTGCCATGCGGCATGATTGATCGGGGTTCTGATCGCACCTGGTCCAATACTATTGACACGAATTTTCATCGAAGCATATTCCTGTGCGATGCTTTTCATCAGCATCATTACTCCGCCTTTTGAGGCAGCGTAGTTCGCATGTCCGGCCCAAGGAATTACTTCGTGCACGGAGCTGATACAAATAATCTTTCCGGCAGATTTTGATTTTGCAGGAACTACACCGCGTTTCAGAAATTCCTTCACCGCTTCGCGCGCACAAAGAAACTGACCCGTCAGGTTAATGCCAATAACTTGATTCCACTGTTCCATTGTAATTTCGTGAAAACGCGCATCTTTCTGCAAGCCTGCATTGTTGATTAAGATATCAACCGTACCAAACTGGCGTATTGTCTCAGTAAAAAGATTTTGGACATCTTTTTCCTTGCTGACATCGGCTTTAAAAATAATCCCATCCCCTCCCTTTTGCCTGATTTCAGAAAGAACCGCTTGCGCTTTATCCTCACTGCTCGAGTAGTTCACTACAACGGTTGCCCCGGCTTCACTTAAAGCTTTCGCGATACCTGCTCCGATTCCTGAACTTGCGCCCGTAACAATGGCCACCTGATCTTGTAATTTTTTGCGTTCACTCATAACATTATGCTAAGGCAACTCTACCGTCTTAAACCAGTATTTCAGAAAGGTCGTGATTTTTTCAGTCGTGTCGCGTTCTGATGATGGCTTAATGATCACCGAACTTGCGCCCGCTTCGTAACACTCAAGCACAATTGCTGGATTCGATAACCCGCTCAAAACAACTGCAGGAATTGATTTCAGGTGAGCAGCGCCCTTCACTCGCTTTAATACTTCAATTGCATTGAGGGGTGAAGCCCGATAGGTCATCAGCAACAAGTCAGGCTTGTTTGTTGCCTCCAACTTCTGAAGGAATTCGGTACTATTGGATACAAAACTTATCGAAACATCTGCCTTCGTTTCGTCAAGTACAGCCTGCGTGATGTAGCGATCATCGTCATCATGCTCAAGCATCAGAATTGTGCGCCTCATAAAATGAATTGAAGCACAATATAACAAACAAGGAACGAAATATTGCGTCAGGTTAAGTTTTAAGATTTCTCATGTCCGGAATATTACCGAACAGTCGGAGCTTCGACAATTTTCCACACGAGCCCAAGCTCAGACATAGCAGTCAAAAACTTTTTAAAATCAAGCGGTTTGACGATGTATGCGTCTGCTTTTAGTTGAAACGATTCAACGTAGTTCTTTCCTTCGCGGGATGAAACTAACACTGCCACAGGGATGCTCTGCTTGGTGGGATCTGACTTAAGCTTCTGAAGAATTTGAATGCCATCCACACGAGGCATTCGAAGATCGAGAAGGATAAGTTTAGGAAGCGTATTATTGGACGAGTATAAATAGGCAAGAGCTTTCTCTCCATCATCAATGTGTAACAGGTTGTTCACCAGGTGATGTTTTTTCAACGTGTGAATGGTAAGCTCTGCATCATCCGCGTCATCTTCTATTAATAAGATCTCAATCTCACCTTGTACCATCAGGAATAATTAGGGACTCAAAAATACCCAGTTGAAATATATTCTGAATGGCATTCAACGAAAAAATCGACAAGTCATTAAATATAATTATCAGACAAGAGAATCTGTGTAGAAATCCTTCCCTGGTAACACGCGGCCCCCGGCATCAACGAGACAGGCGGCCATCCTTTCAATGCGGCAGGGGCATACGATTTTTGCACCTTGTTTAAAAGTTATGGATAAAATAAAAACGCTTATCATATACTACAGCTCCACTGGTGCAAACTACCAACTTGCGCAGTGGGCGGCCGAAAGTGCCAATGAAGTAGGTTCGGAAAGTCGCGTCAGAAAAGTTCAAGAGTTGGCGCCCGAGTCGGCAATCGCTGCAAATCCGGCATGGAAGAAACATAGTGATGGAACTAAAAATATCGAAACCGCCACACTGAAAGATCTTGAATGGGCAGACGTCATTGTGTTCAGTGCGCCAACGCGGTATGGTAATTTGCCTGCTCAGATGAAACAATTCCTCGATTCAACCGGACCTCTATGGGCGCAGGGAAAACTCGCCAACAAGATCGTTACTGCGATGTCGAGCGCGATGAACATACACGGGGGCCAGGAGGCAACGATCCTCTCATTGTATACTACGATGTTTCATTGGGGAGCACTTGTGGTTGCACCGGGATACACCGATCCTGTTCTTTTCACAACGGGTGGCAATCCCTATGGGGCAAGTGCAACGGTTGACGACAAAGGAAATATGAAAGAGGATATCAAACCCGCGGTTGTACACCAGGTGAAACGCGCGATCTCGGTTGCGCTTTGGATTAAGAAGGGTTCAACCAACAACGAATCTGTAAACGAAGAGAACTTAAAAACACAATTGTCGCACGCATGAAAAACGAGAATAAAGAGCAGAAGGAAACGCCTATCCGGGATGGTGATACGCGTCCAGATCAGAACATAGAAGGAACCCGCAAGAAACCATCCTCGTCTCCGATGGCAACCGCCCCGGGCAAAGTTTCAAAAGAGAGAGCAGCGGATGTTAATTCTCTTGAAGATTTTAAAGATGCGAAGGAGTAAGATTCCCGCGGAAGCGGGCATAATATTTTTTGATTGATAGAAATGCATCTTTTAAGGCAACGCATCACATCTCTGTACCAGCTGTGATGCGCTGCTATAAATACCGGCAGGCAAACTGGCAAGTGTGGAAACCTTGCCATAAATAGCGGCTGGCATAGTTTTTTTTATGCAGAATCGGTCCAAAAAAGGTACGTCAACGAATAAAAAAGTGCAGTCATGTTTTTTTTATTTCGCGACTTAGAGTGATTTTACATTGTTAAAAAGTGTAAGATGAAGGTTTGGATAAATGTTGGGTTGATTGACAGCTGCGAGTATCGACTAAAACTGACTGACCAGCAAAATAAATACACTATTGAAGGTCAAGATTTGTACAATGAAACCCTCCACAACATTGTGCATGCATTGACCAAGGTCGCAATTGTTAAAACAAACTAGCTGTAAATTGAAAACCCAGGATTCAGATCATTACATCATCGCAATTGGTGCGTCCGCAGGTGGCCTCGAACCCATTCATGAATTATTTGATACGCTGCCTGACAATACGAATTTTTCATTCGTCATTGTCCAGCACCTTTCTCCTGATCACAAAAGTTTGATGGGCGAATTGCTCGCCAAGCACACCTCGATGAAAATCATTGAGGCAGAGGAAAACATGGAGCTTAAACCAAATTGCATTTACCTGATTCCAAGCAGGAAAGTAATGACGTACGCGGGTGGCAAGTTGAAGTTGCACGATAAGGAAAGGCATCAAGTGCCAAATAACGCCATTGACAATTTCTTTGAATCGCTCGCAAATGAGAAAGGCAAACACGCTGTTGGAATTATCCTCTCTGGCACAGGCACGGATGGAACAAAAGGAATTGAAGCGATCAAGGCAAAGGGGGGATTAGTTATAGCCCAGGACCCGCTGACAGCAGATTTCGATGGCATGCCCAGCAGCGCGATCCAAACCGGTTGCGTTGATTTGGTACTTCCTCCCGAAATGATCGCTGAGGAACTGATTGAGTATCTTCGCGAGTCGCCATACGCTAAGACAATTGGTAAATTCACAAAAGAAGATGAAGTTATCGTCCAGGAAATTCTGGGGCATATCCGAACGATAACTGCGCACGATTTCAGTCTCTATAAAACGCCAACGATTACACGTAGGTTGGCCAAGCGAATGACCGAAAAGGGATTTACTACGCTTGAACAGTACCAGGAATTCATTCATCAATCGCCTGAAGAAGCAAATCTTCTTGCACGGGAATTCCTCATCAACGTCACTAAGTTCTTCCGCGACCCGGATGCATTCGAGGAGCTTAAAAGCAAAATCATCCCATCCATCTTTGCTTCAAAGAAACCTCAGGATCTTATTAAGGTCTGGATTGTAGCCTGCAGCAGTGGCGAAGAAGCATACACCATCGCGATGCTTTTCTATGAATACATGGAAAGCATTCGCAACCATGATTTCAATCTCAAGATCTTTGCAACCGACCTCGATAAAGAGGCTTTGCAGATCGCATCAACTGGAGTATATCCGGATACTATTGCCAAGGACATCAGTCCCGAGCGTCTTTCCAGATTCTTCACCCGCGAAGGCCAGTCGTACAAAATCCTTCCCGTCATACGGAAGATGGTTGTGTTCGCCTATCATGACATCACCAAAGATCCGCCATTCAGCAAACTCGACCTGATCACATGCCGCAACATGTTGATCTACATGAACGCCAAGTTACAAATCCATGTTTTGAAGACATTCCTTTTTGCGTTGAATCCTTCCGCCTGCCTCATGCTGGGAGCAAGTGAAAACATCGGAGTACTGAAAGACTCCATGAAGGAGATCAGCAAAAAATGGAAAATCTACAAGGTTATTGGAAAAACCCGCCTGATGGACACCGACCATATGGTCACTCCTATCCAGACATCATCGGTCTTCCAGTCGAATTCGAATAAACCGAAGAATGCAAATAATTTTCTTGCGGAGATCTTCAAGGATACCCTTTTAGAAGAATCAAAGCTTGCCGGAATTCTCATTGACGAGAACATGGAAGTGAAGCAGGCAATCGGTCACTTTAAAGAGTTCCTCCACTTCCCGGAAAATAATCTGACATTCAACCTGATCAAGCTTGTTCCAAACGATCTGGGGATCGCGTTGGGCATGTGCGTGCGCAAAGCGATTCATGAACAGGAGCGCAGCGCGATGCGCAATGTAAAAGTTTCGGATGGCACCGTTGAGCGGACGGTGAATATCATGGTGAAGCCCTACATTCAACAGCAGGAATACCAGCAATCTTTCTTATTTATTGTTCTCCAGGAAGAACAGAAGCAGAAAAAAATCAAAAAACTCTCGACAAAGAAGCGTAATGAACACGATCAGCAGCGGCTGGAAGAACTTGAAAAAGAATTGCGCGAGACTAAAGAGAATCTTCAGTCAGTAATCGAAGAACTTGAATCCAGCAATGAAGAGCTGTTGACCAGTAACGAGGAAATGATTTCCGCCAACGAAGAACTTCAAAGTACAAATGAAGAACTTCAGTCGTTGAACGAAGAGTTGCATACGGTCAGCGCAGAACACCAGTTGAAGATCAAAGAACTGATCGACCTCAACGATGACCTGAATAATTATCTCAAGAATAGTCATGTTGGTCAGATCCTGATCGATCGCCACCTGATCGTCCGGAAGTTTTCACCCTCGATCACCGATCAGATCAACCTGATTGAAACCGATATTGGAAGGCCGATCGTTGACATCACCAACAACCTGGTGGATGTTGACCTTATCGATGTAGTCAAGCATGTGATGTTGACGAACCAGATGCTGGAGCGCGAAGTCACGACCCGAAATGGTAAAACATTTTTGATGAAGGTGAATCCGTACCTGCGCCAGGACAAGACTATGGATGGCGTAGTATTAAACTTCATCGACATATCCGAGTCGAAAAACCTTCACAGCATCATCCAGGGTGTTTTCGATAGTGCCACCAGTGCGATTACCGCTATGCGTGCGATTCGCAACAATAAAAATCAAATTACAGACTTCGAGTTTATCGCTGCGAATCGTTCTGCTGAAGCTATGGTAGGCATCAAAACTGGCGATCGCTTTAAAGGCGAAACCACGAAGGCATTTACCCGTGACGAACACTTCTTCCGGAAGTATGTCGCGGTAGTGGAGACAGGCGAGACCGAGCATTTCGAATACTACAACCCGATGCAAAACCGCTGGTACGAAGTGGTAGGTGTAAAAATGCAGGATGGTTTGGTGATTACGTACAACGACATCACCCAAAAGAAAAATGCAGCGGACCTTATTGCCAGGAATTATGAGGATTTGAAACAAGCTTCTTCTAAGCTACAAGAAACCAATTTTAAACTGGAGCAGTCGAACATGGACCTTCTCCAGTTCGCTTCCGTTGCGTCTCATGACTTAAAAGAGCCGCTCCGGAAAATTCAGACGTTTGGCAATCTGCTGTATTCAAAAATTGAGAAGAAGATCGAGCCGGGAGAAAAGAATTACCTCGACAAGATTGTCAACTCATCACACCGGATGCAGACATTGATTGAAGACGTGCTGACGCTGTCGAAGTTGTCTAATCGCGACATCCCATTCCAGAAAACAGACTTGGACGGCATTGTCAAGCATATTGTTGATGACCTCGAGATTACCATCCGTGAAAAGGGAACTAAAATCGAAGTTGGTCAGCTATCGACCATCGATATGGTGCCAGGACAGATTCATCAATTGTTCCAGAACCTGATCAGCAATGCACTGAAGTTTAACGAAAGTAAAAATCCGATCATCAAAATAACCGAGCGTAGCGTAACGAGCGATGAAGCCTCGATGTACGATATCAACGCCAATGACCACATCGCGATTTGTGTTGAGGATAATGGTATAGGGTTCGATGACCGGTACAAGGAAAAGATCTTCGGGATCTTCCAGCGCCTGCATAACAATCACTACCAGGGGACCGGAATCGGATTGGCAATCTGTAAAAAGATCGTTGACAACCACCACGGATTCATTCGTGCCGAGAGCAAGGAGGGTGTTGGGTCGAACTTCATTGTGATCTTGCCCAAGGTACAGCACCATGAGAAAGTGAATGCACACTCCAACGGTACTGCTGTTTCAAAGGAACAACTGTAACACGTATTCTTATCAATAGTTAGGTAAATGCCTGGTCAAGCGATCAGGCATAAGTTTTTTTTATGCGAGTCGAATGCCCGCAGCGAAACGAAACATCAAAACTTGACTTACTTATGAAAACAATTAACGTACTCAGATCGCTCCTCGTGATAGCAGTGCTGGCACTTGCTACTCCAACCGTAAACGCTGCTCCGGTTGTTGACCCGATTGAACAAAAAGAACAAATTCAGCGTTTGCAACACCGCCTCGAAGAAATTAAAGCGATCGACAAAAGCACGCTTTCAAAAGAAGAGAAAAAAGCTTTGCGCGGTGAAGTGAAGCAGATCAAAAAAGAGATGAAAGCAATCAGCGGAGGCGTTTACCTCAGTGTGGGTGCAATTCTCTTAATCGCTTTGCTTATTATTCTTCTCGCCTAAGACCGAATCGGTTGTATAAGATAAGCTCGGCACGAACTGCGGAGCCTTTCTTTTTTTAGAAGCTTGCTCATAGGCGTAGGCCAGCGTGATCAAGTTAGCTTCCTCGTACTCACGGCCGATGAAAGTAAGTCCGATCGGTAGCTCGTGTACAAATCCCATTGGGACACAAATGTGTGGATATCCTGCAACGGCCGCGGATGAGTACATGCCATAGCCGGTGAACGAATCTCCGTTAACCAAATCGGTGCACCATGATGGCCCATTCGTTGGTCCTATAATTGAATCCAGCTTGAACTCGAGCATGGTATCATCAATCGCCTTCCGCGCAGTGTTTTGCATCCGCGTCACGGCCTCCGTATACTCGTTCGACTCGAGCGATTCCTTTGCCTCCGAGTCAGTCAGAATTTCCTGCTTGAAGAAAGGCATGGCGCGCGATTCGTTTTCCTTGTTAAACTTTATCACTTCCGCCAGCGACTTCACTTTTGCATTGGACGCTGACAGGTATTTGTTAACACCATCTTTGAACTGAAACTTCAGGACGTTGTATTCATCTGCGGAAATCGATTTTGTCTTTTCGCGAAAGTCGACTTCAATGACTTCTGCGCCTTGCTTTCGTAATGTATCGATCGCTTCTGCCAGTATCGCATCCACGCCTTCGTGGACCTTCAAAAACGATTTCTCCACCCCGATCCGCTTTCCGTTCAGTCCATCGGGTTTCAAAAATTGTGTGTAATCCTTTTGAAACTTTCCTTCACTCTTTGCGGTAAAGGGATCCGCGGCATCCACGCCACACAACGGACCGAGCAAAATCGCTGCATCTTTCACCGTACGCGCCATTGGGCCTGCGGTGTCTTGTGTAACTGAAATGGGAATTATCCCCGACCGACTCCATAGCCCTACGGTTGGCTTGATTCCCACCAGACCGTTGATGGATGACGGACACCCAATTGACCCATCGGTTTCCGTTCCAATACCGATAGCGCACAAGTTGGCAGCTACTGCAGTACCTGTACCGGAGCTTGATCCGCAGGGATTTCGATCGAGGATGTATGGGTTACGCGTCTGTCCGCCCCTGCTACTCCAACCACTGCTCGAGCGCGTAGATCGGAAGTTGGCCCATTCACTAAGATTAGTTTTGCCAAGCAACACCGCACCGCATTCTCTCAGCTTGGCAATAATGAAAGCATCATTCGAAGCGTAATTGCCTTCCAGTGCGAGCGACCCTGCAGTGGTCATCATCTTGTCGCCTGTGTCTATGTTATCCTTGATCAGCACCGGTATTCCATGCATCGGACCTCTCACCTTGCCATCACGCCTCTCCTTATCCAAACCATCGGCAATCGCGAGCGCATCCGGGTTGAGTTCAATCACGGAGTTCAACATCGGACCGCTTTTATCAATTTCAGTGATACGTTTGAGATATAATTCACATAATTGGCGTGACGTATACTTTCCGTTCGCCATTGCATCCTGTAACGAAGCAATGTCCATCTCATCGAGCTCGAAAGAATGATTACCTCCAGGTGCTCCGGGAGACGACTTACAACTATTTCCGATGATGGATGGAAGAACAATGGCAGCCAATGCTGAGCGGTGGATAAACTCTCTGCGTTTCATAAAAGGGTGCGGATAAAAAAGCCCGATCTCATCTGATGAAGCCGGGCCTTTTCGAAGGATTATTAACTTCTGTTTGCCTTTTTTGCTTGCTTTTCAGCACGCTTTTCTTTCAAGGTTTTCAAAGGTTTTTTCTTTTCTTCCTTCCGTCTGTCTTCTCCTTTTGCCATAGTGATATGCGGTTTATTCTCAATATTAGTAAAAGGTGCAATAACTTTCAAATACTCAGCAATAGTGAATAGGCCAAAAGGGAGTGGGTCGGCATCATAATTCCTAACGATTAGGGCAAGTTGTTCCGTAATACTGAAGGAGGTACGATATGGCACACTGGGGTCGTTGATCTGTTACTTGATAGCGTGTGCTATTCGCGCCAAGACGGTCTTGCTTCCTCTACCTAGTGGTGCGTGGCGCGCCTGGATCTATGCCGCGCATTGGTTACAAACAGGCAATCCCTCCGGGATTGGAATGCGATTGTAACATCTTGTGGTACGGTACGAAGGACTGTACAAGACGTGCCCTTGTTCGCATGATGTGTTCTTTGATAGTCTGTGCCTTTCGCGCAAAGATGGTCTTGCTTCCTCGCCTGCATCTCACTTCATGTATTGCTTGTTAGCACCTGCCTTTCCGGCCAGTACGGTGTTGCATTATCTGCTTCGTGAGTGAATGGCGCGTGACGCATCTATATAGGGCATCCGGTTGGATAATCTCTCTGCAATCACTAACTTCCTTTCCTAACGTTCTCAACCCATGAATCAACGCAGACTCTTCCTTAAGCAACTCGGCCTCTCATCATTGGCTCTCGGAGTTCAATCTTCTTTGCCGGGCGAACTCTTCGCAGAAACTCATGCCAAGCAATTCTTCGACATCTCACTCGCTGAGTTTTCGTTCGCCACGTCATTGTTCACCGG
>DASWTM010000226.1:0-34790 GCA_036402115.1 Chryseosolibacter sp.
TTTGGGCGTGGGTTCCAACTGCTTGAGATAACATTTGAACTTTATAGCACATTTAAAGGGTATTATTCAGGGTACTTTTATTGGAGGATAAACAAAAAAGAACTTATGAATAAGCCCAACATTATTATCGCAGATGATCACCCTGCCCAACGTCTGGGGGTTAAATTCCATTTAAAGACCCTCCAGGTTGCCGAGAACATCTTTGAAGCCGACAATGGTCAGGCAGTGATTAACCTGCTGTCCCTTCATCCGATCAACATCGTTATCATGGACATCAAGATGCCACAAATGAGTGGCTTTGAAACCACACAAGTGATTCGCAGGCTTCACTCGAATGTTAAAATTTATATCGCCAGTCTGTATGATGATGAAGCCTTGATTACCAATCTCATCAAAATGGGAATCAGTGGATACATTTTGAAAGACGATCCGAACCTTGAAGAAGCCTTGAGTGAAGTAGCAAAAGGAAATATCTTCTTCAGCAAACGCATTGAGCCATTCTACCTTAGAAGCCTGCAGCGTGATTATCAGCACAGGGCAGTGAAGCTTACTCCGCGAGAAGAGAAGTTGTTACCGCTTATCGCAAAGGGAAAAAACAGCCAGGAAATTGCCGCAGAATTATCGCTCAGCAAATTCACAGTTGAATCGTACAGAAAAGAATTACTCGCAAAATTTGACCTTAGCAACAGCACTGCGCTGGTTGATTTTGCTCACCGCATTGGCTTACTGTAACCGAGCCCGAAGTTCACTTCTGCCCTGCAGCAGGGTGAACTTCACTTCCCCTCTCCACACGCAGACCCACCGCAAGAATACCATCCAGTGTATCTTTCCGCATAAACTGCTCGAATGTGACACTGTATTTACCTGGTGAAGGAAACTGATAATTAGTAAGGAATGGAAAACGGTGATCGTAAATATCACCTAAACCGCTTGATCCTTGTGGCTCACCGGTATGTTGATCAAACAAAAACGCAGGCATCATTTTACCCCCAAGTAATTTCCCTGTCGAGTCCTTCAGTTCGTACTTCACAAACAATCGCGAATACGGAAATGCGACCGAATTCCTCACGTTGCAGTAAAGGGTATAACGGTCAACCGCATTGGTAACTTCGAACTCAAAATTGGGCTTATCGGAAACAAGCCAAACGCGTTTTTCGAAATCATAGTTTTGTTCGTATACGCGGGCATCATCACATCCTGCAACAAAAAGTGCCAGGAGAAAAATTGGCAAAAGAATTCTCATTCCTGGGTCGAAGGTTTGTTAGGATTCGGCTGCTGCGGTGGTTGGTTATCGCCTCCGCGATTTGGATTCCCTCCACGATTCGGATTGCCTCCACGGTTTGGATTGCCTCCGCCCTGACCTCCGCCACGGTTTTGGTTTTGATTGCCGCGTGGTTGTCCGCCCTGGTTTCCTCCACGGTTCTTATTTTGATTCGGGTTCTGACCCTGATTCTGCCGCTGGCCCTGACCCTGATTTTTATTCTGCTGAGGCTGTCCCCCTGCACGATTTTGATTTGGGTTCGTAGGCTGTTGCTTGTTTTGTTGTGGCTGCTGTTGTGGCGCAGCACCCCCTTCGAGGCCCGGACCTTTTTTCTTCTTCTTCTTTTTCTTCGACTTACTCTTATACTTCTGATCCATTTGCTGTAGATCGCTGTTAAGAGCAGCAATTGGTGCCTTTTCTTCAATCACATCTTTATCGAGATTGGCAGGCTTTTTTCCTTCGCGGTTCAATTCCAGGATTTCGTTCACGCGAGCAACATTCAATGGATACCAGGTATTCTCCTCGCGGAATCCAAACCACATAATCTTTCTGAAGATGTCGGTCTTCTGAAGCGTTGCCTCGCCTTTTTCTGTGAGCAGCGGTCCTTCAATTTTTGGAATATCTTCCAACGCATCGATATAGGTCTCGAGCTCGTAGTTAAGACAGCACTTCAATCTGCCGCACTGACCCGAAAGTTTGCTTGGATTGAGTGACAGGTTCTGATAACGCGCTGCACTGGTCGCAACGTTTTTGAATTCGCCTAACCAGGTAGAGCAACAAAGTTCGCGTCCGCAGACACCAATTCCACCAAGACGGCCAGCTTCCTGACGCAGACTGATCTGGCGCATCTCTACACGGATCTTGAATTCCGCTGCTAGAAGTTTAATCAATTCGCGAAAGTCGACACGATCATCAGCCGAGTAAAAAAAAGTAGCTTTTGTATTATCCGCCTGGTATTCGATATCCGACAGCTTCATGCCGAGCTTGAGGTCGCGAATGATTTCGCGTGTACGGTAAAGCGTTGGCAGTTCGCGCTTCTTTACCTCTTCAAACTTGTCAAGATCTTTTTGCTGCGCGATGCGGTAGATCTTCTTGATCTCGTTGTCGTCAGCAATTTTTTTCTTCTGCATCTGCAGCCGGACAAGTTCACCCTGCAGTGAAACATATCCGAGATGGTGACCATTTGGAACTTCGACAATGACGGGATCTCCGGTTGTCAGGTTCAAACGCTCGGTATTTCTATAAAAATCTTTACGTCCGTTTTTAAAGCGAACTTCAACAATAGCAAAACGATCCTCGCTTGGCATGTCCATATTGGATAGCCAGTCGAATACATTCATCTTATTGCATCCACCGGTACCACAGGCGCCATTATTATTGCACCCGGCAGTTTTACCGCCTTTGGCCGATCCGCATGCACAACCCATTTCTATATTCCTTTATAGTTCAATAAGTCTAATCCAATATCCTTGCGGTAGTACAAACCATCCCAACCGATTTTTTCGGCACGAGTGTAAGCAGCCGCGCGGGCTTCATGGAGGGATTTTCCCTTTCCTGTCACTGCAAGGACACGTCCTCCATCAGTAACAATGCCTTTTGTATTATTTTTAGTTCCGGCATGAAACACGAGTGTCTTACTCGCGTCATCTAATCCCGAAATTGCTTTTCCTTTTTCGTAGTCACCAGGATAACCACCGCTCACGAGGGCAATAGTCACGCTGTAATCTTTGTCGATTTCAAGGTTTTGATGTTTCAGTTCACCTTTCGCGGTAGCGACAAACAATTCCACCAGATCTGATTTGATCCGAGGAAGAACGGCCTGCGTCTCCGGATCACCCATCCGCGCGTTATATTCAATCACAAACGGACTTCCGCCTACATTCATCAATCCAACGAAAATAAATCCTTTGTAGTCGATGGCTTCGCGGTTCAACCCCGCGATCGTTGGCTTCACCACCTGCTCTTCGACTTTCTGCATGAATGAAGGCGTAGCAAACACCACGGGTGATACTGCACCCATTCCACCCGTGTTAGGCCCGATGTCTCCATCTCCGATCCGCTTATAATCTTTGGCTTCCGGGAGAATGACATAATCTTTTCCATCCGTCAGGACGAAAACAGAAAGTTCGATGCCGTTCAAGAATTCCTCGATCAACACTTTAGCGCTGGCCTCACCGAATTTCTTATTGACCAGCATGTCCTTTATTACGGCTTTCGCTTCTGCCTGACTCAGGCTAATGATCACACCCTTGCCTGCTGCGAGCCCGTCAGCTTTCAATACGATTGGCGGCTTGCACGTTGAGATGTACTCGAATGCTCCTTCAAGCTCTGAAACACTGAACGCCTTCGCCTTTGCAGTAGGTATACCGTTGCGCAACATGAACTGCTTCGAGAAATCTTTACTTCCCTCGAGCTGTGCGCCTGCCTTGCCCGGTCCAACGATGAGAATATCCTTAAGCCACGGATTACTTTCAAAGTAGTCTCTGACACCTTTCACTAACGGAGCCTCCGGGCCAACAACAATAAGTTCAACATTTTCCTTTTTGCAGAACTCACCCAACGCATGGAAGTCCTCGGCCGCGATGTTTACGTTCTGGCCGACCAACCCTGTTCCGGCATTTCCGGGCGCGATGAAAAGCTTATCACACAACGGGCTTTCGCTGATTTTCCAAGCCATTGCGTGTTCTCTTCCTCCGTTCCCGATAATAAGAATGTTCATGCCTAAAAAGGGTTAAAACGTCAAAGATAACTTTGATTTTGGTATCAAAAAATAGGTTAAAACGGCTATAAAGCGTATTGTTCAACTCTCCTAAGAATGTTTACAATTTCCCCTAAGGGAGCGTGTTTAGCCAGCTTTTAAACAGCGCGTCATTGATATAATAGCCGTGACCCTTACCTGGAACAACAACTCGGCTGATCAGTCCGGTAGTCTCAAGTGCCTTTAAGGCTTTAAGAATGGAAGAAGAGTTAGTAAAGCTGTTTCTCGACATAAAGTCTTTGCCGGTCGGCTCTTCCAGTATCCGCTCGGTAGCCATCGCACGAAGTAACTGGAATTGTACCGATGATGGGCGAAGTAATGTCCTGACGTTTTCGTAGTACCCTTGTTGCTCAAGAAGAACCTTGACGAAGATGTCTTTTACAATCGGCAGCGTAATGAATGCGACACCGGAAGCGAATGCACTGTTGCAGATCTTTTGAACAGCATACGTTTCTCGCTCCGAAACCTGCAGAATATACTCAACGGCATCCGCGCTGATCGTTCGTTTATATGCCTTGAAATGATTGATGATGAATTGTGAGTAATCATTTGAATCAATCGGCTCCAACCCCATCATCTGGGTTGAATTGAAAAAGGGCCGTGTGTGGCTTTGAAACATTTCAGCCATCAGTCGTTGATCGCTTCCACTGAAAATGAATCGCACGTTCGGTAGCCGCATCATCTCCGAACGAAGATAGCCCTCTGCATTTTTCTCCGGGTAATTCAGCACCTGCTGAAACTCGTCCATAATGATCAGAACGTTCTTCTCGGACGCAATCCAGTCGAGAAGAGCGGAGAGCGATTGTGTCGTTTGCGATTCCCTCAACTGGAAGGACAGATCGGGAAGCTGTGTCATTGGATTCAGCGAAATGGTCATCTTTAGACGCGACATCACTTCCAGTTCCGAAAACTTTGCAAGAAATCCCTTCTTTCGCTGCTTCACCAATTCGGCTGCGAGTAATTTGAAGAGGTCCTGAAGCGTTGAGCTTTTGATCAGGTCAATGTAGAGCACTTTCCATGCAGGCCTCATCGCCTCAAGCGAGTACTTCATGTGCTCGAGAAGCGAAGACTTCCCAATACGTCTGCGGGCGATGAGCGCCACGTTCCTTCCATTCAGTAATGCAGCCCGGAGCTCCGCGAGTTCTTTCTTCCGATCACAGAAGTAGTGCGGTCCATTGTAACCAACGAGTGGGAACGGATTAGCAAGTTTCGGAAACCGTTTCATGTTACCAAAGGTAACTTACTTTTAGTAACATACCAACATTGCTCCTTCCCATAAAACGAAGAAAGCCGGCATTTACCGGCTTTCCTGATTGATTCTTCATCTATTAATTCGCGTATTCCGACATAAACTTGATGCGCATCAATCGAATCTCTTCTTCCGAGTAGTCCGCAATCGAATCGTCCTTCAAAGCGTGCTCAAGGCTATCCGATTCAGACCGCATAAAGTAGTCGTGAATATCATCCTGCTTGTGCGGGTCGAGGACCTGATCGATGTAATAGTTCAGGTTCAGCTTTGTTCCGCTGTAGCAGATGTTTTCGATTTCCGTTAAAAGTTCTTCAAAAGTCAATCGCGTAGTCTCTGCAATCTCTTCAAGATCAACTTTCCTATCGATCTGCGTAATGATGGCAATTTTCGTTTTCGATTTATTAACCGAAGATTTTACAACAACGTCACTTGCTGTTTCAATGTCGTTCTCTTCAACATACTTTTCGATAACATCAAGAAACTCTTTACCGAACTTATTGACCTTACCCATTCCAACACCGTTGACCTGCGCCATCTCGTCCTTGGTTGTCGGATAGGTGGTGGCCATCTCTTCAAGGCTTGGATCCTGGAAGATCACGTATGGAGGAAGATTCTTTTCCTTCGCAATTTTCTTGCGCAGGTTCTTCAGCATCTCAAAAAGCTTCACGTCATACGATTTCGTATTCGTGGGTGCTTTTTCGGCTGACTCCTCTTCTTCATCCAATTCCGTTGTAAAGTCGTGATCGCGCGCAAGCTCGATCGACTCAGGATTCTTCAGGAATGCTTCTCCCCTTTCCGTGAGTCGGAGCGCACCAATATTGTCAATATCTTTTTCAAGGTATTGGTAGATGAGCGTTTGACGAATCACAGATTTCCAGAAATCCTGATCTTCATCGGCCCCCTTGCCATAAATATCAAGATCAAAATGTCCGTAGCTCTTTACATACTCGTCTTCGACACCGCGAATCACATTCACAAGGTGACTCAATGTAAAGCGCTGGTTGGTCTGCTTAACCGTTCTCAATACAAGGTGCACATACTCCGATCCTTCGAAACGTTCGCGTGGATGAACGCAGTTGTCGCACATGCCACAATTCTCTTCGGTAAACTCTTCACCAAAATAGTGCAGCAACTGTCGTCTGCGGCAAACCGGAGATTCTGCGTAGTACTCCATCTCCTGAAGAAGTATCCTGCTATTCTCACGTTCCTGCACGGGTTTATCCTTATTAAATTTCTCGAGCTTACTTAAGTCATTGTGACTATAGAACATCAAACAGTGACCTTCCAGTCCATCGCGACCTGAACGACCAGTCTCCTGGTAATATCCTTCGAGTGACTTTGGAACATCGTAGTGCACAACGAAACGCACATCGGGTTTGTCGATTCCCATGCCGAATGCAATGGTTGCAACGATGATGTCAGTTTCCTCATTGAGAAAGTCATCCTGATTTTTCATCCGCACATCTGGATCGAGTCCAGCATGGTAAGGAGCAGCTTTGAATCCATTTACAGTAAGAAGCTGCGCGATCTCTTCAACTTTCTTCCTGCTGAGACAATAGATAATTCCAGATTTCCCTTTGTTGTCTTTGAGAAATTTGATGAGCTGTTTCTTTGTCTCTTTCTTCGGACGGACTTCGTAGTACAGGTTCTTGCGATTAAAAGAAGACATGAACACGTCCACATCTTCCATTTGCAAGTTCTTCTGAATATCAATCTGTACTTTCGGAGTTGCTGTCGCGGTGAGAGCGATCACTGGCATGTTGCCCAGTGTCTGAATCATCGACTTGATTCGTCTGTACTCCGGACGGAAATCATGACCCCATTCAGAAATACAGTGTGCTTCATCGATAGCAACGAACGAAACGTTCACTTTCTTGAGGAAGTCAATCGTCTCTTCTTTGTTCAGCGATTCGGGAGCTACGTACAGCAACTTTACGATGCCGTTCATGCAATCCTTCTTTAGCCGTGTTATTTCTCCTTTGCTGAGTGTTGAATTCAGAAATCTCGCATTGACACCATAGGCGTTCATTTGATCGACCTGATTTTTCATCAACGCAATGAGTGGTGAAATAACTATGGCGAGGCCATCGTTGATCATCGCAGGCAACTGGTAGCAGAGTGATTTGCCTGCGCCTGTCGGCATAATCACGAATGTATTTCTTCCATCAAGTAAATTTCGGATGATACGTTCCTGGTTACCGCGGAACTGGCTGTATCCGAAAATCTCTTTCAGTCTATCCTTTAATGTATCTTTCTCTTCGACCAACATCGTATTTTTCTTGATAAAACCTTAAAATCGTATCTTTGTCGTTTCAGACAAATCTAATTTTCAAAAGGAATTGAATTTAGTAAAAAATATTAAAAAAATTGCACGCGATGTTTTAATAAATGAATCCCGGGCAATCGAGAATTTAACGAATTTCATAGACGATCAGTTCGAACTTTGTGTCAGGGAAATTTATTCTGCAAAAGGCCGAGTTGTCATAACAGGCATTGGCAAAAGTGCGATCATCGCCAATAAAATTGTGGCAACGTTAAATTCAACTGGAACACCTTCTGTTTTCATGCACGCTGCAGACGCGATTCACGGTGACCTCGGCATGATTCAACGCGAAGATATTGTCATTTGCATTTCGAAAAGTGGAAACACTCCTGAAATCAAAGTACTCGTTCCACTTCTCAAACGCAGAGGATCGAAGCTTGTTGCCTTAGTGAGTAACACAAATTCATATTTAGCCAAGCAAGCCGATTACGTGCTTAATGCAACGATTGCAGAAGAAGCATGTCCACACAATCTTGCACCAACAACCAGCACCACGGCACACCTGGCGATGGGTGATGCGTTGGCAGTTTGCTTGTTGGAGCTCCGCGATTTTTCTAGCAACGACTTTGCGGAATATCACCCAGGAGGATCGCTCGGCAAACAACTTTACCTGAAAGTCTCCGACATCTACACACACAATCAACTTCCAAAAGTCAGTCCTGACACATCGATTAAAGACGTAATCCTCGAAATTAGCTCAAAAAGACTTGGTTGCACGGCAGTCGTAGATGGGAACGATAATTTACAGGGAATAATTACCGATGGGGATTTGAGGAGAATGTTACAGGGAAACCAATCGTTTGAGCATTTGCGGGCAGTCGATATTATGACGCGAAAACCAAAAACGATCGAAAAAGATGAATTTGCAGTGAAAGCCTTACACGTGATGCAGGAAAATAGCATAACACAGCTAGCCGTGCTCGAGGGCGAAAAGATTGCAGGCTTCGTGCATCTGCACGACCTTCTGAAAGAGGGAATAGTTTAAATATTTGGATATTATTTTCAATTAATTTTGTATCTCGCGCCTTTCGCGAATTTTTATTACTCATCGTAAGGAATGAACAAAAACTTATTCGTTGTATTGATGGCAGGCGGAGTTGGTGTACGCTTCTGGCCATATAGCAGAAACTCAAGACCCAAGCAGTTTCTCGATGTACTCGGAACCGGAAGAACGCTGTTACAATCCACACTCGATCGATTTGCTCCCCTCTGTCCGATTGAAAATATTTTCGTTGTCACGCATGAAGAGCATGCGGATCTGGTACGCCAGCAACTTCCTCAATTGAGTGACGACCAAATTCTCGCAGAGCCCATGCGCAAGAATACAGCTCCGTGTATTGCGTACGCGAGCTACAAAATCAGCCAGATCAATCCCGATGCTGTGATCGTTGTCACACCCGCGGATCATCTTATTTTGAAAGAACAGGAGTTCCAGGATGTTATCAAGAAAGCTGCAGACCAGGCAAAGGCTCAGGACAAACTCATAACACTAGGCATTACTCCAACACGTCCGGAAACAGGTTACGGCTACATTCAATATCACACTGAAAAAAGTTTCGCAAAAAAAGTGAAGACGTTTACAGAGAAGCCGGAGCTGTCATTGGCAAAGAAGTTTCTCGAGAGCGGAGACTTCGTGTGGAACTCCGGAATTTTCATTTGGGGCGTACGGGCAATCATCAACGCTTTCCAGACTTATGTTCCAGAAATGGCCGAAGTGTTTGATGAGATTAAAACAAGGCTTGGAACACGCGAAGAAAAAGATTCCATACATGCGGCATACGCGCAGTGCAAAAGCATCTCTATTGATTATGCAATCATGGAGAAAGCTCAAAACGTTTACGTGTGTCTGGGAAGCAATTTCAATTGGTCGGATCTTGGCTCATGGGCATCCATTCATGAAATTTCAAATAAAGACGCCAACAACAACGCTATCAGTGCTAACGCAATGACGTACGAAACGAGGAACTGTATTATCAAAGGCTCTGCTGATAAGTTGATTGTTGCGCAGGGGCTCAACGGATACCTCATTGGAGAGTTCGGCAACGTCTTTATCGTTTGTGAAAAAGACAAGGAAGAGCAGTTCAGAAGATTCGTGAATGATTTGAAGTCAAGACCGAATTCCGCTGATTTTATTTAGGACGGAATGTGTTCATGTACGCGGGTGCTCATGTGCTCGTGTTTCTGACTGAACGTGTATCGCCTAGACAAAACGTAACAGGGTGGCAAGACAATAAGCCGATATGAGCACATGAACAGTTGCGCACCTGAGCACATTACTTCGCAAGTCTTTTCCTGATCACCTCATACACGGCTACTCCGGTTGCAACGGAAACGTTGAGTGAGCCGATCCGGCCTTTCATTGGAATTTTCACCAACTCATCAGCAGTGCGGAGAAGTTCGTCTGAGATTCCATCTTCTTCGGAACCCATGATGATTGCAACTGGTCCGCTGACATCAACCTCGTAAATATTTTTGGTGGCCTTCTCCGTACAGGCAAGAATTTTAATGCCTGTATCACGTAAAAGTTTCATGGTTTGCTTCAGGTCTTTTTCGCGCGAAACCGCCATGTAGTTTAGTGCGCCCGCGGAAGTTTTCATGGCATCGCTCGTGATCGGTGCGCTGCCTTTTTCGCCTATGACAACACCATCAACACCGGCACACTCTGCGGTGCGTACAATGGCTCCAAAATTCCGCACATCAGTAACGCGGTCGAGAATTAACAACAGGGGCTCACGTCCTTCGCTGTATGCTTTGTCAATGATATTATCGAGGGAAGCATAGCTCACGGAAGACAGCAGGCAGATTACGCCCTGATGATTCTTGGAAGAAAGCCTCTTGAGTTTCTCCTGCGGAACAAACGTGTATGGGACCTGCTTCTGTCGCGCAGCATTGATCAGCTCTTTAATGAGATCGTTCTGCAATCCCGACTGAATCATGATCTTCTCAATCTCCTTACCCGCATGAATGGCTTCAAGAACCGCGCGGGTACCATAAATCATATCCGTTTTTTCCATAATTAATTCGTATTAGAAACGTGATCCACGCCAGAGATCGATTGTCTCATACCAGGCTTGCTGATATTTTTTATCGCGCAGCAGCACGTAGTTGTCAGGGTCGAAAACAGAGCTGGATTTAATAAATGTAAAACTCATGTTTTGACCTGTTGAATTGTAATTCCACACTTCGCGGTCGCTGAATTTAAAAACTTCATCTGGCAATCCGAAGACAATATAGACCATTCCGCGGTCGGTTTTCCACCCTTCTTTGTATGAAGTAAACAATTCATTGACGACCTCCACGCGCCTGAAATAATTCCGCATAAGTCTCCTTGCGCGTTCCTGGTCGTTCGTGATTCCGAGAACAACCCGGTCAAACTGTTTTTTCTCGTTTTTCGCTGAGAGGAGGCGATTGTATTCCTGCGCTGTAGTAATGTAAACAAGCGGTGGCGCGAGCGTCTGAATTTTGGCAAGCTTGGGATAGTCATCCTCCACGCGAATCGTGACGCCTGACGTAGCATTGGTATCCGTTTGCATCAGATACAAACCCTTCTTCGAAAATCTCAGCACCCCGCCTTCGCGAATGGTAAACACGGAATCCGATTTCATGCCACGCGATACCTTCCCTTGGGTTTCAGCGAACGGTGGCTGAGCCGTTGGGAAATTGTCATTATAATACGACACCACAGCGGTTGTCAATCCTTTGACAATGAATGAATCACGGAGGTTGACGAAAGCGTTACTGACGACTTCACCATTTCTCTCCACCCAAGCGTTCACGGGATAGTTTGGATCGAGCGTGGTGTAAAAGATCCATGCGCGCTTTATTTGTTTGTTAATAACCTTCGCCACGAGATACGTTGTTTGCGGAGATAAAGGCAGTGTCAGCCTGTCGCTAATTTGTCCGGCTGAATCCGTCTGTAATGGTTTTCCTTCCTTGTCTGAAAGTGATTCCCGCGTTGTCCACTCAATGGAGAATTTTTTGTTTGCATCTGTCGTGTCTTTCACCTGCAGTGCATAGAATACCTGCCATTCCGTTGACGTACGGACCGGATGCAGCTGCAACCTAACAGCCTCATCTGGATTGTAAGCGTAGCTGTAGTTTATGTCACGCAGCGGCTGCGCCATGGCAGATGCCGCAACAAGGACCAGAAGGAGGAATCGGATGTTCTTAAACATAGACCCGTGAAATTAAAACTTTTTAGTGTTGGCTCATTATTTGACAAACGCCAGGACTGTAAAAGAATTTTATCCCCCTACACCAAGGACTTGTCACATTGCTTATTTTTGCGGCCATGAGCAAAATTTTCACCACCGAAATTACGAGCGAGCAAATTACCTCCGATAATCCGATTCACCAACGGCTTTATAAGGCATACGTTATCGCCAAAGATTATGTGAAAGGTGATGTGCTGGAGGTAGGGTGTGGAGAGGGTCGTGGTGTCGATGTACTCATCACGCAGAGTCAGACCTTTACAGCAGTTGACAAAATTGAATCGGTAATTAAGAATTTGTCCGAAAAATTTCCGCAGGGCACGTTCATGAGCATGAACATCCCTCCGCTGGGTAGCCTCAAAGACAATACATATGACTTTGTGGTCAGTTTTCAGGTGATCGAGCACATTCAGGATGACGAGCTGTTCTTGCGCGAAATTCATCGCGTTTTGAAACCGGGTGGGACAGCGCTCCTGACGACTCCGAACCGAAAGATGTCGCTGACACGCAACCCTTGGCATATACGCGAATACCTTCCAAGCGAATTGAAAAATCTTGCTGCCAAAATTTTTGGTGATGTTCAGATGAAAGGAATCACCGGCAATGAAAAGGTCATGCAATATTATCGGGAGAACAAGAAATCGGTAGAGCGTTACACTCGCTGGGACATCCTGCGCGTCCAGTACTGGCTCCCTGCCCCCCTCCTGCGTATTCCTTACGAAATCATGAATCGCTGGAATCGGAATAAGCTTCAGACCACGGACAATGAACTGGTAAAGAGCATCCATCACACAGACTATGTGGTTGTGGACGATGCAACCGATGCGTTGGACCTTTTTCTGATCGTGAAGAAATAGCGTAAGCCCAAAATCTGCGGTTTGACTATTTCCCCACATTTGTCTTATTTACCATAAATCGCGTGTATCATCAGCCTCGGGCGAACCATATCAGAACCAGCGCTTGTAAGTGGACTTCGGAAGAAGGACAAGGAGGCACTTTCCTACTTATACGATCATTACTCTGCGGCACTGTTTGGCGTCATCGTCCGCATTGTCAGACATGAAACGGTTGCCGAGGAGATCTTGCAAGACGTATTTGTGAAAATCTGGGACAAGATTGAGGCGTACGACAGTTCGAAAGGCAAACTTTTTACCTGGATGCTGAATATTGCACGCAACCACGCAATCGACAAAACCCGTTCGAAGGAAATTAATAAAGAACGGAAAACCAGCGGCATTGAAAATGTCGTAAGTAGAATCGAAAATGAGGGCCACATCGAGCAACGTGTTGATGCGATTGGCGTCAGGGAGATTTTAGAACCACTCCCTGCAGAACAGAAGTTTGTTGTCGAGAAGTTATACTTGGAAGGTTATTCGCAGTCGGAAGTCGCGGAGGAATTTAATATACCCTTAGGTACAGTCAAAACGAGGCTACGACTTGCCATGCAACAATTACGATCAACTTTAGGAGTGCGTTGAATCTTACAGAATACATATCGTCCGGGATTCTTGAAGCGTACGCTTTGGGTGAACTTTCCGAGAAGGAAAGCGCTGAGGTTGAAAGATATCTGGCGACCTACCCTGAGCTGAAAGCTGAGCTCGCCCGCATTGAACAGGCGCAGGAAAATTTTCTCATGCACGCTGCGATTAAGCCGTCATTTTCAGTGAAAAGTCAATTGATGGACAAAATTGCAGACCAATATGACACCGAAGATGCTCGTGTAGTTTCACTTCAGCCGGAAAAGCAAACATCGCTTTGGAAGCTTGCGGTCGCTGCTTCGATCAGCATCGCGGTCGTAGCATCTTATCTGGCGTTTACCTATTACTCAAAATGGCAGCGTAGTGAATCAAGCCTGGCTGCATTGATCGCGCAGAATGAACAAATCGCAAGGGATTATAGTCAGGTTAACGAGCGGATCGATCGTCTTGAGAACGATTTGCAGGTAATGGACAATCCAAAATTCCAGCGCGTGATCATGTCGGGAACTCCAAATGCTCCGGATGCAATGGCTTCCGTGTACTGGAATGAGAGTACGCAGGAAGTATATCTTAGCATTCAGAATATGAAGGAACTGGCGCGTGAGAAACAATACCAGTTGTGGGCCATTATCGATGGAAAACCGGTTGATGCGGGCGTCTTTGACGGGCAATTTGCAGGCCTTCATAAGATGAAAGATGTGAACAAGGGAGCGGTGCTGTTTGCTGTGACCGTTGAGCCGCGCGGTGGCAAGCCTTCCCCAACCATGGAAACCATGCAAGTAAAAGGCGAAGTGAAAAAGGGTTGATACGAAGCAGGGAAGCGGGCATAAGATTTTTACCCTTCACTGAAACATCTGCCTATGCGTATCTATTTTTTACGGGCGAAACTGTTTGGCTACATTGCCTTGTCTATTTTGCTCTTCAATTTCCTCTATTTTCTAAACGATTTATTACAGGCCTGACGCGGCCACAAATTTCCTCGAAAAATACCGGCCTTATTTGATAATTTTGTTTCCCTACAATTTTACCGAATATGCGCCATACCTGTCTCACAGCTTTCGCTGCACTTCTGTTCGCCACGGCTTCTTTCGCTCAAAAAGCCGACTCGCTGCTCAACGTGCAATGGGACGCTTCCTTAAAAAAACTAAAAAATGGTGCTTACAACGATGCCACACTCGGGTTCACGCAGCTGATCAATTCCGGCTTCACCAACAAAGAAGTGTTCGTGAAGCGTGGTGTAGCATACTATCAGTTAAAAGAGTACGAAAAAGCAAAAACTGATTTTGATGAAGCGATCAAGGCACGCATCAATTCAGCCGAGCTGTTTGAATTCCGTGGCAACACCAAATATCTGCTTGACGATTATCAGGGTGCAGCAACTGACCTTGAGAAGGCTGTTGGCCTTGGCGCTAAAAGTTTTGACGCCTACGCCAACCTTGGCAACGCAAAATTCCGCATGGAAAACTTCAAGGATGCCATCACCTATTATGACAAGGCGTTAGCGACTAAAGAAGATGCTGTGCTCTTTAACAATCGTGGAAAAGCGAAATTCAACACACAAGATCTGAAAGGTGCTCTTCCAGATTTTGATAAGGCAGTAGCACTAAAGCCTAACTACGACAAAGCATATGAAAATCGTGCAGAAACACGCTACAAGCTTCAGGACTGGAAAGGCAGCGTTGAAGATTTCGACAAAATCCTGGCAGCCGGAAAAACAGATTCAGAAATTTACCAGAAGTGTGGCACCGCTCATTTCGCGCTCAACAACTATAAAGCTTCCGCAGATCACTTAAAGAAAGTCGCAGAAAAAGGCGTAAAAGACAAGGATGTTTTCAGGATGTTGGGACTAAGTCTCGCCAATCAAGGCGATTGCACAGAATCGGCTAAGCACCTTGCCGCTGCCGTTTCCCTGGGAATAACAGACAAAGACGTGTTTTATAATCTGGGTGTCTGTCAATTTAAGAATAAGGAATATACACAGTCGATCGAATCGCTTAGCCGTGCCGTTGCCGCTGGCATCAACACCAAAGAAATCTTTTGGTATAAAGGCACTGCCGAAGTCGAACAAAAAGATAACGACAACGCATTGAAAGATCTTGAGAAAGCCATCGCACTGGGCCTTGCTGATGCGGTTGCATTCAAAAACGTAGCCGACATCAAATTTTTAAAAAACGATTTTGCCGGAGCTGTCAAAGCCTATGATGAATCGATCAAGTTGCAGAGCACCGATGCAGTTGCCTTCAATAACCGCGGCAAGGCGAAATCAAATCTGCAGGACTATAAAGGGGCGATTCCAGATTTCACCAAAGCACTCGAATTAAAGGCTGATTATGACAAGGCGCTTGAAAACCGGGCAGATGCATTCTTTAAGAACCAGGACTGGAAAAACGCTGCAGCGGATCTCGAAAAGCTGCTCGGGAAAGGTAAAACAGAGAATGATGTTTATCAGAAGCTTGGAACTTCGTACTTCTCGTTGAATGACTTTAACAATGCGAGCATCTCGTTGGAAAAGCTGGTGCAGAAAGCGGTGAAAGACAAAGAGGTTTTCCGAATGCTCGGCTTGAGCTATGCCGCCACAGGAAACTGTGCTGAGGCAGCGAAAAATCTTTCGAATGCCGTATCGATGGGCGTTGTTGACAAAGACGTCTTCACGCAACTTGGTACGTGCCAATACAAAAACAAGGAATACGCAGGTGCTATCGAATCGTTAAGTCGTGCGATCAGCGCAGGCGTTACCACGAAAGAAATGTTTTTGTACCGCGGATATTCGCACAGCTATCAAAAGTCAAATGACAATGCATTGACTGACCTGGAAAAAGCGGTGTCGCTTGGCGCTAATGAAGTGGACGCGTTCAAAATTATTGGCGATGTCTATTTCGTTAGGAATGAGTTTGCCAGCGCAATCAAGAATTATGACAACGCGATTCAGCATGATCAGAAAGACCCAGTGATCTTTAACAATCGCGGGAAGGCTAAGGCCAATACGAAAGACTTTGCCGGTGCGATCGCAGATTATGACAAAGCCATCCAACTGAAACCCGACTACAGCAAAGCTTTCCTGAATCGCGGAAACGCAAAGTTCGCTACACGTGATTATGCAGGTGCAGCACCTGATCTGGAAAAAGCGAAAGCAACCGAAGGAGAAACTGCGGAGCTGACCAAGATGCTTGGTATTTCGTACTACAACATTAAAAATTCAGAGCAGGCATTCACAAACCTTGACAAAGCATTCAAATCAGGGGAAAAGGATTCGAAGGTTGCGCTGTACCTTGGGTATCTTCGCTTTGATAAAAAAGACTACAAAGGAACAACGGATGCGCTAGTCGCAGCAGAAACTGCTGGCGAAAAGGAAGATGATCTTTACTTAAAGCGAGGTAAAGCGTTCTTTGAACAGAAAAATTATACTGCAACAATTGTCGACTTGGAAAAGTCTGCTTTGAAACTCAAGGCAGATCTTGGCGCTTATGAAGCCCTGGCTCTTTCTTACCTGGCAACACAGAAGGATAAAGAAGCGATTCCTCACCTCGAGAAAGCAGCGCAACTTGAAAGCAAAAACAGTGAAATATATTTTCAGTTGGGGAATGCCCGTTTCAAGCAAAATAATCTCACTGGTGCGATAGAATCATATGATAAATCGATCTCATTGGGTGCAAATCATGAGGTGATCTACAACAACCGCGGAAAGGCAAAACTTAATTCAGGACTCGCAAAAGAATCAATTTCAGATTTTGACCGGGCGTTGGGAATCAAGAAGGACTATACACAGGCGCTAAAGAATCGCGGTGCAGCGAAATATCAGTTAAAGGATTATGTAGGAGTCGTGGCTGACGAAGCCATCGTTGTTGCACGGGGTGAGGGAGTAACGGATGACTATACCTACCTGGGTGTTTCGCGCTTCATGACAAAAGATTATGAAAAAGCGGTACCTGACTTAACCAAGGCTATCGAAGGTGGATCAAAAGATCCACAGGTTTATATTAGCCGCGCGTTCTCCTATTTTGAATTGAAACAATTTGACAAAGCTATTCCTGATTTTGCCAAAGCCATTTCCATGGGTGAAACCGGTGCTGAGTTATACTTCAAAAAAGGCACATGTGAATTCTTCCTCAAGGATTATCCAGCGGCACAGGCGGATCTCGACAAAGCCATTCAGTCGGGCACAACGGATGCAATTGCATTCGACATGCGGGGGTATTGCAAGTATGAGTCAAAAAAATATGATGAGGCGCTGAAAGACTATACAGAGGCTATCACACGTGACGCAAAGCTCGCACCAGCATACTTCCACCGGGGAGATGTGAAGTTCGTAACCAGCAACACCAGTGCAGCAATCGAAGACTATAGCCAGGCAGTGACGCTTGGCATGAAGGACGCGGTCTTATTTAACAACCGTGGGAAAGCTTACTACGAGCTCGAAAATTATTCCGCAGCGCTCCCTGATTTCAACCAGGCTATCTCAAAAAATGTGGAATACACGAAAGCTTACGAAAATCGCGGCATGACATACTACAAGACCGCCAAGTTCGATGAAGCTGCCAAGGATTTCAGAATGGTGGAAAAACTCTCTGCTAAACCTGAAACAACCTTATTACAATTACTCGGTGAAAGCTATTACAATGCTAAGAAGTATGCACCCGCACTTGAATACTTTGACAAAATCATTGCCGCGGGTGTGAAGGACAAAGAGGTGTACTACAAGCGGGGTTTGATGCTGATCGAGAATCAGGACCATGCTGCAGCTTTAAAGGACTTTGAAAATGCTGAAAAGGCCGGGCTGAATATTATTGAACTGTATCTCAACATGGGCAGAGCGTATCTGGCGGTTGAGGATACAAAAAGTGCCGTGCTTGCGCTGAACAAAGCGGTCGATCGCGATCCGAAAAATTTTAATGCAATTTTTAACAGAGCCCTCGTTAAAGAGGCTATTGAAGATTATGAAAGCGCAGTGCTGGACTATAACAAAGTAATTCAGCTAAATCCAACTGACGCGATTGCGTACTACAATCGGGCAACATGTAAGGCAGCAATGGATGATCCGGGTGCAGGTATTTCCGATCTTGATGAAGCCATTAAGATCGAGCCAAAGAATGCATCGTTCTATAAACAGCGCGGAAACCTCTACTATCGTGTCGAGCAAAAAGACAAAGCATGTTTCGATTGGAGAAAAGCCGTGGAATTTGGCGATGCAAAAGCAAGATTCCAGCTTGATAATTATTGTAAGTAAATAGCTAAGCCAAAAAATAAGCTTCCGCGATCGGAAGCTTATTTTGCTCTAGGACGACATATTTTGCTATTGACCCCAAAGATCACTGAAGATCATTACCATCGATGCCTGATAGCGAGCTTTCAGGAGGAGTAATGAGGCATAATCCTCGTTGTCGCCACGATATTTGTCAGATACAAAAAAATGCATAGCGCCCAAGTACCCAGCGGCATCATACCGGGTTATCGCGTCATGGTCAATGCCATTTTTAGTCATTGGGCTGAGCGAGTGCAGCCATTGCAGGTAAGCGGTGTCGGCTGTTTCCGTTGTTCCCTCATAAGCTCGCACTTTTTGGATGGCTGGCAGGAGGAGGGCCATAAGGGGCTTTGGTATATTATTGGCCACGCGAAGATCCTCAATTGTTTTCTCTGGATCCGTGCCTGCAGTGCGCCCGGCAAGAATTGCATCCTTAATCTTTTTCGCATTGGACATCGTTGACGTGTTCACACTCATGTACGAGTTCTTTTCCGTTCCATTTTGCGTTACGCGATTAACGATTGTGAACAAATGATTCAAGTCACCCTGGGTATTACCTTGCTCGGACGAACGTTTGTCGATAACACTTTGAATTAATGTAGCGTAGTTACTCAGTGCTTGAGTCTCGCCCTGAACAACCAGTTCCGCCAGGTGTGAGGATGTGCCATCACCATCGACATCGCCCACTGCCACCCTGACGCCACCCGCATATGCCTCACTATTTTTTTGTACCTCCGCATCAAATACGCCTTCCACCAACTCATTCATACTGGCAATAAAATCCAGCTTATTAATGGAGGCAGCACGCGCATCAAGAATTGCCTTACGTGTTATGAGCTTTGCTGTCTCCTCGAAAGAGCTTTGCAAGAGCGCTTCGTTTGCCTTTACCCGCACCTGCATAACTTCCGCTAACTTAGACTTCTCCCAAATGTCATTAAAGATGAACATGAGAGACGCCTCATATCGCGCTCTCAGTAATTGCAGTGAAGCAAGATCCTGGTTCTCATTGTTGTATTCGTCTGTCAACAAGAATTGTAAAGCACCCATAAACCCGGCTGCATTATAACGCCTCAAAATGTCCCGATTCAAGCCACCGTTGATCTCTGGGTTCACGCTGCTGAAGAGCCAGTCCCAGTACGGGAGTGCTGATGTTTGTGAAGTACAACAGTCAGCCACCTTCTGCACAGCAGGCAACAGTAAGCCGATGGCGATGGGTGGCACTCCCTCTTTCGCCAATATTCCTTCGATCTCGGAATCGGTTTGCGAACTCACAACGTCAACCCCCGACATGATGACGCGGTTCTCGAGTTCGTGCATAAAGGTGATTTTGTCAAAATTCAAACTTACCTGCTCGCTGGGCGCAGCTTCAGAGGTCTCCTCATCCGCTATCTTTTGAATTAACACAAGCAGACCACGACCAGCGACTTTTGCAGATTCAATTTGTGACTTTACGCTGTTCGAATAGCTTAGCAGCGGATCTTCGGCCGTTGGGTCAAGTACGAATTGCGTAATGGTTTGTCTTACAGACTCACCTTTGATTCCTTCCAACTTTATAAACATGTCTGAGGCGTGCAGCTCAGAATTACTTTTGACCGCCACCTCAAAAGTTTCTTCCACGAGCGCATTCATGTTACTTATAAATGCAGCCTTCGTGCTAGAAGTCTTAAGGGCATCCTGAATTGCTGTGCGTGTAACTTTGCCTGATGTTTCGACAAACACATCTTGGAGGATAGTCTGATTTTCGGCTACCTTAACCAGCGCCAGCTCAATCAATTCCTCCTCACTTCTCTTCGGAATAACTTCCTCTTCCCGGCACGATGAGACAAACATCAACATAAGCGCGACTAATACTGTGACTGTTTTCATAAAAACTTGGTAATGTGATTGTTTTCGACTTGATGCGATGCCCGGATATTTAGTAATACCTATATGTCCATTTTCTAGGGTATTGCATGAAAGCGATTGGTCAAAAGAAGTCGGCAAAATTGATTGGTTAGAAACTGATCATCGACAAAATCCGTGAATTCGTGTTTCGAAAACGCTGCTGGGCGGATTAGTAGGAATTATTGATTCTGCACCTCAAAGACAGGCACGCGTGAGATCGGGAAAACAATTCTTACGCGGACCGAATACCAGAAAAATGGGTTACGACTGGTGTATTATAACGTGAAGTTGATTGCTCTTTACTGTTTTTTCACTCGGGCCGAATTTTCTTACATAAGTGGTTCCATCCTACGATTGGGATTATTAGGCAACCGGCTTTATGGCAACTTTAAGATATGAAAACATTCATGCGCTATTCCGTGCTTATGCTTCTGATGGTTGCGTATTCAGTTTTTGGACACGGAAGTACAGCAGCCGGCAAGGTGATTTCAGTTATCGATGGGAACACCGTTGAAGTGTTTACTTCAGAAAAGGAGGTAATTGTTGTGGTTCTGGCAGATATTGATTGCCCTGAATTGACGCAGGATTTTGGCAGCGAAGCAAAAGAATTTCTCGAGAAGCTGGCATTAAAAAAAGACGTATTGATCGAGTTTGTTGGTAAGGACCGAAAAGGAAACAATCTCGGAATTGTTCTAATCAAGGGAAAGACTGACGCGCGTGTTGCACTGCTTCAACAAGGCCTTGCTTGGACAGCGGAAAAGAATCCGAACCCGAACCTGGAGATTCACCGAACATCGGCTCAGGAAGAAGGACGTGGATTATGGAAGTTTGAAAATCCGACACCTCCCTGGGTGTACAGACGCCAACAGTCCATGCTTCAACCAAAAAGCAGTTAACCGGGCGGTAGACTGCAAATTCGGCAGCTCATCGAATGTCATCCACCAAAACATTTTTGGTTAAGCAATTTTTAATCGGTTACTTGAGTTTATACTCATATGGTAAATCGGTGTGTCATTTTACTCTTGCTGCTTTGCATCACAGTGGTGTCATACGGGCAATCCAAAAGGAAAAGGCAGAAATCTGCTAAGGCCCCTATCGAACAACCTTCAGCATTAAGTCCGGGCGAGCCCCAAAAGGTGTACGCCCCAAAGGCATCGCGCAAGCAAACGAAAGGCGCAACTTACAACGCTGAGCAGGAATTTTATGAGCGCATGGAAGAACTGGAGAAGACCAAGCGCAAAAATGAAAAGCTCGCAGCGAAACCTCAATATTCCGATCCGATGTACTTTGGTCACAAGAAGCCGCCAAAGAAGCGAAAGCCGGGAAAGATGAGATTTTGTAAGGAGTGTGGGATTAGACACTAGGTTACTCTTCACTATAGCTTAAAGCACGAATAACCAAATCTCAAATCGGGTGTACCGTGTTTGAGATTTGGTTTTTTGATTTACTATTAATCGGAGCACGGTGGCTAAAGGTTGTTCCACTCATTTGTTTTTTGGTTATTGGTTATTGTGCTGTCAACACGGTGGTGCTTCATGCAAGCCAAATTTCTCTAACTTGGTGTAATGAACATCGCCTCCTTTATAGAACACACCAACCTTTCTCCTACACTCACCATCAGTGCAATCGACAAACTTGTTCATGAAGCCAGGGTGAATGGCTTCTTGGGGGTCTGTGTTCCTCCGTTCTGGGTGAAGCGGGCACAACGCGAAATAGGAAAAGATAAAATTTTACTGGTAACGGTTGCGGGCTTTCCCTTGGGTTACTCGATGACAGAGACGAAACTTGATGAGATCAAGCGTGCAATCGATAACGGAGCGGATGAAATTGATCTCGTATGGAACATCACTTCGTTCAAGACGGGTATTCCATGGACAAAAATTGAGATCGCGAAGTGCAGCAAATTGGTGCACGATCATCAGAAGCTATTGAAAGTAATCGTTGAGACTGCGTATCTTTCTGATTCGGAACTAGAAAAAGCATGCAAGTTGTGTGCAGATGCCGGAGCAGACTTCGTCAAGACGTCAACCGGGTTTGCACCATCAGGCGCCACGAAAGAAAACATTGTGTTAATGAAGAACTGTCTGCCACCGACTGTCGGGATCAAAGCATCCGGAGGAATCAAGACGTATGAGCAGGCGGTCACAATGATCAATGCAGGTGCTTCGCGCATCGGTACTTCTTCGGGCGTTTCCATCGTTGAAACAGCCACCCAAAAATTCTAAACAATAATGAGCCAGATCCTTGCGAATGTTTTCCCGCAGGAAAACGAAATCCCTGAGCAATTCAAAATTGCCCAGCCTCTTGATCAGCGTGAATACCTCATCAACGGAGAATTGAAAACCTGGACGGGAAATCTGAACCCTGTATTAAGTCCGGTTTTTATTAAAGAAGGTACCGGCTACAAACAGAAAGTCATTGGCAGCACGCCACTTCTTACATCGAAGGAGTCACTTGAAGCACTGGACGCAGCGGTGAAGGCATACGACCTTGGCCGTGGACAGTGGCCCACCATGAGCGTTATGCAGCGCATCGAACACATCGAAAAGTTTCTGTCCGCGATGCGCACAAAACGTGCTGAGGTTGTGAAATTGTTGATGTGGGAGATCGGAAAAAGTCTGAAAGATTCGGAAAAAGAATTCGATCGCACATGCGATTACCTGGTCGACACGATCAAAGCGTTAAAAGACCTCGACCGCAATTCCGCGAAACTTGTGGAAGAGCAGGGCTTCATGGCGCAAATCCGAAGAGTACCACTAGGGGTAGCGTTGTGTATGGGCCCTTTCAACTACCCGCTCAATGAAACCTTCACGACCTTGTTCCCTGCGTTGATCATGGGGAATACTGTTGTATTCAAGCCGGCAAAATATGGTGTGCTTCTGATCAAGCCATTGCTTGAAGCATTCCGCGACAGTTTCCCTGCAGGCGTAATCAACATTATTTACGGACGTGGACGTGAGACAGTGGGCGCATTGATGGAAACCGGCAAGATCGATGTGTTTGCTTTCATCGGCACAAACAAAGGTGCCAATGATCTGAAGAAACTTCATCCAAAGCCGCATCGCCTGAAAGCGATTCTGGGTCTGGATGCGAAAAATCCTGCCATCGTTTTACCTGACGCAGATCTTGACAACGCTGTTGCGGAATGCATTACCGGTTCGCTCTCCTTTAACGGACAGCGGTGCACAGCCCTGAAAATTATCTATGTGCACAAGACGCTGATCAATTCGTTCATTGAAAAATTCAACACCGAAGTAAAGAAGCTGAAACCCGGCATGCCGTGGGATTCCGGAGTCGGTCTCACTCCGCTTCCTGAACCTGGGAAAGTTGACTACTTAAGGGAGCTTGTGGAAGATGCGCAAAAGCATGGCGCAAAAATCATGAACGAGGGTGGAGGACAATACCTTAACTCTTTCTTCTACCCGACTGTTCTCTACCCGGTAAATGAGAAAATGCGACTATACTCGGAAGAACAGTTTGGCCCTATCATTCCGATTGTTGCGTACGATAACGATGAAGATGCGATTCAGTACGTGGTGAACTCAAATTTTGGACAGCAAGTAAGTATATTCGGAACCGATTCGAAGCGCGTTGCAAAATTCCTGGATGCATTTGTAAACCAAGTTGGCCGGATCAACCTGAACACCCAATCGCAGCGTGGGCCGGATACATTTCCGTTCAATGGAAGAAAGGATTCGGCTGAAGGCACACTTTCCGTAGCTGATGCGTTGCGTGTATTCTCCATCCGCACACTCGTTTCAACAAAGTCAAACGATAACAACAAGCAGATTCTTGGAACGATTATTCGAAACCGGGAGTCCGCTTTCCTCAGTACAGACTACATTTTCTAAACGCATTCGCGTATGCGGAAGCACTACAACATTACGGTGGCCGGAAGAGTACAGGGAGTATTCTTCCGCGCTTCCACTAAAACGTCTGCCGACCATCTCAACATACATGGATTCGTAAAAAATCTTCCCGATGGAACCGTGTACATTGAAGCGGAAGGTGAGGACGAAAATCTGAAACTATTCCTCGAATGGTGCTCACAAGGACCCAAAGCTGCAAGAGTTGACTCGTGTGAGGTGCACGAGTCCGAAATTAAGAATTTTAAACACTTCGAAATTTCCAGGTGACGATGTTCAAACTGCAGCATCGGTGCTTTCCGCGCCTTGCGCATTCCATTCAATTATTCGTGGGTGTGAGGTGTCTGTGTATTTAAAATCCAATCTCAACATGTAAAGCGCTCGCTATTCCGGACGCCTTAAATTCAAGAGGATGATCATACGAAAAATAACAAGGACGCGTTGAGGAGCCAGCGAATCAGGCAGTACGCTTAACGATACCTTTTTGAGGATGGAATCTAATTTCGAAGTGCTGGGTGATAAAAGCATTCATCCGGTTATCGACCATCAGAACAGGGCTGTCAACAGGATAGTACACAGTGAGGTCGAGGACAGCGCGAAGGAAATTGTGATGCGCACAAAACTCTTTAACCCACTTCTTAAATTGCGTTGTCCATTCTTGCTGATACTTTTTAAAATCATCACCCCCATCAAACAAGAAGCTCAGCTGGTTGTCTGAGTAGTACCGGAAGCGGAATATCCCCATCAGGTTGAGATAGAATTCATGAAGATGACGGTAGTCTCGCTGGTTGTGTTGCGAGATCTTCTCCGACATGTCGTCAATAATGCCAAGCGGATTGTGCTTCAGCAGGTATTCCACTTTCACATAATCGACCAGGTAATGAAGGAGGCTTTCTTCCAGAGATAGTTGTGCCTCTTCCAGAATATAATTCTTATCAAGGGGAAAGAATTTACGAAGCACAGTTGTCTGTATATAGTTTCGCAAAGCTAATAAAAAAGGCCCTCACGACCGAGGGCCTTTTTGCAAAATCCGAAATTTTTTATCAACTGAAGCTCATTGATGAAGCGCGGCTCAGGTATGAATCGTATTCGATCGGTGAATCACCTCCGTCTAACAGGCATCCTTCGGGCAGCGGAGGATAAATTTCTTCATACGTCTTAACCATATTCATGAAGACCCTCCGGTAGACATGAGAGCGGTTAATCTTATCAGGATTATCAAGACCGGCAGCTGCTAAGAGTTCGACAAAGCTATCCACGGTGTGCTTGTGGAAATTAGCCACGCGCACTTTTTTATCATCAATCACGAGGCCGTTCACCAGTACGGGGTCCTGCGTGGCAACTCCGGTCGGGCATGTATTCTTATTACATTCGAGTGCCTGAATACACCCCAGGGCCATCATCATGGCGCGTGCACTGTTGCAGGTGTCAGCTCCCAGCGCCATTGCCCGTACAATATGGAATCCCGTAAGAACTTTACCCGAAGCGATGAGCCGCATCTGTTCACGAATGCCAAATCCGCGGAGCGCATCATCCGCAAAAGCCAGCGCATCGAGCAACGGCATCCCAACGAAATTTGAAAATTCGGGTGGGGCTGCACCAGTTCCTCCTTCTCCACCGTCAATCGTGATAAAATCCGGATAGCTATCCAGCTGAACCATCGCTTTGCAGATGCCCAGGAATTCACTCTTACGGCCAATACAAAGTTTAAAGCCGACCGGTTTTCCGCCTGAGAGTTCCCGGAGCTTTTCCACAAACTTGATCAGTTCTATAGGAGTTGTAAATGCGCTGTGAAACGGAGGCGAGAATACGGTTGTGCCCGGTTTGACTAAACGGATTGCTGCGATCTCAGGTGTATTCTTCTTGGCGGGGAGAATTCCACCATGACCGGGTTTTGCTCCCTGTGAAAGCTTAATCTCAATCATTTTCACCTCCGGGCGAGCTGCATTCTTTGAAAATGCGTCCGGTGAAAAGTTGCCGTCTTCGGTTCTTGCACCGAAATAACCTGTCCCAATCTGCCAGATCAAATCACCACCGTTCTTTGTGTGATGAGGACTTATTCCACCTTCACCGGTGTTATGAGCGAAGCCACCGATCTTGGCACCTGCATTCAGTGCTTCGACTGCATTTCCGCTCAATGAACCAAAACTCATGGCTGACACATTCAGAATGCTTGCATCGTAGGGTTGCTTGCATTTGCTTCCGCCAAATCTCACGCGCGGGTGTGCGGGGACTTTATGATGGTCGAGCGGAGCGATTGAGTGCGTCATCCACTCATAGCCTTCCGCATAAACGTTGAGCTGCGTTCCGAAGGGTATCGTGTCAATCTGCTTCTTGGCACGCTGATAAATGACGGAGCGCTCATTGCGATTAATCGGTGAGCCATCGGTATCAGATTCTACAAAATACTGTTGGATCTTGGGGCGCATGTCTTCGAAAACATAACGCAGTCTTCCTAGCAACGGAAAATTGCGTTTGATAGATTGCTTGGTTTGGACCATGTCGGCAATGCCCATGTAGATAAGCGGACCCATAATTACAAATGCGAAAAGCGCATTGATCCAGAAATACGCCCATAGCAAAATCAACAAGGTTACAACAACAGACGCGACAACGAATATCTTTCTCATAGTGGGTAGAGGTATGATTGTAAATATACTAATCAATTGACAAAAATATATGACCCGTGGGGCCATAAACCGAAGAGAGATGGTGTGTGAAAATTTTGAAAGGGGTTGAAGAACCGTTAACTTATGGTAGGCTTTTAGTCGAATCCACCGTGCTATGAAACCAACTCGCAAAGTCGGCATCCTCATTATCATTATCCTGGTTGTGATGCAATTCATTCAGCCCACGCGAAACCGTTCTGACGAGTTGATCAGTACCAATGACATCAGTCACGTATATGCGATGCCGCAAGAGCTTCATCAGACGTTTGTCACAAAGTGCTATGACTGTCACAGCAACAACACAAAATATCCGTGGTATGTGAACCTACAACCCATAGGCTGGTGGTTGGCGGCTCACGTGCATGAAGGAAAAGAACATTTAAATTTCTCCGAATTCAAAACATATCCTGCTGAAGAAGCGCGAGACAAACTCGAAGAAATTGGGGAAGTAACGCGGGAAAGATCAATGCCGATAGAAGCCTATACGCTATTTCACGAGCACGCGCAACTCACTGCGAAAGACGAAAAAGAAATTTTCGATTGGTTGAGCACCTTGAGCATAACGGTGGATTAATTGAATGTTACGAATCCAGGAGGCTTCACAAACCCCGCACTATATTTCACCCTCAGATTACTGCTGACACGAATCGCAAACGAGTTAATATCTCCTACCGTTCGCGGAAAATAGACAAGTCTCAATTCGATCGTCCCGAATACAAGGTTTTCGTTTCGGGTCCTGATGCCGCCTCCGAAACCAAAATAGGGTTTATCCGAGAAAATACTTCCTGAATCACCATTTATCATTGCCATCTCCCCAAAGCCAAACGGAGCAAACCGAAATCCAATCAGACTGATGGGCGTAAAAACTAATGTTTCTGTGTTGATATGGAAGCGCTTCGTACCCCAAAGACTATCCGCAACAAAATAGCGCAAGCCAAATTCATTGTTTATATCCAGTGGCAAACTTGTGCGCTGGCGAAACACGCGAGTGTAATCGACTGCAAAGGACTGCCGAATCAGCAATTCTCCGTAGGGGATAAGTCGACTCATCATGGATCCCGACAACAACATCACTCCATCCTCGAGTTTACCGTCACTATGGTAGCCACCTGTACGGACCGCGATGTTGTAAAATTCATTTCGTCTGGTGACAATCGCCTTCTCAAACTCGAAGCCCAAATACGGGCGTTTACGGTTCAGCTCCCGTGACCATCCGGCATAGCCTGAAATGCTATAACCGTAGGGTACGTCTTCGGTTCGGCCAAAGCCGTAGATGTAACTGGCGGTGTAAAAATTCTGTTTGAAAAATGTGAGTCCGCCCAGCACGAAGCTGCGGTCGTTGTAGGTGGCACTTCCCAACTCTTTGACATTCTCGGAGCGGCTAACAAAGTTCTGGTCGAATGCCCGGATCGCCACGAAGTGTCTTGCGCGGTTCTGCCAGCTCGACCGTGCGCCAATATTGTAACCTACCCAAAAGTCGTTGATGACGTACCGATAGTTAAGAAACATGGAATCAACCTTGTTGAAAAAATTCTTTGACCAGTTTCTGCTGATCTCCATTCCACCTGCAAAAGTCGTGTAGGGTGATACAAGAGGGCGGTCCAGACGGATGTAGTAAGCTTTCTCTTCTTCGTCACCATAACTGCTGCCGTTATTCAGCTGTGTGTAGCCAACGGTTCCGTTGACAAAGCTTCCACCAATGCTATTCTTTCGATATAAAGCTTCGTAGATAAACGCTGGATTTCTACCATTTTCTATAAGTCCATTGAACTGGACACGCTGGCCCCATCCGCCAAGGTTTACATCATAGAGACGGAAGCGTGTTTTTGTTGGACCGGACGGACTGAAGCTTCCACCAATGCTGAACACATCGCGCGTAAGAACGACCACATCAACGGAGTCTTTATTGGCCAGCGGAACAACATAAATTTTTGAATCCAGAATAAAATCGAGGTCACGAAGGTAGCGTTCGTTATCAGCAAGCCGGTATGGACTCAATGGTCTGTTGGGGCGAATGAACAAATGATCGCGGATTAACCACTCTCGCGAGTTGCTGTGAAGCGCTTTGCTGATACGCGTGACGGTGTTCTTGATATTGCGCGTGGTGTCGTACACCGTTTTGTCAAAACCGAGGTGACGAACTTCAATCTTCCGGATAATTTTTCCTTCGAAGGGCATGAAGGCATCTTCGCTTCGCACCGCTGCAGTCGGGTTGGTTTGCCGCTTGCGCGTGATCGATTTAAGAAGACGTTTGGAAACACGGCTTTCCGTAATCGCCTCCACGATTGTCCGTTTGGTCGTATCGGAGTCTATGGTATCCTTCTCCTGCGACAATACAAGGCCAGGGAGGCACAACGCCACCATGAGTATAAGATACCTGACCGGAATGAACATTTTTGAAGAATATTCTGGAAAATGCTGGTACAAAAATCAATCCAGCCACCTGTTTGAGACGGGACGGTTCAGAGCCGTCAACGGTGTGCTGGTGGCTTATTTTTTATTGGCAAGATATACACCCCCGATGATTGCCGCCATACCAATAAAATGGCCGAGGAGAAGCTGCTCTCCGTCAAGCAAGCCCCAGCCAACTGCAACAATCGGAATAATGTATGTCACCGAACTGGTGAAAAGAGGATTGCTGATTTTTACGAGGAGATTGAATAATATCGTTGCGACCGAGGTACTCATTGCTCCCAGTAACACGATATACCCCAGGGCGGGAAGCGCTTGGGGATGTGATGTTACCTTGGTGGTGAAATCGGTAAAGCCAAGAAGATAGATGAGCGCCAATGGGCTGATCAAAAGGATGGAAACGCTGGTTATTGTCAGTGCTTTCAGCTCCGTAATTTTAAACTTGACGAAGTTCAGGTTCATGGCGTAAAACACGCAAGCGATGATAACGAGGAATGCAAAGAGATTTAATCCTCCAACGGCCCCGCCATAGTTCGCGAAGATCAAAACCACGGTACCGATTAATCCGATGATAACACCAAATAACGACTGAGAACGGAAAGGTTGCTTGTACAGCGCAACTCCAACAATAAGCGTACAGATCGGTGTAAGGCTATTTAAGATTCCGGAGACTGAGCTTTCAAGCCTTGTTTGCGCGGTCGCGAAAAGAAACGCAGGAAAGAATATTCCCATCAAGCCAGATGCGAACAGCTTTGCAAACTGATTTCCAGTGAGCTCCTTTAACCTGAAAATCGCAAATGGCAGAAGAAAAATCGCTGCAGCAACGACTCGAATCGAGCCCACCTCCCCTGCGGAGTAGACCGTTAAGCCGCGCTTCATGAGAATGAAAGACGTTCCCCAGATGAGGGACAACAGTATTAACAAAATGATCGCTTTTCCACGTTGGGATTCTGCCAGAGACATTGCATTCAGGGTTTGAGCGGGCAAAGATTGTGAATAGAAGAGGGATTATCAAACCCGATCCTTGCGGAAATGCATTTTACCGCAAAGACGCGAAGGCGCAAAGGAACGCGGAGAATTCTAAAATGCAGAAGTGTTTAATTTAGTTCGTGCTGTGCCAACGAATCACTTCCTTAATTCGATTTTTATTGAACATACAATGCGTGAAAATCTCTGCAATGCTTACTTAAATTTACTCGCGTTTAATACCAAACCGTCTCACTTTCTAAATACATTCAAAAAGTTTCTCTGCGTTTCTCTGCGCCTCAGCGGCTTTGCGGTAAAATTGCATTTACGCGTAGTGAACATGAGAGAACGGGTGTGAGCAAGGCCTTGAGTACGGATCGTATAGTCCGACATATTTTATCGTGCGTGTTTCATCCATTTTGTTTTGGAAGAAATCACTGGACAGCAAATAGGCACTCACAAGCTGGTGAACCTTTCCGGATTTTGCTGAGTTGATGCCAAACAAAGAGTAACCCTTCATTGTAAGTTTGTAGTTACGGTCTTTCAGCCTGGAGTACTCAGCTACGAAGCGATCGAGACCGTCTTCATCGAGTTTTAGATAATCGAGCTCCGATTTGATGATTCCCTTTGCAACGCTTTCGAATGGGTTCGTGATGAATTTGAATGAAGCAAGTGCTGCCACCACTCCACCAACTCCTGCTATCGCCAAAAATTTCCTGCGCTTCATATTCTAAAAAGATTTATCTGCGGCATGCAATGACAAAGCCGACAAGGTTAATGTAGGATTATTCGGTGTAAAGGTTGTGAACGAGCCACTGCCTAACACAAAAACATTTCGGTACAGGTGATGCAAAAGATTTTTATCCAGTACTCCTTTGCGACTGTCAGCGTGCATGCGCGTTGTGCCGAGGATGTGTGCTTCCGTTTTGTAGGGGTCAAGGTATTTAATGTCTTCGACAGGAAGCATCTTCAATAACTCTGGAAGCTTTTCTTTGAGATTCTTCACTCCGCGCAAAGTATAATCAGACGGCTTATTAAAGGATACTTCCGGCTTGGTAGGATCTTCACCTTTCGCCACCGTGTTCTCATCTAGTGGAAGATCTTCGAAGATCATACGGAACGTTGCAAGGTGTCTCCACTTCCCACTTTCGAGACGCACATACGGAGCATTGTTTGATTCAATCAGGCATGCTGCTAAATTTTTACGGTGGTCGCCATCGTAAAGCATGTATCCATTTGCCGTTACCCAGGTGCTGCCGCCCACGTTCTCCATGTCTTTCAAATGCACAATCGTGTCAAAGCCGAACTGTTCGCCCAAACCTTTACCGGTTAAGGGATGTCCGTCACCGGAATTTAACAGAATGTGGGCATTGAAAATCGCGTTTGTCCCAAGGGCGAAAACATCCGCTGAATACGAATGATCCTTTCCGTCTTTCGTAAAGTAAATTTTTTTTGCGCGGTTTTGTTCTAGCTCGAGGTAGTTCACCAGCGATCCGTACGAAAGTTCCACACGCGGATCGGTATAGACATTCATCTCGGAGTTCTCAATGGTAAACTTCGCACTCACAGGGCACACCGAACACGATGCACTTACACAGCATGGATTCCGCTTGCCTACGGCACGACTGGCACGCGCGGTGGGCTGACTTATCCATTGCTTGCCATACGCCTTGTTTAAAACTTTATCAACTGTTGAAAAGGAATGAGGCGGCAAAGGATATTTTGAATTTTTTGGAAATGGAGTTTCGTCCGGACCTGAGATGTTCATCAGATCTTCCACTTCCGAATAGTACGGCTCCAGTTCATCGTACTGAATAGGCCAATCTTCCGCAACACCATACTTTGTTTTCATGCGAAAATCCGAGGGCAGAAAACGAGGCGTGCAACCGTACCAGCAGTTAGAACTTCCCCCGAAGCCAACAGTGAATGGCCAGTGCTTATCTGGATTTTTGTTGACGAATGTCTCTCCATGATTTGGATTGATTTTCGACAAGCCCGTTTTTTCACCGCGAAGATCCTTTACCCGATCAGCGTGTGGATACAGATGACCGCGCTCGAGCACGAGCACTCTCGCATTCGCTGGAGCCTTTGCCAGATATTTATATAAAAAGAAAGTTGATGCGAATCCGGTGCCGGCTACTATCAAATCGTAATGACGCATGCGTTTAAGAATGAGGATGTAAGTGAATACCCGCTGCAAAATCGATTCCTGCTGTCGTTTATCATTTAGCGTTGGATTTTTGAATGAGTTGGGGCAAGAATTCCCTATACGACTAATGTGAACAAGGCTGTGCGCCTTCTTTTGCAAATGCCCGAAACTTCATAGCCTTTGCTAACACATAGTTGTTTTTTGGTGGGTGAGTTGAGGGATCGCTTTTCACATAAGTTTCCAATTTTCCGTTCCGAAGGTATTGAACCTGTGACGGTCTGTGTGTATGCAGATAATTCTTGAATTCAAACCACACCATCGAAAGATTTGCGTTGGCGATTTTTTGAAGATTGGGATCACTTGAACTGACGATATCAATGACGTCTTTCTGGTAATCAAAAATCTGAGCTGAAGCGGGAATGATATAGTGGTTTGATTCACCACCTTCTGTTTTCAGGTTGGAGAACATCGCGTACGAGTTCTCGGTTTTCAATCCCAGATAAGGAATTGTTCCGTTAACAAAAACAAGGATCGGAATGATTAGAAGCGACCAATGTGCAAGTGTAAATCGATTGCTAACCACTGCCTGTCCATTGTTTGTTTGTTTTGAGAAAAACTGATTGCTTATGAAGATGTAGAAGTATAGGACGCTATACACCGTCCAAAAGAAATACAGGTTAATCGATTTAAAATCATCAAGCTTTTTTGTCAAAAGGTAAACGATCCCAAGACCTACCACGAACAATGCGATACGACTAACAAGCTTTCCGTAGCCGAATTCCCGCGGGGAAACATTCCGGACGATACCGGTCTTAATTCGTCTGAGATGATCTAAGATCTTCACGCTAAGCTCCGGAGCTGTGAATAGAAAGTACACAGCGAACACCATGGATGAAAAATCATAGAATGCGTTGTATGAACTGTACGAGAGCACACAATGAAAGAATAAACCAACAAGAATTCCGGCAGTGCGTGTCCTTCGGAAACAAAGCAGTACTGGGATGAGCGCCTCAATGACAAGGGTGAGGTATGCGTTGAGTTTGTAAAAACCAGGCGGGATAGGGATTAATGTATCCAGGTTTTGCGCCCGCAACAAGTCGATAGCACAACTCCCCTCCGCAAAAAAACCTGCGTTAATTTTGTGAAACACCGCGAAGAAATACAGAATCACTAGTTCAATTTTCACGAGTGGTAAAAATGTTTTCAGCAAGTCGCCCGGGCTGATCTGAAACGACCGCTGCCGTATGACAAGATAGAGAAGCGCATGAAAAATAGTAACGTTTACGAATGCCGTAAAAATCCAGTGATTTGTTGTGAAAGGCATCCGAAAGAACGCATCAAACACTTGAAAGGCGATGAGCAACAGAAATCCTCCCATCGAAGGACGGAAGATCACGTACAAAGCGGCAAGCGTTAGTAGTGCAAAATCAAACTCGCGATCAAAAACATTCGAGTGGGCCATATGAAATAGCGAGGCGATTGCCCACAACATGGCAAAGACTTTAAACTGCGCTTCTGCAGCAGAGCGTTCAAGCCCTGGATGGACTGCAGAAATGCCGGTATTGTAATCGACAAGATTATTTTTGGTGGTTGAAGAAACCATCGTTAATCAATTAAAGCCAAGACGGTTGTACTAAATGCGTACCAAGCGTAGAACTGGAACTAAAATTAGTTTCTGGTTTGAATGAGGAACCAACGCAACCATGGTATGTCCACAAACATCAGAAGGCAGATGAGAATCGTAAAGAGGACAATGTAAAGCATAAACCATTTGCGCGTCCAGATCTTCTCTGACCCTTGTACGGGTGAATCTTTCAATAAGCCGATCTTGAGATACCACGCGAAAAGAAGCGCGAAGAACGGGAAACTGATCAACATCTCAATTCGGTTTTTGATCAAGAAGATTCCGAGGAAGAATGCACAGGTCAGCGCATAGAAAAACATCGAGATCAGTAAACTATTTTCTGTGTAGTATTTAAATGACCTGCGGTATAAACCTGCAGTCTCTGGATTTCCAATAAGACGATATTCGGCAAAACGTTTTGTTGCCATCAGGAATGCACCACCCATCCAGTAGGCCAGAATGATACTCAACGGAGGAATCGAGTTAAAGAACTCCAGGTCCCAGCGATTATCCATATACAAGCCAACTGCCGGGGAAACCATAAACCATCCCAGGCAAAAACGGATTGGATTATTCACTGATTCGGAAAGTACGTCAAGGTATACGCGCTCTTTGCTGCGGAATGGTCGGACATTGTACATCACACCCATGAAAAGCAAAAACAGCAGTGTCGCGAAAAATTTGAACGAGATCAGATAGCC
>DASWTM010000227.1:0-4986 GCA_036402115.1 Chryseosolibacter sp.
ACCATTCGAAAATATCCGCGCTTAATCTTTCCCATGTAAAGCGGTTTCGGATTGTTCGGATTGAACTTGAACAATCTTCTGATGTATTTCCGCTGGCTGCTGTTGAATCCTTTGAACTGAATGTCGGAGACAACGATCGCAGGATTACGGTTGTTGAATTTGTTCCGCTTAACGGCTACGTCTTCGCACGTAATGCGCGATGAAATTTTCTTTTTGATGTCCTCCATCTGACGCATTGTCTCGGTATATCCACTATCGATCAAGCTTTTCACTTTGGCGAAATCGAAGGATGTAAAGCCATCGAGATTGGGTTGGATGTAAACCCCGTTCGCAGGAACGCTTGACGGATCGGACTTATCGAGTAGCAAAAACAAAAGTGATTTTGCGATGAGCTTTTCATCGAGGTCATAGGGATACTCGTTGAATATTTTCGTGGACACGTTGCAACCGATGATCACATCGGGTTTGAATTCTTTCTGAGCAACGTCCACCGGAAAATTATTGTACACACCCCCATCAAAAAGATATTTGCCATCTACCCGAATGGGGTTGTAAAAAAAGGGAACAGTCTGAGTGGCCCGTAACGCATCACTCAGGTTTCCTCGCTTTAACACGACTTCGTTTTGTGTAAAGATATCTGCTGCCACGACCCTGAGAGGCACAAACAGGCTGTCAAAATTATTTTTGGAAATAGCGGAGGCAAGCGCCATACTCTCAGCAAGTGCAAAGTTCAGCGAAACGTCACTTGCAAGACTGGTATTCAACTGCATGTTGAGAATCGAGTCGAGGGAGAGGTTAAGTGTAAGGAAGTTTGGGTTGTTTTCGCTTTGATGGAAGTAGTAATTATAGCCTGTCTCAGGTAGACCGTTAATCCAGCGAAGGAACTGGGGCGAAAGCGCGATGCTTTCAATCTGATCAGGACTCAATCCCGCGGCATAGTATCCGCTGATGATTCCACCCATGCTTGTGCCCACCACGTAATCGATTGGGATCTCGTTTTCTTCAAGTGCTTTTAACACCCCAATATGAGCCAGACCTTTGGCGGCACCTCCACTTAACACGAGTCCGACCTTCTGTGAGAAAGCCATACTGCCCGAGAGCATCAGCACGATAAGAGTGAGTCGGAACTGCATTGCCAGTGATTGAGGGAATCTTTTGACAATATTAACGTCAAAGACCCATATCAAGATAAACGATTCCTGGAAAATAAAATTCCATAAAATAAGAAGACCTCAGGTTCCGGGGATCCTGAGGTCTCAATTATTGATGACGAAGTGTTTTATTTTGCTGATGCATACGTTTGAGCAACGTCTTCGGCAAACTGAATCGAATTTAGCTTTGCCATAAGTTCCGATTTAACTGCCTCGAATGCTTCACGGTGTGCTTTTTTAACTGGTTCGGATGGAGGCAATTCTACGCGGAGCGCATCAACCTGACGTCCATTTTTCCAGAAGCGATAGCAAAGGTGTGGGCCGGATGCTAAACCCGTGCTTCCCACGTATCCAATGGTTTCGCCCTGGCGAACACGTGTACCTGCGCGAACTCCTGATGCAATGCGCGACATGTGAAGGTACTGCGTTGTGTAAGTGGCGTTGTGGCGGATCTTAACATAATTTCCATTTCCGCCTTTGTATTGCGCTTCGAGAACGACACCATCACCCACTGAACGTATAGGCGTTCCAGTTGGGGCTGCGAAATCTGTTCCGAGGTGAGCCTTGTATCTTTTCTGTACTGGGTGGAAGCGATTCAAATTGTAGCGTGAGCTGATGCGCGTAAATTCGATAGGATACTTTAGGAATGCCTTGCGCATGCTCTTACCATCTTCATCGAAATAGTCGAGGCCGTCACCCTGGTCGAACGGGAATGCCCAGTATGGCTGACCGAAGTGCTCGAAATAGATTGCATCGATCTGCTTAATACCAATAGAAATGCCATCAACCTGATTTTCGTGATAGATGAGTTTAAACTTGTCGCCTTTCTGAAGTCTCTGAAAATCTACCTGCCATCCGAAGATATCTACGAAGCGGTTAGTGAGGTCATTTGAAATTCCCATCTCCTCAATGGAAGCGGAAAGGGTAGAAGTGATAACGCCAGTGACTGATTTCTCAACGGTGATTACATCGCGTTTCATCAAATCAACGGAAAGCGAATCACCGAATTTGAAGACCACATACTCGATTGCGTTTGGCTCATACACCAGCGCCTTTGCACGGGTGAGTGAATCCTGGTCGCAAATGAGTGTATATTTTTTGTTGGCAGCGATTTTACGCGGGTCGAAAATCTTGCGCGACAAGTTGGAAATTTCGTGAATGATGCTGGCCGGCACGTGATATTGCTCCAGGATGTCCCCGAGGCGTTCATTGCGTTTGATCTTATCTTCAATGACCAGGTGACTGTCATCGAGGATCATTCCATACAAAACACGGGGTTCTTTTACAACTTCCGGGCTACTCGCAGAATCAGATTCCACAACTACTTTTTTCTCCAGTGACGGGAGGTAGTAATTGTTCATAAGCGCAACAGCGCCTGCCATTGTAATAATGCAAAGGAATCCAAGCCAGCGTTTTGTCATCGATTTGTAGAAGGTTAAAAAGTGAAGAGGAACAAATATATATAAGTTTAAAAAATTCCCTCCAGTCGCTTAAAACGAAACGACCTAATATTCAAATATATAACTATTAAAATTTATATGAAAGCCTCCACCTTATACCATTCAATTGCGTGGGCCAAACTGATGTGAACCCTAGTTCGGATATAACTTACTGTAAGTTTTTTTTCCACTCTCCAGAAAATCCACGAAGTTTTTTACGCTGCGATCAAAATCCTTTGGCCATGCGAGAACACGCTCATCTTTTCCAACCAACACATAGAATGGTTGGGCATTATTCTCAAGGTTTTGAATCTGCAGATCTGCGTTTTGTTTACCGATGGTTTTCTTCACCTTGTTGTCATACTTGGAAGTATACCATTCACTTTGCGGCAATTCGGTTTTGTCGTCTACATATAGAGCAACAACCACGTAATCATTTTTCAAACGCTCCAACACTTGTGGATCGGACCACACGTTCGCTTCCATCTCGCGACAGTTGGTGCAGCCGTGGCCAGTGAAATCAATGAAGAGAGGTTTGTTTTGGGCACGAGCACAAGCGAGCGCCTGATCGTAGTCGAAGTATCCTTTTAACCCGTGTGGCAAATGAAGGAAGTCGCTGTATTTCGGTGTGTCGCAGATTTCATTCGATTTTTCGTTGCGATTAAGCGATACCAAGTCAAAATCATGCGTGTACATCGGAGGAAGATATCCCGCCAGGGCCTTCAGTGGTGCTCCCCACAAGCCCGGGATGAGGTAAATGACAAATGAGAATGTAGCAATTGCCAACATCAGCCGACCGACAGAAATTTTCTCCAATGGTGAGTCGTTCGGCAGGCGAATCTTCCCGAGGAGATAAAATCCCATCAGCGTAAAGATTACAATCCATAATGCGATGTTAAGATCGCGATCGAGTAAGCCCCAATGGTAAGTCTGATCTGCAATGCTGAAGAATTTTAATGCGAGGGCGAGTTCGACAAAACCAAGCACGACTTTCACAGAATTGAGCCATCCACCAGACTTTGGCATGCTCTTCAACACTTCGGGGAAGAAAGCGAAGATTGCGAACGGCAATGCAAATGCGAGCGAATATGCCAGCATCATCAAAATCGGTTTTAACACCGCGCCACCTGCAGACAATGCCAGAACACTTCCAACGATAGGAACTGTGCAGCTGAAAGAAATCAGAACGAGTGTAAATGCCATGAAGAATATACCGACCAGGCCGCCTTTCTCCGCTTGGCGATCTACTTTATTGACAAGTTGATAAGGCGCGTTGATTTCAAACAATCCGAAGAATGAGAGCGCGAAAATCAAGAACACGATAAAGATGAAAAGATTGAGCGCCCAGTTCGTGGCCATTGCATTCAATCCTTCAGGTCCGAGGATGATTGCGAACAACGTTCCCGCTGATGAATACAAAACGATGATCGATAAACCGAAAATGATAGCGTTTCGAATTCCCTGGCTTCTTGACTGATTGTCTTTGAGAAAAAACGTCACAGTCATTGGAATCATTGGGAAGACGCAGGGTGTAATCAACGATGTCAGCCCCGCTACAAATGCCAGCACGAGCAAACTCCAGAACGAATCGTTTCCATAGGAAGGATCTCCTTCTAAAATTGTAGGATCGAGAACTGGACCTTTGTTCTCGCCATAGACTGCTGAGGTTTTAACGGTTTGCTTTGCGGAATCAGGAGTTGGCAATGGAAGCTGGATAGGACTTCCAAGGGACGACTGATTATCGCCTTTCTTTTCAACAGATTTCGGAGTGGTGGTGTTGGGAGTTGAAGCACCGCCTTCTACCTGCAGATAGTCGAATGAAAAATCTTCTTCAAAATTAACGCATGTGCCGTCAAGAAAAGTACAAACCTGACCCTTGAGTGCTACCGCGATCGACACTGGACTTCCGGTGATTTTTATCTTTTGCCTGAACTCACCGGTTTTCTTAAAATACTTGATGACTTTACAATCAGGAAAATTTTCATCCGTCTTCGCGCTCGAGTTAACTGATATCAGCTTGCCAACTACCTCGAAATTTTTCGTTTCTGCAAACTCCAACTCGGCAGCAATCGGACCGCAATCCGGATCGAAGTCGCTGGCGTACATGTACCATGCATCATCAATAGAGGTTCGAAAGACCAGCTCAACTACGTCCCCGACTTTTACCGATGTTTTGGAAATATCCTGCGTCCACGTGGCCGGCCTGAGAATTTGGCCAAAAGAAGCAAACGAGGCGAAAAGAAACAGCAAGAGAAACCTAAGAGAATTATGTATCATAGGGTTTAAAGTCCTCAAAAAAACGAAATCCACTTCAAATAAGTTGATCGGTAAGTGTTAATGGTAAGTTAACGGCCGATCAGATGGGCAAAGAACAGATTATTCGCCCATAAGGTTTA
>DASWTM010000228.1:0-31908 GCA_036402115.1 Chryseosolibacter sp.
AAAAAAGTGGGTTTTGGCTAGAATTTACAACTTTAAACAATGGAATAAAATTGTTCAACTTTCAATAGTTAAACATTTTGAAAGGCTTCTTTAATTCCAAAATATCTATAAATTTGCGCTCCTTTTTGCCGAACCGATTACGGGCAAGAAGGAATTACGGCCGGATGTGGCGTAATTGGTAGCCGCGCCAGACTTAGGATCTGGTGCCGCAAGGCGTGGGGGTTCGAGTCCCTCCATCCGGACTAAACGTCCCGCTCTCAGCGAATGAAGAATTCGCGTTGAACGGGACAGGGAACCCTCGATACTTGAATTTTTCTTCGGTATTGAGGGTTCTTAATTTTATCAGAACAACAAACATTTACAGCTTTGGAAATTACACTTGACAAAAAGGGAACGACAGAAGGCTTAATCAAGATCAAGCTTAACGAAGGCGACTATCAGCCGCACGTTGAAGAAAAGGTTAAAGATTACGCCCGGAAAGCGAACATTAAAGGATTCCGCCAGGGAAAAGTACCAACTGGCGTGATCAAGAAAATGTTTGGAAAGTCTATTCTCGTTGACGAGATCAACCACCTGTTGTCGCACAAGCTCTCTGATTATATTAAAGAGAACAACTTGAAGATTTTAGGTGAGCCACTTCCAAATCCATCAAAGACGCGCGACATCGACTGGGAAGCTCAAAAGGATTTTGAGTTTGAATACCAGATCGGAATGGTTGAAGATTTCACATACGAATTATCGTCAAAGGCTAAAGTGAAAGGCTACAAGATTCAGCTTGACAAGAAAGTAATTGACGAAACCGTTAACGATCTGCGCAAGCGTTTTGGAAAAGTAACGTATCCGGAAACAAGTGAGGTTGGTGATAACATCTTCGGAGAACTTCGCAGTGAAGATGGTACGGTGGTCCGCGAGAGTGCTTTTCTTTCGACTGACAAAATTGAGAAGAAAGAACAGAAGAAATTTATCGGCCTGAAGAAGGATGATCAGGTTGATTTTGATATTGATGCCGTTTTTCAAGATGAGGATGCAAAAGAGCAATTCCTAGGAACTGGCGAAAACGAAAGTGCTCCAAAAGGCAAATTTGCCTTGAAGATCACGAACATCAGCAGGACTGAACCTTCAGAGGTAAACCAGGAGCTTTTCGATCGCGTATTTGGGAAAGATACCATTACGAATGAAGCGGATTTTCTGAAAAAGGTCGAAGAGACGATTGGAGAAAACTACAAACGTGAAACTGATCACTTCCTCGATCACCACATTGAGGATTATTTCCTTGACAACACGAAAATCAACATTCCATCTGACTTCCTTAAGACCTGGTTGAAGGCAACAAGTCAGGGGCAGGTAACCGATGACATTCTCGAGAAAGAATTTGAGCAATACGTTCGCGGTCTGAAGTGGGATCTGATAAAGAACAAGATCGCTGACGACAATAAGATCACTGTCGAAGCAGAAGAAGTAAGAAACAAGGCGAAGGATCTAATTACGGCACAGTTTGGTGGACCAGCGTTTGCTGCGCAGTTTGGTGACCGACTTGATGCGTTCGCTGACAACTACCTTCAAAATGAGAACGGTCAGAATTTTATGAAGCTGTACAACCAGCTGAAGCATGAGAAGATCATGAAGTTGATTCGTGAGAAAGTTTCAGTGGATGAGAAGGCTGTTTCAGTGGATGAGTTTAAGAAGATCGTTGAGGAACATAAACACTAGCTATGGCTATTGGCCATGGCTATCGCTAAAGGACATTGGCAACGCTGAGGAAAGATTTCAACAATAAAAACTAAATTATTACGACTATGGTTTTATCTGGGAACGGATAAAACCATTTGCGTTTTTGAGGGGTTTAGGGTTGTATTTTAAACTGAGTATAGCTAAGATTGTCAACCTTAAAACTGCCTCCCGAAACGGGCTTTCTTCAAATCTAACAAGCAATCATAAAAAGTAAATTATGGATTACAACAATGAGTTTCGCAAATATGCGGTTCATCACCTGGGCATGAGCGGCAACACGATCGACAGTTATGCTCAGCAAATTCAAAATATGACACAGTACGTCATTGAAGAGCGTCCTGGAAACTTCCGTGCAATCGATGTTTTCACGCGTCTTATCTCGGACCGGATCATATTTTTGGGTATGGGAATCGATGATCAGATTGCCAACCTGATAACCGCACAGTTGCTTTTCCTCGAGTCATCCGATCCAAGAAAAGATATCATCATGTACATCAACAGCCCAGGCGGCTCGGTGTATGCAGGTCTCGGAATTTATGACACTATGCAATACGTCAATCCAGATGTTGCAACTATTTGCACTGGCTTAGCAGCGTCAATGGGCGCGGTTCTCTTGACCGCGGGAGCGGCAAAGAAACGTTCTGCATTACCACATTCGCGTGTAATGATTCACCAGCCAATGAGCGGCATGCAGGGACAGGCTTCCGACATGGAAATCAGCTTAAAGCAAACACTCGAGGTTAAGAAAGACCTCTACAACATTTTGGCAAAGCACAGCGGCCAGAAATATGAGAAAATCGAGAAGGATTCAGATCGTGACTACTGGATGCGCGCTGTAGAAGCTAAAGAATATGGCCTTATTGACGAGGTTTTGGAACGAAAAAAGCCTTCATAACGGTTAAGGATTAAATTACCGATGTGCCAAATATTCAGTACCTTTGTATAAACCGGGCACATCGGTTTTATTAATCTCCCTAAATATTATGGCTGAAGTAACGTGTTCGTTTTGCGGAAGAAGCAAGAAAGATGTAGACCTGATGATTTCAGGGATACATGCTCACATTTGTGATAAATGTGTTACGCAAGCCAGCCAGATCCTTCAAGAAGAGAAGCGTAGCAAAATCGACTCCGGTTTTTCACCAAACTTTAAGCTGATCAAACCTCGGGAGATTAAAAAATTTCTTGACGAATATGTTATTGGTCAGGACGAGGCCAAAAAGATCATTTCGGTTGCCGTATACAACCACTATAAGCGTCTAATGCAGCGTAAGCTGGATAGCGATGTGACAATTGAAAAATCTAACATCATTATGGTTGGTGAAACTGGAACTGGGAAGACCTACCTCGCACGTACACTTGCGAAGATCCTGCAAGTTCCTTTTTGTATTGCTGATGCAACCGTGCTGACCGAAGCCGGTTATGTCGGTGAAGATGTAGAAAGTATTCTTACTCGTCTCCTTCAAGCAGCAGATTATAACGTTGAAGCAGCTGAGCGTGGCATTGTTTATATCGATGAGATCGACAAGATCGCCCGCAAATCTGATAATCCATCTATCACGCGTGATGTAAGTGGCGAAGGTGTACAGCAAGCATTGCTGAAATTACTGGAAGGAACTGCTGTGAACGTTCCTCCTCAGGGTGGAAGAAAACACCCCGATCAGAAAATGATTACCGTCAACACTGAGAACATCCTGTTCATCTGCGGTGGTGCGTTTGAAGGAATTTCAAGGTTTATTGGAAATCGTCTTAATACCAGACCGCTCGGATTTGTGGCTAGCCCTGACGGCACGCACCCTGGTGATCTTGATAAAAATAATTTACTTCAATTTGTATCGGCACAAGACCTTAAGAGTTTCGGATTGATTCCGGAATTGATTGGTCGCTTGCCGGTGGTTTCTTTCCTCAACCCATTGGATCGCGAAGCCCTTCGCAGAATCCTTACCGAGCCAAAGAATGCTTTGGTGAAGCAGTACAAAAAGCTTTTCGAAATGGAAACAATCGACCTCGAATTTAAAGAAGGTGCGATCGAATTTATCGTTGAAAAAGCACTCGAGTTCAAGCTTGGTGCGCGTGGACTTCGCAGTATTTGTGAAGCGATCATCAACGATGCCATGTTTGAATTACCGTCAGAGAAAACATCTGAGAAGCTTGTCATCAACCGCGCTTACGCGGAAGAGAAATTCAACAAGTCGCAGTATAGCAAACTGAAAGTCGCTTAAGAAGCGCGAAGGTATTGCACTATGAGACGGGCTGCGTTGTCTGATGCTGAGCCTATGTCAAGCGTTTGGATAATCTGATCGTAGTTACTCAGCATGTCGCTGCGGTATTTGCCGTCTGCGAGAAGGCGCTTCAACTCCTCTCCTATCGTTGTGACATTTGCGTCATGCTGAATCAATTCTTTGATGACTTGTTTTCCTGCGATCAGGTTTACGAGTGAAATAAACTTCACCTTGATCATCAACTTTACGACACGATAGGTGCTGGCGGATGCCTTATAGATCACAACTTGTGGGACACGGAAGAGCGCAGTCTCAAGCGTTGCTGTGCCCGATGTAACAATCGCTGCACGTGAGTTCAATAATAGGTTGTAGGTGTCTTCGGGAATTAAGGATACGTTCGGAAAATATCGGAAGGGTTCGTAAAGTGACCCATCCAAATTATTGACTACCGCTACACCAAAAGTTATTTCAGGGAAAGCTTTGACTACTTCAGCCATAATGGGAACCATGCGCTGCAACTCTTGTTTTCGGCTACCGGGTAGTAATGCTACTAAGTCCCTGGACTCATCGATCTGATAATTGGATGGGAATGATTTATCGGGGATGTGCTGCTTTACTGCGTCCATCACAGGATTGCCAACATAATCAACGTCAGTATCGAACTGTCTGAAGAAATCCTTTTCGAAAGGCAGAATCACAAACATCTTCGTGACGTTCTTTTTCAAGGCAAGTGCTCTACGCTGGTACCATGCCCAAACCTTTGGCGTGATGTAATAGTAAACTTTGATGTTGTGCTTCTTCGCGAATTTTGCAATCCGCATGTTGAAGCCCCCATAATCAATGAGGATGATGGCGTCTGGCTTGAAGGCGAGGATTTCGTTTTTAGTCTTCCGGATATAGCGTGAAACGGTGTTGATGTTTTTAACTACTTCAATGAAGCCCATAAACGCCAGCTCGCGATAGTGCGTATTCAATGAGACACCTGCCGTCTGCATGTAATCACCACCTACCCCTTCAATGACGGCATTAGAGTCGTATTTTTTCAATGCTTTAACGAGGTTTCCCCCGTGTAAATCGCCTGAACGTTCACCTGCAATAACGAAGTAGTTCATCGAGGATGATTATTCACCATAATATTCGACATAATTGCGAGGCGTTTCATAGAGGCGAAGCGAGTGTAGCTTACCTTGTGTGGTTATTGCCGGCAAATGTGTGTCAAGGATTTTCCATATTTCAACTATTAACGTTTCACAGCTTGCCAGCTTACCATGCATGAAATCAACATCAAGGTTGAGGTTCTTGTGATCAAGTTTATCAATGACTTCTTCCCGAATCAGGGTGCTTAATTTTTTCAAATCTACGACAAATCCGGTGTCCGGGTCTGGTTTCCCCTTTACCGTAACAATCAGGTCGAAGTTATGGCCGTGCCAGTTTTCATTGGCGCAGGGTCCGAACAGTTCGATATTCCGCTCCTTGCTGAGGGCGGGATTATAAAGTTTGTGCGCAGCGTTAAAGTGCTCTTTTCTTGAAACGTAAAGCATTGCCTTGCAAATATAGAACATCTAGAAAGCCTTCTGCAGTGCTAAAACGGAGCTCTATAAAAAAAATTGCCACCGGGAAGCGGTGGCAATTTTATATATGCTTTGAGTCGCCTCAATTACCGAGGACCATCGTACTCACCGATCATAATAACGGTCATGTCAGGTCGGGTATTTTGCTTGAAAAGAAGATTGAACCTGAAGCTCTTATCTTCAAGGTTGAACACATTCTCATCTGCAGAAGCTGCCGGATTCAATACCAACTGGCGGTTTCGTGCGTCCACAGCCGGGTTAGTGATGCCTGTCAACTTGCCATTGGCGTCAAACGTGAATACAGGTGAAATAGCACCAAACTGTGTAGCAGCCGGTCCCGTTCCATCGTCAGAGAAGCCTGGAAATAGGTTGGTACCGGTGTAATCATTTGTAAAGCTAACGGTGGTTGCACCAGCTGTTGCAAATGACACAGTTCCGGGATAAGCGATAGGCGCACCTTCGTAAATGCCAAAGGCAGTCCAGCCCGCTTGTCCTATGTTAACTTTGTACATGCCATCGAAAGCATTCTTCACTGTGATTTGAGTAACAACAGTAGGGCTTGTGGCACTAATTCCGTAACCGCTTGATGGGTTAGAAAATGTGAATGCAAGCGCATATTGCTTACTAAAGTCCAGACCTTCTGGATTAAGCGTCAATTCGATTGGCTTGGCAAACTCGCCCGGCTCGAAGGTTACATTTCCACCCTCAACGCCCGACAGCGTGTAGTTAGCAGCTGGTAGTAACACGAAATCAGTGTCATTTTCATCGTTATATTCAATCAACGCCTCTTCACTGATCGTATAGCCGACAGAAGCAGATTCATTTAATGCAGAATTTGACACCACGTCACGGAATAAATCGATAATAGTACGCTTCTCAACCGCTGCATTGTATGCGATAAGACTGAACGTACCAGCAGGTACTCTGAACTTATTTGAGCCCTTGCCTGCACTTTCGCTCTCAAACTCCTCAATGCAAGAGGTCGGCACCAATGCTACCAGCAGCAGCGCCAGAAACCCTGATGTATACTTATATAATAGGTTTTTCATAGATAAATCTTTTAAGAAATTAGTTTACATCCCACCAAACACGCGTCTGATCGTTGTCGCTTCCCATCCGTGCAACAGCTGCCTCAACGCCTGCCGCGTTGTAAGTGTATTCCACGTTAGGATATTGAAAACGTACAGGAATTGCTTTCGCAGGATTCACCGCGTTACCAGTTGGTGTAAGAACAGGGAAACCAGTTCTTCTCCATTCTGACCAGCCCTGAGCGCCATTTGGATAAAAGGTCAACCAGCGCTGAGTAGCCACTCGAGCTTCTTTCGTTGTGAGCGGAGCGCCCGGAGCGTCAGCTACAAAATTTGGCGTTGCATCAGTGATCTGGATGTCAGCATCGGTTATATAAGCATTATATGCGCTGACATCATAGACACCCCATTGCATCCAAGACTGCTCGATCGCTTGGTTATACAATGCGTCCACATCTGCAGGTGTTCCAGCCCAGCCTAGCAACGCTGCCTCAGCACGGGCGAGCAGCACGTCTGCGTAAGTGAGGATGAATTGAGTCGAGGTTTGCTGTCTGTAGTCATCGTTCAGGATAAGCGACCAGCCAGGGTGACCGGCAGTCCAGGCAATAGCCTGTTCACGGGTTAAGCCGTATGGTACGCCTAGCAATGTTCCATTTGAAAGTGGATTGCCAAACACAGCTCTTCTAGCGTCTTGGTTAGCGTTTACGAAGTTAGCTACCGTCTCGCTAATACCCTGATCCGCTCCAATAGCAAACCAAGGATTGTTAAACGGAGGACCTGGGAATTCAAGGATCGCATTGTCATCGTTGCTTGTAAAAACGCCACCTGGAGAATTGAGGGCATCATTGAATTGCTGCGAGCCTAATGTAGGGTTCACATCTGATACTCTCAACGCAAGGATCAAACGGAAGGAATTGGCGAACTTCTGCCATTTTGTGTTGTCACCTCCATAAAGGATATCGCCTTTCGCTGCCGGACCGCTATCGAATTGTGAAACTGCTTCATCAAGTTCCTTGAAAATATCGTTGTAGATATCCTGCTGCGAATCGAAAGCAGGAGTTGAATTTCCTGTTAACGCTTCGAAATATGGCATATCACCATAGCGGTCGGTCAGGATAGAAAAACGATATGCTTTCATTATTCTTGCAATCGCAATCTGGTTTGCGTTAGAACCTGCAAGTGCAGCATTGGCTGCAGTGGCAGGGTCAGAATTAATATTGATAATATTCTGAAAATCCATAAGGCTTCCGGCTAATTCACCAGACCAGTTCAGGTCTTGATCTGCATACAAGGAAGCATCTGTGTATTGTGTTTCAGAAAAGTACTGCGCATAAAGACCGGCAGAAAAACTTCCACCGCCAGCTGACGCACCACCCAGTGCTGCCAAACCGTTGGTAAGCAGTGCCGATGTTAATGGCGTCTCTGATGCATCGGGGCTCTTATCCACATCCCCGAAATCGCTACAACCTACTCCTACGATGAGGAGTGGTGTTAATATGTATTTAGCTAATTTATTCATGTTTAATTTTTTTACAATCAACACTTAGAAACCAAGTTTAATGTTAAAGCCGTAAGACCTTACGCTTGGGAACTGTCCATTTTCACCAAACGTTCCTGCAACTTCAGATGGATCGAAGTCAGTTGTCGTAGGGCTAATCAACCAAAGGTTTCTTCCAACAAATGAAACAGAAGCTGAATTGAATACTTTGCCAAGTGAGCCAATGCTTCTCACAGGAATGTTATATCCAAGGCTAAGTTCGCGAAGCTTCACAAAAGACAAGTCGTAAATGTGTTCATCTGCGATCTGGCCGAAGTAGAACTGATGCCAGTATGTCTGGGCATCTACATACGTGTCAATTGCTTCACCGTTCTCTCCAACACCTACTACGTGTACACCACCACCGTCTTCAACTGCATCGCGGATTGGATTACCTTTATCGTTAACTCCAGCAGTTCTTCTGGTTAGGCCAGAGAATGTTCCCCACTGATCTGACAGCGAATAAAACTTACCACCTTTTTGGAAATCGATGTTAGCCTGAAGTGTAAAGTTCTTGTAGCTGAACGTATTGATAAAGCCACCTGTGAACTCAGGAAGAACAGAACCAAAGCTTACTACGTTCTCAGTGTACTGGTAAGTTCCGTCTGCATTAAGAATTGGAGTTCCGTCATCAGTTCTTTGAATGGTAATACCACGGAGTTGTCCCCACTCTTCGCCAGCCACGTGATAAACTGCTCCGATGTTGAAGGACGCGGCAGCGTTTGTAGTTCTACCTAAAAAGTCAGGAGAAGCAGTTGCCAATACAGCGTCAACACCTGGCGCCAGCTCAACCACCTGCGCTTTCGTTTTTGCCCAGTTCAATGTCACGTCCCAAGAGAAGTCTGAAGAGCGAACAGGGGTAGCTGTTAACTGAACCTCAAACACCTGGCGATCGATCTGACCCGCGTTGATAAGCTTTTGCGTATATCCGCTGCTACCTGATACCGGCACTTTAAGAATTTCGTCTTTTTTCGATTCATCAAAGTACGTCAGGTTCAATCCAATTCTGTCTTCCAGGAACTTAAGATCTAACCCCACTTCAATTGCCGAAGACAATGAAGGCGTGATTGCAGGATCTGGTAGAAGATCAGGGGTGTTACTCAACAGGTTAGAACCCCAAGGGTTAGCCTGGTTGGCATACAACACTTTGGTGAGGTAAGGATCAGTATCGCTACCAACCTGTGCCCAGCTACCACTCAATTTACCAAATGACAACACAGGGAGTGCACCTTCTGTCAATTCACTGAAGATGAAAGTACCACCCACAGAAGGATAGAAATAGGAATTATTTCCATCGCGAAGTGCAGAGCTCCAGTCGTTGCGGGCCGTTACGTCTAAGAAGAAGGTCTCCTTAAATCCAATATTCGCACGTCCATAAACGCTACGCACTTCTTTTTGACCACGTACGTTCGAGTAACCAAATGTAGCCTTTGAGTTGTTAATGGTATAAAGATCAGGTACTACAAGTCCGTCAGTTGTGTTCATTGACAAGAACTTGTATTCCTGCATACGGATATTACCACCACCCAAGAGGTCAATTTTTACATTATCTCCTACATTTACATTGTAGGTCAAAATACCTTCAATGTTGTCTTCGAGATAGTAAGCCTGGTTAGTACCGTAGAAATCGTATTGAGCCTGGTTAGCTGGACGGTTTTCAACGTAGAAGCTGTAAGGAAGAACAGAAGGACGCTTGTTTTCAGCAAACTGCGTGTTCTGATTCTTTCTGTAGAATACCTGACCCTTCAACTTGTCAGTAAAGTTGATTCCAAGGTTGATATCACCGAAAAGTCGGTTACGCTCAGACTCATAATCAATGAGGTTCATGTAAGCGAAGTGGTTATACCAGTAATATCCTCTGTAGAACTTGGATCCGTTGATTTCTCCATCACCGTCAGAGTCAGCAATGTAGTAGTTTGGATTCTGGTGATTCCATGACACGAGTCTTCCGTCAGGCGACTTCAGGTTCTGAAGTTCCTTCATCTTTTTCATGTCAAGGTTTCTGTGGAACCACTGGTTAAATGAACCCGTAGTCTGGTTAGAATACTGGTCATCAAATTCACCATGAACAACAGTATTCACATAGTTGATATTAGCTCCGATTTCGAAGATTTTACCAAGCTTTACTGATGTAGACGCTGCCAATGTATTCTTCTTCAACCAGGTATTAGGCATGATACCAGACTGATCCTGATTTGTATAAGATACGCGAGCACTCGCTTCGTCAAATGCTTTTGAGAAGGCTACGTTTGTAATACGATTCACACCGGTTTCATAGAAATCGCGGATGTTATCAGGCTGTCCAACCAAAGCAGTTGTCTTACCGGTATATTCTGTTCCAGGAGCCCAAGCATACCAAGGAATATACTGCTGACCTACCATGCGAGGTCCCCAGCTTGCATCATCAGTATAATCGTGGTAGTACTGGCCATCCAGCGCTTGCCATTCTGACGGCATACCTGGCTGCCAATTAAACTTAATAAGGTCCGCTGACGCGCCACCAGCGTAGTCGTTCTGATAACGTGGGAGAACGTATACTTTGTCGAAGAAAGTACTGTTATTAACAGTGATTCCGAGACCAGCTCCTTTCTTACCTCTTTTTGTTGTTACCATCACAACACCTGCGTCACCACGCTGACCGTATAAAGCAGTCGCAGCTGGACCTTTCAATACGTTAATTGTTTCGATATCGTCCGGGTTGAAGTCTTCTGAGCTTTCAACTGGAGTACCATCTACAACATAAAGCGGTTGCTTGTCTGTGAGTGATCCGGCACCACGGATACGGATACCTGAGTTACGACCGAGCGCTGCACCAGACTGACCGCGTACCTGAACACCAGATACTTTACCTGCTAAGGCATCGTTGAGGTTGTTAGCACGGGTGATGTTGAGTTTTTCAGATGTTACTGTCTGAGCTGCATAAGGAAGCGTTTTTGCTTCTCTTTTCACACCAAGAGCGGTAACGACAACTTCACTCAATTGTGTTGCGTCTTGCTCCATTTGAACGTCAACTGTGGTGCGAGCGCCAATTTCAACCTCTTGTGACTTGAGGCCGATGAAGGTGAACACCAATGTTCCACCGGATGCAGGAACGCTGAGGCTGAATGCACCTTCTGCGTCTGTCACCGCACCATTCGTTGTTCCTTTGAGAACAACGTTTACCCCTGGAAGAGGTGAAGCATCTTCAGCAGATGTCACCCTACCTGAGACCGTCTTCTCCTGTGCCCACAACTCGCTACTCGCGAGCGTAAACACCGCTGTTAAGCATAATAGTAGAATTCTTCTCATACGAAAAAGTTAGGTTAATGAAAGTTTAAACTAGTGGTCAAACTTATAACAAAATTTTAATCTATAGAACTGTTCTAATACAAAATGTTGTATTCATGGCCATTATAGATACCCCAAATGGAGTTATAATATGACAGACAGCTGCTAATTGAACGTAGGATTGTGTAAATAAAATCGTCCAGCGCAAGGCAGCGCTCCCGTTTGTACCGAAAAATACCGGCAATAGGCTTAAATTGCTCCGTTCCACATATTTGCCTTGGAAAGTGGTGAGAACCTATTCCGCTGACCGCCTACCGCCAAATGGAGGATACTTGCCTACCGAATAATCTTGAATTCAATCCTGCGGTTTGCCTGGCGACCTACTTCGTTTTCATTAGTTGAAACGGGTTTTTCCGAGCCATATCCCTTTGGCACCAGGCGTTTTGGATCTACTCCGTTTTTAACAAGATATTCGTACACGGCCTGCGCTCTTTTTTCAGATAGCTGTTTGTTGTATGCGACTGATCCCACGTTATCTGTGTGACCGCTGATTTCAACTCTCACATTTCGGTTATCAGCAAGGAAACGGGAGATTTTTTCGAGCTCAGTTTTTGATTTTCCCTTTAATTCGTACTTATCTACATCAAAAAAGATGTTTTGCAATATGGCTACCGTTCCCTCCGTTGCCCTTTCGAGCTCAATGTCGAGAGTAATCGGCTTAAAATCTTCAACTTCGGAATAGTTGAAGTTGAGCGATCGAAATACGTAACCTTTCTTATTCACATAGAGAGCATATTCTGCTCCTTGGGTTAAGACCATCAGGTATTTCCCAGACAGGGAGTCTGATTCCACGAGCGATTCGGTTTCGTTGTCCTCCAGGTTGATAAGTTCAATTTTAGCAAGCAGTGGTTCTTTCGTTTCCTTATCGCGAACAACACCTTTGACGTAATTGCTTTTGAATTTCACTTGTTGTTCCTCCGGAATTTCGATCTCATAAATAAAGCTCAGTGAATAGCCCGCGGGCCGGGCTTCCTCGTGGGAGTAGTATCCTTTCTTTCCGTCCGCTGTTATAAAAAGCGAGAACTGGTCTTCATGCGTGTTGATTGGGCTACCCATGTTGATCGGGGAATTCCAGTTAGCTGCTGTATCGCGTTCTGAGAAAAAGATATCGTAGCCGCCAAAGCCGGTCAGGCCGTTGGAGGCAAAGTAAAGTGTTCGATTATTAACATGAATGAATGGTGAAATCTCATCGTATATCGTATTAATCGGCTTGCCAGCATTTCTTGCTTTGGTCCATTGCCCCTTGTCGTTCAACGTGGAGATCCAGATGTCCCTGCGACCCATTCCGCCTCGTCTATCGGAAACAAAGTAGAGTGTGCGTCCATCCGCAGACAAAGAGGGCTGCGATTCCCACTCTGAGCTATTGACAGTAATACCAAGATTTTTCGGTTGACTCCATACCTCACCTACTTTTGTGCTTTCGAAAAGGTCACAGCTCCCGAAGCCATCGCGGCCGATGCAGGAAGTAAAGATCAATTTTCGACCATCGGCTGAAATGGTGCACGTGCCTTCGTTCAATTGCGTGTTAATGTTCTTTGATATTGAAGCCGGGTGCGACCAGGAGCCGTTGTTCAATCTTTTTGAGACCACCAGATCTTCGTCATCGTTTCCACCTGGGCCAAGCCTGCGGGTAAAGATCAGTTCTTGTTGATCTGCTGTTAGCACAGGGAAATACTGCAATACAAAACTATTGACAGTATCGGATAACTTCCGGTGTTTATATGCGGACGCTTTTTTCGCATTCTCCTTCGCAAACTGAACATTTCTTAATAGTAATTTTGCGCGATCGAGTTTTTGCCTGTTAAAGGTCTCCTCTTTCACGTAAGCCTGCATGTATTGCTCAGCCTTTTCGTAGTTACCGACACTGAAATAACTTTCACCGAGATCGTACCAGAATACCTTTTGCTTTTTGGGATCTGAGGTAAGACTCAATCCTTTCTCAAGATATTGGTTGGCTGTTACATAATCTTTCTGCGACATATATACAATCCCCAGCCGATAGTATGCTTCAACGAAATTCTTGTCCTTATCAATTGCCTGATTAAGCAGGCCGATGGCTTGTGTGAACTGTCCCCTCACCCGGTAGTTATCGGCTTCGGTATAGAGTTCAATTGCTTTTTTAGATTTTGTACTCAGTGTGTTGGAAGGCTGGGCAAACGCAAGGTATGAAAACAATACAAGTGGTAACAGGAGATATCGAAGCATGGCGAAAGCTAGGAAACAATATTGGATACATCAATTTCGGGTGCGTCAAACTCGAGCATCGCATTGATAAGTTTAAAAGAAGTAAACGTTGAAATATCCTCGACTAGTATTCTTTCCGCAATGATCTTGTTTTGCTCAATGAGTTTCTGGCGCATGGTACCCTTCAGGAGAGGCGACCAGGGAGTCACCCATTCATTATTTCGTCTAAAGGCAATGTTTGCGTATGACGCATCCGTTACCTCGCCTTTTTTAATGATCAGGATGTCATCGCAGCCGTCACGTTGCTCAAATAGTTTATCAATCTGCTTTCTGTCCGTGTATTTGAACTCGTAGTTGATGCGGTCATTCTCAACGATCTTGAGCGTTTTCACCGGGCGGACCCGATAGGGCACAAACTCGACCTCCTTCGTCTGATCGTCGTATATAAGCCGGCATTTAAATACCCCTTGCTGTGGCGTATCAAGTTCGTTCAGGAATTCCTCGAGAATTACATCCTCTTCTACTCCACACAATTTTTCGAGCGACCGAATCATCCGCTGCTCGTGGTAGAATAAGTTATAATACTTTCCGTCAACAACCTTAATTGTTTCGATTAACAGGGACATAGATCTTATCGATTACTTCACGAAACTCTTTTTTCCAATCGCTTGCTGTAGTTATACCACCTCCGCTGCGATAGTATAAGCGGCTGTTCGCGTTTTCAATAAAGCGGATTAAAACACCGCTATCAAAAACATTTCCGTCAAAAATTCCTGCCACTCCGGTGTAATAGCCGCGATCGATCTGTTCTGCCTGCCGAATGATTTCCACCGTCCGTTTCTTTGGAGCACCACTAATGCTGCCTGCTGGCAGTAGCTTGTCCAGAATTGTGCCGAACGCATGGTCATACTCTCTTATGAGGCGGCCTTGTATTTTTGAACTAACCTGAAGTAGCTCTTTTCTATTTGACCTTACAAGATCGATGTAGCGAAATCGGCTAACGTGGACATCTTCGGCAATCAGACTAAGATCATTTCGAATAAGGTCTACGATGGTGACGTGCTCTGCTAATTCCTTCTGATCGTTTAAAATTTTCTCCTCTGCATTTTCAATTGACGCATCAATAGTTCCTTTCATTGGGAAAGAGTATACCACGCCATCTTCAATTTTTACGAAGATCTCGGGTGAGAAAACAAGAAACTGATTCCTGTAAAACAGTTTGTATTTCGCTTCAACAACAGAGAACAAGTCTTCCAATGTTGTGTCTAAGTCAATTTCAGTGCGCAGCGTGAGATTAATAAGATATGAATCGCCATATTCAAGCGCTTCTGACACTACATCAAACTTTTTCTTAAAGATGTTTTCGTCTATCGGTTTGACACGAAGCTGAATCGAACTAGCATTCTTTGGGGATTTATTGAAGTTTGTCCTGGAGTTGAAATCAAACAGGACGTCTTTCGGCATTTCGTTCAGCGGAAACGCAATTGGCTTTTGTTGTTCAAAATCGATGAGGAAAAAAAATGGCGTTCTATTCTTTCCCCAGTTGTCAAGCGTTTCAACGAACTGTTGGTATGTCATGCAACCGAGAGGCTACGGGATGTTCATGTATTTATGAATCTGAAGCGAAACCTCCCACTGGGGATTCGCTTTGACGTAATCGATAATGAGCGGAAGCATCTCCTTCTCTTTTGACCATTCGGGTTGTAAGTAAAGTCTGCAGTCTTTACGAGTCTGTGCAGCGAATTCTTCAGCCCAGGCGAAATCACTTCTATTGTACACAATAATTTTCAATTCATCTGCCCGTGGAAAAATCGATGCGTGTGGCACCTTAAACTTCTTTGGGGAAAAACAAACCCAGTCCCAGCTGCCGGTAAGCTGATAGACCCCTGAAGTTTCAATATGCGTGCGGATTCCCTGGCGTTGAATTGCTGAAGTAAGCTGAGTGAGATCATGCATCGCTGGCTCACCACCGGTGATTACTGCTACCGGAGTACCACTTTGTTTGACGAGCGAAGTAATATCCTCGACCGGCATCTGCGGATGTGCCAACATATCCCACGACTCTTTCACATCACACCAGACACATCCGACATCGCATCCGCCAAGGCGAACAAAGTAAGCCGCGTGACCCTGGTAATACCCTTCGCCCTGGATGGTGTAGAAATGTTCCATGACGGGGAGGAGTTGTGTGTTGATGTCTACGCTCACCGCCATGAAAATTTAAGATTTGAAATTTAAGATTTAAGATTTAGGGGTTGCGCGCTTCGGTTGCGCGTAGGGTGTTGAGAAGCAACGAAGCAATGGTCATGGGGCCGACTCCGCCTGGCACTGGGGTGATAAACGATGCCTTCTTTGAGACGTTTTTGAAGTCAACGTCACCTTTAATCGCCCAACCTTTCGCGAATTCAGGACCTTCGACTCGCGTTGTCCCGATGTCGATAACTACGGCTCCTTCTTTCACCATGTCTGCGGTGATCAAGCCTGGCTTCCCAACAGCGGTAAGTAAAATATCTGCCGAGCGCGTGAAGCTGGGAAGATCTTGCGTGTACTTGTGGCAGATCGTAACGGTTGCGTGGCCTTGCTCGGTAAGCATCATACTGAGCGGAGCTCCTGCGATCCGGCTTGCTCCCACAACGACTGCGTGTTTCCCTTCTGTTGGAATGTTATATCGTCTGAGTAATTCCATCACACCGAAAGGTGTGGCCGGCATCAGCAACGGTTTTTTCGAGATGATACTTCCGAAGTTATGATTGGTAAAACCATCGACATCTTTATCCGAACGAATCTTATCTGTAATTCTTTCAACGGAAATGTGTTCTGGAAGGGGGAGCTGTACAATAAAGCCGTCTACATCGTCATCGTTGTTGACGTGATCGATGTGCTTCATTAACTTCTCTTCGCTGATGGTATCCGCAAAGCGCATCATCGTGTAATGGAAACCAACGGATTTACATGCCTTCACTTTATTATCCACGTAAGTTTGACTCGCACCATCGTCACCGACAAGAATGATTGCCAGATGAGGAATTTTCTTGTTCTCCTTTTTGCGCAGTGCTACCGCCTCGGAGATTTCGTTCTTGATGTCGGTGGAAACTTTTTTTCCATCGATGAGTGTGTACGATGATTGCGCTACTTCAACTGACATTTACAATACTAATTTTTTACCTAATCTACTCAATTTTCAACACAGCCATAAATGCTTCCTGCGGAACTTCAACCGTTCCAATCTGCCGCATGCGTTTCTTGCCTTTTTTCTGCTTCTCCAAAAGTTTACGCTTACGTGAGATATCACCACCGTAACATTTTGCAATTACGTTTTTGCGAATAGCGCTGATGGTTTCGCGTGCTACAATCTTTTGACCGATCGCAGCCTGTATCGCTACTTCAAACATGTGGCGCGGAATCAACTCCTTCAGCTTCTCGCACAACTTTCTTCCCCACTCCTGGGATTTGCCTCGATGAACAATTGCGCTCAAGGCGTCAACCTTATCACCGTTTAGCATCACATCGAGTTTTACCATGTCAGATTCGCGGAAACCAATGAGGTGATAATCCAATGATGCATATCCGCGGGAGATCGATTTCAGTTTATCAAAAAAGTCAAATACGATTTCTGACAGTGGCATTTCAAAGGTCATCTCCACGCGATCGGTGGTGAGGTAATTCTGATTCTTGATGATTCCGCGCTTATCAATACATAACGTGATGATCGGACCGATGTATTCCGACTTACTGATAATCTGCGCTTTGATAAATGGCTCTTCGATGTAATCCAGTTTGGTCGGGTCAGGCATCTCAGAGGGTGCATTGATGTTTAGCTCGGTCCCGTCTGTCAGGTACGCTTTGAACTGCACGGACGGCACCGTGGTGATTACCGTCATATCGAACTCGCGTTCCAAACGCTCCTGGATGATCTCCATGTGGAGCATGCCCAAGAATCCGCAACGGAAACCAAAACCAAGCGCAGCGGAAGTTTCCAATTCCCAAACGAGGGACGCATCATTCAACTGCAATTTCTCCATTGCATCCCGCAATTCTTCAAACTCAGATGTTTCAACGGGGTAAATACCCGCAAAGACCATCGGTTTAACCTGTTCAAATCCACCGAGTGATGGTGCTGGATTCGCTACGTGTGTGATCGTATCACCGACATGAACTTCCTTCGCCACTTTAATTCCCGAAATCAGGTAGCCTACGTTGCCTGCACTGATCTCATTGCGCGGATGTTTATCAAGCTTTAGCACACCAATTTCATCAGCATGATATTCCTGGCCGGTGCTAACAAATTTGATTCGATCACCTTTCTTAATTGTGCCATTAAAAACGCGGAAGTAACATTCGATTCCGCGGAAAGAATTGAAAACCGAATCAAAAATCATTGCCTGCAGTGGAGCTTTCGCATCGCCTTTCGGTGGCCGAATGCGATGGACAACTGCTTTCAGAATATCTTCGATGCCTTTTCCTTCTTTGGCGCTGGCGCGGATAACGTCTTCCCTTTTACAGCCAATCAGTTCGACAATCTCGTCCGTAACTTCTTCCGGCATTGCGTGCGGAAGATCAATTTTATTCATTACAGGGATAATCTCAAGATCGTGCTCAAGCGCCAGGTAAAGGTTTGAGATCGTCTGGGCTTCAATTCCCTGGCTGGCATCGACAATCAACAGTGCACCTTCACAGGCGGCAATTGAGCGGGACACTTCGTATGAAAAGTCTACGTGCCCAGGAGTATCGATCAGGTTCAGGGTATATTCCTTACCGTCCAGTTTGTAGTTCATCTGGATGGCATGCGCCTTAATGGTGATGCCTTTTTCTTTTTCCAGATCCATGTTATCCAGGACCTGTGCCTCCATCTGGCGCTCTGTCAGCGTTCCAGTGAACTCCAGTAGCCTGTCTGCCAATGTGCTTTTCCCGTGGTCAATGTGCGCGATGATGCAAAAATTGCGGATGTTTTCCATACCCAGCTGTATTCCTCAAAATTGTGGACTGCAAAAGTAGGAAAATTTGGGGCTTTAGGGGTGAAAATGTTGGATTTAGTGGTTGACGGCAAGTCACTCGAGGGCGAAGGCCATTGCTTTTGGCTATGGCTAAGGCTTTAGCGGGTCAAGCCCAATCTTTTCAGCTGCGACTTATTTGTATACCACGCCATCTTTCATTACAAAGAAGACTTTTTCGACCGTCTTTATGTTTGTCAGGGGGTTGTCGTCTGTGGCCACGATGTCGGCAAGTTTACCGGTTTCAATCGTTCCCACCTTGTCAGTCATTCCAAGTATGGCAGCGTTTACAACGGTTGCAGACTTGATCGCTGCGATCGGAGGCATTCCAGCTTCGACCATGTAGGTAAATTCTTTTGCGTTTTCTCCGTGCGGGAATACACCAGCGTCTGTTCCAAAGGCGATTTTTACACCGCGCTTATACGCTCTTTTGAATGTTTCGTGGATCTGGGGACCGATTTCGAGTGCTTTGGGTACAACCAACGGGTGATAATAGCCAGGAATTTTCGCCTGCTCTCCAACAAACTTGCCCGCGGTAATGGTTGGCACATAGAACGTGCCTTTTTGTTTCATCAGGTCCATTACTTCTTCAGTCATTTTTGTGCCGTGTTCGATGGTTGTAATGCCAGCAAGCACTGCTCGTTTCATGCCTTCCGTTCCATGCGCATGGGCGGCTGTATGCATTCCGTAGTCTTTAGCAGTTTCGATGATGGCCTTCAGTTCCTCGTCCGTGAATTGCGGACCTGACCCATCTTTTGCGAGGCTAAGCACGCCACCCGTTGCCGTAATTTTGATCATGTCGGAGCCATCTTTGTATCGCTGCCGAACTGCTTGTCGCGCTTCTTCCGGGGAATTGATAACGCCTTCTCTTGGCCCTGGGTCACCCATCAGATCCTTCCGATAACTATTTGTTGGATCTGCATGGCCCCCGGTGGTTGCGATTGATTTTCCGGCAGTTATGATACGTGGACCGACAACGAGGCCTTGATTCACTGCGTTCCGCAACGCAATGTTCACGCCTGTTCCTCCGAGGTCACGAACTGTAGTGAATCCCGCTAGCAATGTCTTTTTCGCGAAGACAGTTGAGCGAAAAGCGATGTCGGCTTCGTTGAGCGTAAACCGCTGGAGGGACTGATCTTTATTTGTTTCTCCTTCCAGATGCACATGCATGTCGATAAACCCTGGCATTACCGTCTTTTGACTAAGGTCGATTAACTTCTCATCACCGGCAGGTTTGGTAAAACCCTTCTGCACTGCCGTAATCTTATTTCCCTCGACCACTATTGTCATTTGCGATTGTGCCTCGTTCGATTTTCCATCAATGAGACTACCGCAATGGATGATGGTTTTCTGAGCAAATGCTGAGGTTGCGAGTGTTAGTAACACAGCCGTGAGAAAACGAGAATTCATATTTTTACTTTAGATGCTTTTCGGTAAGTGATTGAAGTTTCTTTACTTCTGATTCGGTCATTGCCCCTGCCTTGACGTGAAGCATTAGCTCGAACATCACTTCTTTGTGATAGCCCAGCTTATTCGCAATGGTAGAGCAATAAACAATTTCCTGTTTGTACATCCGTTCATCGATCTTCATCAACTGAACAAGGGTTAAAATGTATTGAAACTTTGATTCTTTAGAGAGGTTTTCAGGAACGATGACCTCATGCTTCTGATCGAAAAGAACCTGTATCTGATCGGGGTAAATTCCATTCGCGCGTCCGATGTTGATAATGTAGTTCTTTTCCCTGTCGGCAACCGAACCGTCAATTTGTGCAAGGGTGATGAGTAATTTCATCTGGGCTAGTGCCGACATGCAATGAAGCTTTTAGTTCAAACAAAGCTTCAACCTAAGAAGTTAACTTCAAAGTTCAAAGGGATTAAGGGTGCTGACTTTATATCTTAAATTGGGCTTTATGGTTTATGGTTTGTAGTTTGTAGGATATTAAGCCACAATGAATTTCTTAGCGCACTTGTATTTATCGGGGGAGGATCCAAAGATCCTGGTCGGGAATTTTATTGGAGACTTTGTGAAGGGTAAAAATGCGCTTGCGAGTTTCGCACCAGAAATTGTTCGTGGCATCGAGCTACATCGATCCATTGATGAATTCACCGACAAGCATCCGATTGTTGCACAAAGTAAGAATCGCCTTCGCGAAAAATACCGACACTACTCAGGCGTGATCGTAGACGTTTTCTATGATCATTTCCTCGCGCGAAACTGGAATGACTATCATTCTCAGCCGTTGCTCGCATACTCGCTCAGCACCTATAAAAAAATTGACGAGCACTATGCGATTCTTCCAGATGATGTAAAAAATATGTTTCCCTACATGAAACGCGGAAACTGGCTTGTGGGGTATTCCTATGTGGAAGGGATCCACCGCGCGCTTTCTGGGATGGCGAGCAGAACTACATTTGTTTCAAAAATGGAGGAGGCTTCCGGAGACCTTACGTTGCACTACTCTGATTTTGAAAAAGAGTTCCGCGATTTCTTTCCGGAGTTGGCGGCCCACTGTGCGGCAAAGATTGAAGGCTGGCAGGTGTAACGCAGAGTCGTGGCATGGCACATCGTCCCCGAGACCAGGACAGCATTCAGCAGCTAAGTTTGACATTCATCTTCGCTTCAAGATATGCCTTGGCTTCACCGAACGTTCGCACGATTTTTACCTCGCGATTTGTCTTTAGCATTTTCAATAAACTATTAACCGCAAACCGTGTGAATACATCCATGCTCAACGCAGTGATAGCGTATTTCACACCTTGTTTATCATAAAATGGTGACACTTCTTTCGCGATGTAATCGTTGAGTTGTGTAAAGGTGCCGGTAAGCGATTCACCATTATAAATTACTGCGGTAGTATGGTGCGTCTCCATGAATTTCATTGTCTTTTGAAAGACATCCTTCGTCTTTTCAACATTGACCATGCCGCCAAGGTGAAGAATTACTACCTGGTTTGCCTCATCATACTCAGATCTGGCATAACCGTTGTCATAAATCGGGAGCATAACTTTGTTCGATGTATTGTATATCTCCAAAGTATTGCATTTTCGGCTCCTTCGCTGGGCAATAATTATTGGCAGAAGTTCATTTTATTACGTGTTCGGTCCAGCAAAAAGAATTTCCTCGTAGTGAAGAGCAGGGCTAGGTTTGCAGCGTGTCTTATAAAAAATTGATTCAGCCTAACTAGGAGTAAATTCTCCGACTCGGTTGCACTACGTTGATTTTGAGAAAGAGTTCACAACTTTTCGCGAGTTGGCGGCTCATTGTGCGGCAAAGATTGAAGGCTGGAAGTTGTGAGAAAGAGTTGTCATGGCGCATCGTCCCCGAGGCGGGAGACGATGCGGGACAAAGCGGATCCGGCTTAGACTTTTGTATAAAAATCAATTCTTGTCTCTATTGCGCCCAGCGACTTCAGGTAATCAACCACTGCTGTTGCATCTTCACCACCTTTCATCGCGTGATGGAGCATTGTAAAACCATGAGGTCCTTTTGAATTCAATAGGCCGGGATTAAATGTCAAGATTTGCTTAACGATGTCGAGGTGGCCTAACATAGACGCGAGATAAACATTGTATCGGGCTCCTTTGGAAAGCAGATAGCTGGCAATCTCCTTATTGCCCACGTGGCCCGCAGCTTCGATACCCGATTCGAAATCACCGCCTCCCCAATCGTACGAGACATGAAGCAATAAGTGATTTTCCTCAAGCATTTGCTTCACACGATCAAGTTTACCATGGGAGGCGCCAACGAATTCTTTGACGATTTCCTGGTTTAGCGGAGCGGGCTTTTCCTGCTTCGGTTTCTCCTGGGCGATTGCGCCTGGTGATGAAAGGAGAGACATGCCAGCGATTGCCAAGGTGTTCTTAATAAACTGGTTTCGGTTGATTGATTTTTCGAAGGCCATAGGATTGTTGTTTGAATGAATTTAACGTTTTGTAGAACTCTATGTCCTGATGGCGTTGGGTGATTTACTCAAGAGGGAAAAAGGGTGTTAAAAAGAAAGCCCGCTGTACATGAGCGGGCTTTTTCTATTTGATCTCCACAGCGACTTCAGCTGTTTCTGTACCGCTGACGAATCGTACCTTATACTTCCCCTTGGGTGCGAAGGGTGTTTGCACCGTTGGAAGTGGCGACTCTTTCTTTTTACCCTTTGTGTTCTTTTGCATGTGTTGCTGGTCAATCTTCACGTCCCATATCAGGAAATGAAAACCAACTGATGATGATGCACTCAATGTTCTCACGACATTATTTTCATCATCGAGTATCTGCGCCTGCAGATTATTCAATGGTTTACCAACATAGTACTGCATCTTGAATTCCGGAAGGTTTGTCTTGGACCATCCGAATTGCTTCTCACCCCAGCCATCGCTGTGACGTATTGGTTCAGGTTGGAAAGCAACGATCGGCTTATTAAACGAACCATCTTTAAAGCCCTGAAGAGGTTTTACATCGGCAACAAAAACACTTCGACCATGCGTACCAACTATCAATTCATTATCTCGAGGATGCACCGCCATATCGTATGATGCAACATTTAACATCGCGTTAAAAAGGTGCCATGTGTTCCCGCGATCGAGGCTCACATACGTCCCATTATCCAAACCACAATAAAGTAAGTCGGCATTCACAGGATCCTGGATAATTACGTTCGCCACTGATTCCGGCAAATTACCCTTTACACTTTTCCACGTCTGGCCGTAATCGGTGCTCATATAAAGATGAGTTGCAAAATTATCTTCCCGATAAGCGTTGAGAGAGATAAAAACCGTGGCCTCATCATGAGACGAAGGGGTTATACTACTAATCCAAAGATTTTCAGGAAGTCCTTTCGCTATGGATGTCCACTGTCCTCCTCCATCTTTGCTTAGTAAGACATTTCCATCATCCGTGCCCACATAAAGCAATCCGAATTTAAGCGGAGACTCAGTGAAGGATGTGATCGTTGAGATCGGCACGTTGCCGTAAGGTTTATTTTTTGTGAGGTCGTTGCTGATGGTCTCCCAGGTTTCACCGCGATTCATGCTGCGGTGCACACGGTTAGATGCCATATAGACGATATCAGGGTTGTGCTTACTCAACATCAATGGTGTGCGCCAGTTCCAGCGAAGCGGTTGCTCCCCAATGTCGTGCTGCGGTGTAATCTTGGTTGTTTTGCCTTTATCGCTTTCTATTCGATAGTAATTTCCGAATTGGAAACCTGTGTAGACGAGTCTGCTGTTTCGTGGATCGGCAGCGACATACATTCCGTCACCACCAAAGATTGTTTCCCAATGCTTGCTAACATTTGGAGTCGATTTACTCGATCCTTTCAGAACACCATTGTCCTGCAGACCTCCGTAAACATTGTAAGGCGTCTCCATATCATAATTCACTGTATAGAACTGGCCCACCGGCATGTTCTTGAAATGACTCCAATTTGCGCCTTCATCGTAGCTTTGATACAACCCGCCATCGTTTCCAAGCAGAATGTGTTTGGAATCGTTTGGATTGATCCACAGCGCATGATGGTCGACATGAATGTCGTGAATTCCGGAGAGCGTATCGATTCGATGCCAGTTTGCGCCACCGTCTTTTGACTTCAATAGCGGGACACCATATATATAGACAAGACCACTGTTGTCTGGTGAGACTTTCATTTCAGCGAAGTAATAGCCATATGAGTAGAATACGCCATCGAGATCGTAGCTGTTAACTTTCTTCCACGCTGCACCACCGTTATCTGAACGATATACTTCGGCACCCAAAATTTTCGTATTGAAAAGATTAGCATTCGCGTCACCACCGAAGTAATCGGCAATCGCCTTTGGCATGTATTTGTCGTTACGGACCTCGCTCTTCACCAGCTTAGCATCGTACTTTTTTGGAAAACCGTTGTCACTTAGGAAACCATCGAGTTTTTTATCATCCAGTTTCAGGAAATCTTCCTTCGACATGGTTTTAAAGTTCTCGATCTTCAAGCCCTCCTCAGGCTTGTTTGCATTTTTCTTGTCTTCGACTACCGCCTGGTTGTCGATGATTGCATAAACCACGTTTGGATTGGATGGTGAGACCTCAAGTCCGATTCGCCCCACCGTTTTCCCGGTAGGCAGTCCGTTGAGTGATTTTTGCCACGTGTTACCTCCGTCATTCGAAGTGTAAACAGCCGAACCTTCACCGTTGCCCTTGAAATTCCAGGCTTTGCGTGTTCGTTCCCATGCCGATGCCCAGAGTTGATTTGGGTTTTTAGGGTTAATTGCCAGATCGATGATGCCAGTGCTATCATTTACAAAAAGAGTTTTCTTCCAGGTGCTACCACCATCTGTTGATTTAAAAACTCCTCGTTCAGGATTATTCGAGTACAACATTCCTATCGCTGCCACCCAAACTGTATTGTTGTCTTGCGGATGGATTACAATTCTACTGATGTGATGTGTTCCTGCGAGGCCGAGGTGCGTCCACGTTTTTCCGCCATCAGTAGTTTTGTAGACACCGGTGCCTGCATAACTCGAACGGCTACTGTTCTTCTCGCCTGTTCCTGCATACAATGTGTTTGGATCTGATTGAGACAAAGCGATGTCGCCCAGCCCGAGTGCTCCCTGATTATCGAAGATCGGTTCAAACGTGATTCCGTTGTTGACTGTCTTAAAAATTCCACCCGATGCGTACGCGATGTAAAATTCCTTTGTGGATTGAAGATTTACATCGATATCAATGATTCTGCCGCCTTGTATTGTGGGGCCAATGTTTCTTGCGGGATACTCTTTAAGCAAAGAGGTCTCGGCCATTTGCTGCCTGACCTGCCAGGATTTCATAATCTCTTGTTCTGAAAATGTTTGTGCAGACGCAAGTGAAAAAATAAAAATGGCGAGAGTTGATGACAGTAGTCGTAAATGCATTTCAGATTTAGATTGATCGGAGTGTAAGATAGACAGATTCAAAAACTCCTGTTAAAATGTTTGATTAACGTTGCCCCTTTACGGTTGAGCGGTGAACAATCAGAGGTTCCACCAGTAGGTCAGCTTCATTACTAGCGCCCGGTTTTTCACATTAAAATTTTCCGGGAAGTAATTATCCGTGTAAACGATAAACAAATCTGAAGCCGGGCGATAGCGCCATTGCACTCTTGCATTCAGGTTGACGTTCTTCGCTTGTTCATTATACTGCGTGAATGCCGTAATAAAAAATTTGTTTGTCAGTGTCACATCAAGTCGCGGACCGATGAGCCAAAATGTTTGATTTGACCAGGGTTCCGGCAAGCGAATATCGTTATATGTGCCGGTGACGTTAAAGCTTACGTAGGGCTGGATCCGATAACCTGCCTCCCACGTAAAATTCAATCTCGTGCCGTTCGCATAGTAGCCGCCATGCCGCATGGTGATGAGGTACGTAAACACACTTTGCGGTTTGGAATAAAACTCTAATCCCCACGCATTCCAGCGGTGGATCGTTCCGCGGGCTAGTGTGTCTAGTCCGGAGTTTGTTGGGTCAAAGGGCTGGAGCAACTTGACGTAGTTGGTTGCTACCCATGCTGCAGCGATCGCCTGAGTTCGGAATGTGGCGCTGTAGACAACCACATTTTCATTGTCGGTCGATTCGAAGGCCTCATTAAAATACGTTGTTGAAAATAAGCGCGGGCCATGACTTAGGATTTTTGTTCCTTTCGGAAAAAATAAACGAGATAGTGTTGGGCTTGCTTTAATGAATCCTCTTCGCGGAACATAGCCTACTTCTGCGTTATAATTTCTGCCTACATATTCATGCTGCCATGCTGCCGTCCAGAATTTACTCGAGTATTGAAGGTTAGCAGCGTGCGAGTAATCGCGTGATCTCACCCCGGGGGAGAATGACTTTAGAAACAGCGCCTTTCCGGTCCACATGTTGTTGGAAGAGGCGAGGTTGTATTCAAGCCCCACGTTTCGATTGTACTTGTTGTGTCGAAAATGCTCTTCCGGAGAGTAACCAAGTGATTCCTTGTTAACAATGATCGCCCCGATATTTGATCGACTAAAGACTCTTCGCTGGATCGCCATCACCGAAAAATTCTGAGAGGGCAAACTGTCCGAAAGGATTTTTTCAGTCTGGGTGTTCATCAATCCAATGCGCCAATCTTTATTAATTTTCCCGCTAAGGCGAGCACCATATTGAATGGGAACACCAAGTCCTATTCTACGAGAGAAGAATGGTCGGATGGAAGCGTATCCGAAGTTTGCGAACAGGTCACCATTTTCGAGAAAAAACTGGCGCCTTTCCGGAAAGAAAAGTTCAAAGCGATCAAGGTTTGTGATCTGCCTGTCAACTTCCACCTGGGAGAAGTCGGGATTGACCGTAAGATCAAGATTAAGCGAAGTAGTTAATGCGATTTTAGCATCCACGCCTGCGTCTGCGCGATAATCAGGAGAAGTTTCGGTCGTTGATTGATAATTGCGTGTAGCGCCACCGAGCACATAAGGGATAATGGAGATGTTTGAGCTGATTTGTGGTGGCGGTTGATCCCAAACGAGAATTCCGGTGTAAGCCAGTGAAGCTGTTGGAAACTGCCGTGGTACTGGCGCCCAACTTGATTTCTCAGTAGTCTTCAGATCAAGCCTGCTAAAGTTTATTCCCCACTTGTCGATTCCTTTTTTATACCGGATTGTTTTAAAGGGAATTGCCATTTCGAGCACCCACCGGTCTTCTTCGTTTTTCACCACTGAAATCCACTTGTTATCCCAACTGAGGTCTACCTTTCCTCCCTCATACATGATGCCATCCCATTGGGCACCCGCGGCATTCGCACCGAATGAAAAACCGTTCGTCTGATCATCGAACGTATCCATAAAGAGCAGGAAGTTGTCATTTTTTCCAAATACAAAATCTCTTCGCAGCGACTCCACTATATAAGGTCCGGGTAAGGAATGAAAACACTCCGCGCTTAAGAAAAGATTGGTATCATCGTAGGTCATTCGTACAACCGTCCGGACTTTTGCCGCGCTTGTATCCATGGGCAACACCATGTAGAAGTCGGAGGCTACAGAGGCGGAAAGCCAATCCCCTTCATTTAATACTCCATCGACAACAACTCCGGAAGTGGCTTTTTTTATGTGGAGCTGATAGTTGTCGTTTTTCTTTTGGCCTTCAGCGATTAGGCAAAATAAAATGAAGGTGATACTAGAGACAGTGCTTACAAACGCGAACCTGAATGTCAAGGGGCAAGATTTTATTAAAAGTAGAAAATCTGCTTCGAAGAATGAATAAGAATGAAAGGGTGTTGCCGCTTATTATTTTAACGGTAGACGATGCCGGACGTCCGCACGACCTACGCCCGCTACAGAAGTCTGCTATTTCGTTGTGCTTTCTATCACGGTGGTTAGTAGGCGCTCACAAAATTATCGCACGTCTGCTCTCACTGTTATCGAGCCCGAATTGCGCAAGATGATGGGCCTTGGCCGTCCTTGAATGTTGCTTTGTGGGTAAGTCAGATAGAATTGTATTTTTGCTCCGAGATTCTTGTATGCATAACGATCCAGAACTAAGCGGTAAATACCTGGGAACCATATCCAAAGACTTTGTCAAAGTAGCAGACAGTATTAAAGAAGCTTCGTACCAGATTCGAAAACGAGGTTTTTCGAATTTTCCAATATTTCCGGTTTGCAAGACTACACAACCTATTGGCCAGCTTCTCATTGATCGCAACCAACTAAATACGGATTGGAATTATTACGCTACCTACATTGATGAATTCGTTCAACGGGGGCTTATTGAGCAGGCAGATGGCTTTAAAGAGGCATTTAAAGATCCGGATGAATTTTGCTGCCTCTTTGTAGTCGACAAAGAGTTTACGAACTTTGTGTTCATACCTTACCCCGAGGACTAAAGAAGATGCTGCTGCCCGCTAACCTGAAACGTTTGTGCTTGTTAGCGCTTTTAATCTGCGTAACCCTTGCGTCATCTGGCCAGCAAATGCCAGAAGATGTTCTTTTCGAGCAAGTTGCTATTCCTGGAACCATTCGCTCTTCACAAGTTACCAACATCATTCAGGATGAGTTAGGATTGATGTGGCTGGCAGGCCATGGGCTGTATCGTTACGATGGCTTTCGGTTCCGGCAGTACAAGGAGTTGGGCGATGGTAACGGCCACTTTAATCCTTATGACATTTTATTTCTCCTCAATGATTCGAAACAGAGGCGGATTCTATTAGGCACCCGAAGGTACGGAGTAGTACAATTTGATTACCAGGAAGATAAAATACTTCCGCTGACGAAGAATAAGCGCGCACCCATTCTTAACCAGCTTGCACAAACCGAGGACGGCACTATTTGGGCTGGCTCCTATAATACCGGCTTATATTTTTTGCAGGGCGATTCGCTCGTGAAATTTACTGACACGACTGCCCGGATCGGACATCCTTCTACATTGATCGCCTCTGGTAACAAACTTTTTGTTGGAGAGCATGGTGTAATCTATGTGATTGCGGATGGAAAAATCAAGGAAGAAATAAACCTCGCATGGGAAGGCAAAGACCTTACGTCTTACAATCAGGTTACTGCAATGCATTTCGACAACAAGGGCAACTTATGGATCGGAACGGAAAAGCAGGGAGTTTTTGTATACGAACGTGATTCAAAGAAATTCATCAAGCATTTCCCACCTTCACGCACGCCCTTCTTTAGCCGAATATCACGCATTCATCAGGACCGTGATGGGTTTGTCTGGATATTAACGAAAGCATCCGGACTCGTCCTATATAACCCGGCAGATGATACAATGAAGCATTTGGAACGGGATCCATTCTCTCAAAAGTCGATTTCAAGCGACAACTGTTTTTCAATCGCAGAAGACCGGCAAGGTACGGTCTGGATCGGTGCGACCGGTGACATCAACAAGTATGACCGGCAGCAGATCAAGTTTCAGCATATTTTCCACAATCCACTTTCAAAATTAAGTCTGACTGACAACATGGTGCGTGGGGTTTATGAAACTGACGATGAAAAATTATGGATTGGAACCGATGGCGGATTTATCAACGTAATTGACCTTAAAAAGCAGTCCGTGGAGGTGCTTGACGTCATGATCAAGGGTGACCCAGAGACGTACGTACCAATGTATTTCGCGGAGCTTGATCAGAATATAATGTTAATCGGCAGTTCGCATGGACTTTTACAATTCGATCGAAAGACAAAAAGATTCAGCTACTATCCTCCGCTTAAAACCATCACAGAAAGACGCGTTATCAGACAGATTCTTGTCCAGCAGGACTACCTGTACTTCATTTATAATGGAATCTTCTACGTGCATGAGCGAAAGACTAAGAAGACCGACATGTATCGCACTGCCGGCAGTGATCAGGCATACAACATCAGTGTTGTAGAAATTGATGACGAGAAGAACGTGTGGCTCGGAACGAACAAGGGTGTTTCCCTATTTTATCCTGAAAAAAAAGAGTTCCGCTATATTCCGTTTGACAGCATCCCAGTTGCAACGGATGGCTCGCTTCTATTAACGCTCTCAATCAAAAAAATAGGTAAAAAGTTATTTGTCGGATCATTCAACGCGGGGTTATGGGAAATTGACATTTCTAATCTTGAATCAGTCCCTACTCCTAAACGCTACTCGGATGTCCATGGACTTCCAAGCAACACGATTTACTCTTGCCTTCCAGGCAATGACGGTAACATGTGGCTGAGTTCCAATAGCGGCATCATTATGCGCGATGGTAAGTCAGGGCGGTTCATCCCATTCTCGATCAACGAAGGGTTGCAAGAAGAAGAATTTAACCGCCTTGCATTTACGGAAACAAAGAGCGGAAAATTGGTTTTCGGAGGCATTAACGGTATCAATGTCTTTGACCCGTCTAAAGTGTTGGTGAAGAACGAGGAGTTTGTTCCGAAAATTTTGTCTGCCACATTCACCAATCCTCTGGCGAAAGATCCATCGCGTCTGCGTTTTTCATCTTTCACAGAGGCGCTGAAAGTGAACTCAAACCAAAACTTTGTCGACTTTCATTTTTTTGTACCGTACTTCAAGCAACCGAAGCGCTTTACACTGTTGTACAAGCTGCAGAACTTCGACCAGGACTGGAAAGAGGTCAACGTAGAAAATTCCGTCTCTTATGCGAATCTTCCTCCTGGGGAATACAAATTTCTGGTGAAGACAATCTCGCTTGACGGACCGGAGAAAACCGCCCAGGCATCAATTGTGATTAGCCCACCGTATTGGCAGACGTGGTGGTTCATTTTGCTATCGCTTTTTGTTGTGGCCTTTTTTGTCATGACGATCATTCGCAGCTACATCCGCAAGGCACAGTACGACCGTCAGCGACTTGAAATTCTTTTGAGACTGCGCACGTCTGAGATTGAGCAGTCCAAGGAGGAGCTTCAAATTCTTAATCAGAAGAAAGATTTGATTTTTTCAATATTATCGCATGACCTTCGATCTCCGCTCACGACATTAAAGGGTTTTTTGGGATACCTCATTACTCATGCGCATGAACTCAGCACAGACGAACTAAAGCGACATGCGATCAACATTAAAACGTCAGTGACTAATTCGCTTGACCTGATTGATAACACCTTGTTCTGGTCGCTGTCACAAATGGGCAACATCCATTATACGCCTACGGATTTTTCGCTGACCGGTCTGCTGGAAAAGCTGAAGGGATTATATCAACTCACGGCTGATAAAAAACGAATCCCTTTATCGATCCATTGCGATGATGGCATTCATATCCACGGAGACGAAAACATGATCTACGTGACGCTGCGTAACCTTGTGTCAAATGCATTAAAATTTACGAGGGAAGGAAATCCGGTTACTATTACTTGTTTCCAGAAAGACGACTATGTAGAGATAAACGTTGTGGACAAAGGCATTGGCATGAGCGAGGAGTATTTGCAGAAAGTTCTTTCACAGGATCAGCCGATGTTAAAAAAAGGAACTTCAAACGAAAAAGGAACAGGGCTTGGCCTGCTCCTCTGTAAAAAATTTATTGAAGTCAATAAGGGCGAATTGATTATCAAAAGTAAAGAGCATGTCGGTACTACCTTCACGGTAATCCTTCCTTTAGCCATGCAGGCGGTTCCTGAAAATGCTTAGGATTTGAAGTGATCCCAGCCCTGCGCGCGCAACGGCACAGTATTACCCGCTTTTGTAATCATCACATGTTCGTTTTTCCGCTCATGCATATACCCGATCATATGAATATCAGGATGCTTGCTAATTTTTTCCTGGTCCTCTTTGCGAATTGTAAAGAGCAGTTCATAGTCTTCCCCACCGTTTAAGGCGCAGGTGATCGGATCGAGTTTAAATTCGACAGCAGTCTCAAAGGTCTGATGATCAATTGGAACTTTGTCTTCATAGATCCGCAC
>DASWTM010000229.1:0-14966 GCA_036402115.1 Chryseosolibacter sp.
TCCGCAACAGGATTACGATTTCCTGTATAAGAATGGAGCATCCTTCATCTTCGGCCCCGGCACGGTCATCACCGATGCTGCAAAAGAAATCCTGAACAAAATGATCAAAGAATAGTTTTAGTATTTTTGTGGATGATTTCTTACCTAAGACATTAACACCTTAACACGTTAGCACCTTAACACAATCCTCAACATTCTTGAAGTCCTTATCAAAAAAGCGTATCGCAATTCTCGGATCAACGGGTTCCATCGGCACGCAAGCGCTGGATGTAATTTCTTCTCATACCGATGCGTTTGAAGTTGAAGTACTCACCGCACAAAACAACGTTGATTTGCTTATCGAGCAAGCGATTAAGTATAAACCCAACGCAGTTGTCATCAGCAATGATTCACACTACCAGAAACTAAAAGAGGCGCTTTACAAAGAAGACATTAAAGTTTACGCTGGAGAGAATGCGTTGGCATCTGTTGTACAAATGGACACAATCGATCTGGTGTTGACTGCGTTAGTCGGCTATGCCGGCTTGAAGCCAACGATCAAAGCGATCGAGTCGGGCAAGACGATTGCGCTCGCGAACAAAGAAACGCTGGTGGTGGCGGGCGAACTCGTCACAAATCTTGCGCGCGAAAAAGGTGTGAATATTTATCCAATCGATTCGGAGCATTCAGCGATCTTTCAATGCCTCGTTGGAGAGTTTCGCAATAAGATTGAAAAGATCATTCTTACCGCGTCTGGTGGCCCTTTCCGTGGAAAAAAGAAAAGCGAAATTGGTGCTGTGAAAAAGGAACAAGCGCTCAAACATCCAAACTGGTCGATGGGAGCCAAGATCACGATTGATTCGGCTACGCTGATGAATAAAGGGCTTGAAGTGATCGAGGCGAAGTGGTTATTCGGTGTGAAGACTGAACAGGTCGAGGTTGTCGTACACCCACAGTCGATCATTCATTCACTGGTGCAGTTTGAAGATGGTTCTATAAAGGCGCAACTTGGATTGCCCGACATGCGTTTACCTATCCAGTTCGCCCTGACCTACCCCGAGCGGTTCCCCTCTGGCTTCCCCAGGTTCGATTTTGCCAATTATCCCACATTGACATTTGAAAAACCGGATACGGAAACTTTTCGTAATCTTGCACTGGCATACGAAGCCCTAAACAAAGGCGGAAACATGCCTTGTGTGCTAAACGCGGCAAACGAGGTGGCCGTGGCAGAGTTTTTGAAGGATAGGGTGGGATTTTTGGAAATGTCTGATATCGTGGAACAATGCCTGTCGAAAATGGATTATATTAAAAACCCTTCTTACGAGGACTATGTCTCCACTGACAAAATAACGCGTTTGAAAGCCTTGGAATTAGTGAAATAGTAAATTACGAATACGATGGATTGGATGATTATGCTCGCTCAGTTGCTGCTGAGTCTCTCTTTTTTGGTTGCTGTGCATGAGCTCGGGCACCTCATTGCCGCGAAATACTTTGGGATGCGCGTAGAGCAATTCTCGATCGGCTTCCCACCGAAGATATGGTCGTTTAAAAAAGGGGAAACCGAATATGCCCTCAGTGCAATTCCGCTGGGTGGTTATGTAAAGATTTCCGGAATGATCGATGAGTCCCTCGACACTGAGACGATGAAGGCCGAACCTCAACCCTGGGAATTCCGATCTAAACCAGCCTGGCAGCGATTGATCGTTATGTTGGGAGGTATCTTCGTTAATGTGGTGGTTGGGGTTTTAATTTTCATCGGCATCACGTTCGCATTTGGTGATACATACATCTTAAAAGATGCAGTTAACGAAGCGGGTGGATTTCACGTAGGCCCAGTGGGCCAGGAGATTGGCCTTAAGACCGGAGATAAGATCGTGAAGATCAACGGTAAAGATTTTAAATATCTTGAGGATATCATTAAGCCAGAGACACTCCTCGGAACAAATGCTTACTACACGGTCGAGCGCGATGGTAAATTGATCGACATCAACATCCCTGCAAACTTCATCCAGAAATTTAATAAGAAGGAGAACGCGCAAAATTTCGTGCTCTTCCGTTTCCCCCCAGTCGTTGGAAAAGTTGCTGAAAACACACTTGCCGATCGCGTAAGTCTACAGAAAGGCGATCTGTTTATCGAGTTCAACGGACAGCAAGTGAAATATTTTGATCAGGTTTATGATGCAACAAAAGCTTTCCAGGGCGATACCATAACGTTCAAGATCATGCGCGATGGTCAGGTGCTATCGTTTAAGGAAGATTTCCGGAATGCAAAGAATCAGATCGGCTATGCACCGATGATCGATGAGCATTACCTCGACAACGCGAAGGTGGATATCAAATACGGATTTATTGAATCAATTCCACTTGGAACCGAGCGCGCGTTCACAACGCTTAAAACACAAATCACTGCTTTTGGTAAAGTTATTTCAGGAGTCCTTTCACCGAAGGAATCACTCTCAGGTCCGATTGGTATCATGCAGGCGTTCGGTTCGAACTGGGACTGGGAACGCTTCTGGCAGCTAACAGGAGTTCTCTCTTTGGTGCTTGCTTTCATGAACCTGCTTCCAATCCCAGCCCTCGATGGGGGACACGTAATGTTCCTCAGCTACGAGATCATTTCCAGAAGAAAGCCTTCAGACAAATTCCTCGAGAATGCACAGAAAGTAGGCATGGTGTTCCTGCTTGCGCTGATGGTCTTCATCTTCGCCAACGATATTATCAAGATCTTCAACTAAGAGAGCTTAGCGAGAGACAAAAAAAGGTCGATCAGTTTGTGGTCGACCTTTTTTTATGAATTCCAGTTTTATTGATCTTTGCGATTTCGATGATCACCACACCTCGCTTACCGCGATCGCCATACGGGGCTATAGCAGCCGAGTCCTTCAACACGGTTATTGACTCGATGTCGCTTGGCTTGATAGCGTTCAACTGATCCTGATTAATTTCCTTCCCGTCTACAATGAAGAGTTCACGGTCAAATTGAACGCACTGTTGCCGAAAAGCAGGTTGATTAATAGTTTTTGCGGTGTCTGATGGCAGCTGAATTTCTTGTGCAAGAACCGAGCTAAAACAACACGCGAGGGCGAATGTGATGAGGGCTTTCATAAATCTTTTTCTGAATATACGAAGATTTAGTTACTGAACGGATCGGTTGCGCGTCTCAGCATCCGCGTGTGAAGCAGTGCCACTCGGCCAGTATTTTCAGGCACTGACATTCCGGCTTAAGCCGGTTCCCTTCAGGTCGATGGAAGTCGTGTTACTTTACTCAGTGGAAAGCCAACCCAAGTTTTAGTACTACTCAAACCCATGAGCTTTTTTAAAATTCTCAAACTCCTCATTGAACGAAAGTTTTGAGTGATGCGCTTCTTGGTTTGCAATGTAGTTCTTGACCGAGTTCACCGCTCCTATACCAACAGATGCTGCAAAATAGTCTTCCGCCCAGATGATCTTTGTGGGAAAAATGCCTTTCTTATTCACCCAATTCGATGACTCACCTTTGAGTAGCTGAAGCGTTCGTGAGATCGGTTGGTCGTTACCTAAACTGAGTAAACAATGAACGTGTTCAGAAAATCCTCCGATCGTTAGAAGGTGAATTCCTTTCGATTTTGCGTTTTCGCGAATGTGTTGAAAGAGGATCTCGCGTTTTTCCTTTAGAAGAATTGGCACGCGATATTTAGTTGACCATACCGCGTGAACGAGAATTTTTACGAAACTCATAATGCATAACTGTTTAGTATTCCGCGAGCACTTCTCGCGGTTATGCATCTCTGGTATAGTAATTTAAATTTTTTTTGGTTTGGATCACACCAAAGTTCGTACCGTGGCCAGCCCTCCGGCTTAAGCCGGCTCGTACAAGTTGATCGAAGCCGTGCACGTTGGAAGTAACCCCCGGCTTAAGCCGGGGGTTACTGCACTCAGTGGCTAAAGCCAATACAAATGATCCTCATCCAACCGCTAAACACGCTGTGTTAGTGACTTCCAAAATCTCTCCGCGTTCCATTGGGCCTTCGCGACTTTCGGGTGAAAAAAATCTCAGTGATTGATAATCCTCGATATCTCAAACTCAACTCTTCTATTGAGCTTTCTGTGATCATCATGCTCCTCTTTCACGATCGGCTTGGAACTGCCATAGCCATGCGCTTCAATGCGGGAGGCATCAATCTTGAATTGGTAGATAAGGTAGGCCTTGATTGCGTCAGCACGCGCTTGCGACAAGCGGAGATTTGAATCTTCTTTCCCTTGTGAATCGGTATGACCGGAAATGTTCACTTTCAGCCGAGGGTGATCGATTAGGAAATTCGCAAGACGGTCAAGATCATGATGCATGGCAGGAAGAATATCGGCTTTTCCATTTTCGAATTCGAGTGTCTCGAAGGCAATCTTGCTTTCAATGGGTTCAGTTTCTTTGTGAATTTCATGATCGCCATCCATGAAAAAAATTTCTTCGATCCTGAAAAAATCTTCACCTTGAATGATCAGCAGATAATTCCGCTTGTTGATCAGTTGGAAGTCGAACGTTCCGTCAGGACGCAAATATTTTGGAGCGACCTCCACGCCATGATCAAGATCGATAATGGAAACAATTCCTTTAAGCGGTTTCTTTGTTTGTGAATCAGTGAGCGATCCCTTTAGATTAGCCACGGCTTCCGGCTGTGCTTCCATCGGCACCGGGAAGGAGTGAAGATCAAGGTTTGCGCGATCTTCTTCTTCCGAACGTGCATAATATAGGCGGCTCGATTTTGAATCGATGGTGAAATAATATTCACTGGCTTTGCCATTTACTAGTGGACCAATATTTTTTGGTTCACTCCAGATATTGTTTGTCTTATAGGATTTGTAAATATCAAAATCACCAAAGTTCAAGGGCTGACCATTCGAGCTAAAATACAGCACGTTGAACCGGTGATGGAAGAACGGGCTTACTTCACTTCCGTGCGTGTTGATGATTGCTCCGAGATTTTGTGCTTTCTGCCATTCGCCCTTGCTGTTCTTTACTGCATAATAGATATCTGACATTCCGAAACCGCCAAGCCGGTCGGACGCAAAGAACAATGTATCTCCGCTGTGTGACAAGGATGGATGTGAATCCCATGCAGGTGTGTTAATGTTCAGTCCTAGATTTTTCACATTACCCCACGTGCTGTCTGGCTTTAGCTCTGCTTCGAACAGGTCACAGTTTCCATGAGAGTCCGGTGAATTGCATCGCGCGAAGTAGAGTTTCTTCCCGTCCTTTGAAAGGCAGGCAGACCCTTCGTTGTATTGAGTATTGATTGTCTTGAACTGTTGTGCTTCGCCCCACTGATCTCCTTCACGTTTGGTAAAGAAAAGATCTTCATCATACTTCTTTTCTGAATTTGCGAAGTGTGAGTTTCGCTTTGATGTAAAGAGTAGCACGTAGTCAAGATTGCCAATGGTTGGGCCGTAGTCTGCTTTCTCCGAATTCACCCAGTTGTCCATCTTCAGCAAAACGCCATGCGGAGGACGAAGTGTGTCAATTTCTTTACGATATTCAACCAACTCGTAATATTCCTGCAGCGGAACATAATAGTCTTTTTGATTTTTGGTGAGCGTATCGAATTCCGCCTGCACTTTTCGCGTGTTGAGGTTTTGTCGGTGATGCTTGAGTACTAGCTTGTACAATAAAACAGCTTCGCCAGCTTTACCATACGTCTCCGATAGCTTCGCGAGTTTCCAAAGCATATCGGTGTCCGAAGCGAAATTACCGACCGAAAAATTCTTTACATACGCGCGAAGTTCTTTGTAAAGTTGCTCCGTAGCACCGCTGGCTTCGAGTTGCTTAATGCGCTTGATCTTGTCATCGTTGCGGTAGATGGTTTTCGCAGAAAGATTTGGGAAGTTAAAGATGTCAGACTGGCTATAGCTTGTCAGTGTGTCATTAAGCTCTATAATGTCGGCTTTTTGAAACTTTTTTTTGGCTTTTTGCGCCAACAGCGATGAACTGCTGATTAGGAAAAAGGCCACTGCAAAGATTGAAAAATAGGTTTTCACTAACCGTGGGACATTAAAAAAGTAACCTTACCCATTAAAGTTGCCACATTTTCGCTTCTTTTACAAACGTGCCTGGCCGCACCTGGACCCCGCTGGCACTACTATTGTCCAATAAAGAAGTTCTATTTTTTGTATTACTGGTAACCCTTTAATTGTGCCAAAGTGGCATCTTTGCATTTCATGTTCAATACATTACCTATACAACTCGTTCAGGAAGATAATGATGATCTGATCCAGATGATAAATCCGGAGCAGGAGAGCGACCTGAAACCTGAAGATCTTCCGTCAGAACTTTCGATCCTTCCGATTAAAAATACGGTCCTTTTCCCAGGCGTTGTCATTCCAATTACCGTTGGAAGACAAAAGTCAATTAAGCTTGTCAAAAAAGCTTATCAGGGAAATCGCATCATCGGTGTGGTAGCACAAAAGAATTCTCAGGCAGAAGAACCTGCTCTCGAAGACTTGTATCGCACCGGAACGGTGGCGCGCATTATCAAGATGCTCGTGCTTCCTGACGGTAACACAACAATTATCATCCAGGGCAAGAATCGATTTTCCATTCGCGAGTTTGTGCAGGAAGATCCATACCTGACTGCGCGCATCGATTTGCTGACAGAGCCTTCTCTGAATGTCAATAGTAAAGAAGCAAAAGCGTTGGTGCAGTCGTTGAAAGACGCTGCACTGAAAATCCTGAAGTTGAACCCGGAAATTCCACAGGAGGCGCAACTGGCCTTGGAGAATATTTCAAGCATGTCGTTTCTCATTCACTTCCTGGCGTCAAACCTGAGCGTGGATGTGTCCGACAAGCAAAAAATTCTTGAAACTGAAAATCTGAACGACCGCGGCACTTTGCTTTTGCAGTACATGCTTCGGGATATTCAGATGTTGGAGATCAAACACGAGATCCAAAAGAAAGTACATACCGACATCGATCAGCAGCAACGCGATTATTTCCTTCGTCAACAGATAAAGGTACTGCAGGATGAGTTGGGCTACGATGGTCCCGACAAAGAAGTTGAAAAGCTTCGAAAGCGTGCAGAGACGAAGAAGTGGCCCCAGCAAGTGAAAGATCATTTCAGCAAGGAACTTGATAAGCTGTTGCGCATCAATCCGATGGCGGCTGAATATCCGGTTGCAATGAATTATGTCGAGTTCATGCTGGATCTTCCCTGGAACGAGTATACCATTGATGACTTTGATCTCAACAAGGCGAAAAAGATTCTTGATCACGATCACTTCGGACTAGAGAAAGTAAAATCACGGATCCTCGAGTACCTCGCTGTGTTGAAACTCAAGCAGGATATGAAAGGACCGATCCTTTGCTTGTATGGGCCTCCGGGAGTAGGTAAGACATCGCTCGGGCGTTCAATCGCGAAAGCATTGCAACGAAAATACATTCGCATGTCTTTGGGGGGCGTGCACGATGAAGCTGAAATCCGCGGTCACCGCAAAACTTATGTAGGTGCAATGCCGGGAAAGATTTTGCAGAACATCAAGAAATCGCAATCATCGAACCCTGTTTTTATTTTGGATGAGATCGATAAAGTCAAATCTGATTTTCGCGGAGATCCCTCGTCAGCGTTACTCGAAGTGTTGGATCCAGAGCAGAACAATGCTTTTGGAGACAACTACCTGGAGGTAGATTACGATCTTTCAAAAGTCCTATTTATCGCTACTGCGAATTCCCTTGATACCATTCATCCCGCATTGCGCGATCGCATGGAGATCATTGAAATAACCGGATACACACAGGAAGAGAAGATCGAGATTGCGATGAAGCACTTGGTTCCAAAACAGCTTAAGGAACATGGATTGAAATCATCGCAGGTAAAGGTGACGCGTCAGGCGGTTGCTAAAATCATTAACAGCTACACACGCGAGTCCGGTGTGAGAAATCTCGAACGCAAGATTGGAACCCTTGTTCGTAACATAGCGAAATCAGTGGCGATGGAAGAAGAATACGACAAGACGATCACAGAAGAATCGGTTCGCAAAATTCTCGGACTTGAAATTCACGATGAAGAATTGTACCAGGATAACGAGATTGCCGGTGTAGTAACGGGCCTAGCCTGGACACAAGTGGGGGGCGAGATACTGTTTGTTGAGTCGAGCCTCAGCAAGGGGAAAGGAGCACTCACAATATCGGGTCAGCTGGGTGAAGTGATGAAAGAGTCGGCCATGGCTGCGCTTTCGTACCTCAAGTTCAACGCTGATGCGTTAGGAATCGACCATCGTATTTTTCAGCAATACGATCTTCATATCCACGTGCCAGCCGGTGCTGTTCCAAAAGATGGTCCTTCGGCAGGTATCACAATGCTTACTTCGCTCGCTTCGATCTTTACACAACGCAAGGTGAAGGCGAAACTTGCCATGACTGGTGAGATCACCTTACGTGGTAAAGTGCTTCCGGTCGGTGGCATCAAAGAAAAAATTCTGGCCGCCAAACGCAGTGGTATTAAGGAGATTATTCTGAGTGCAAAGAATCGCAGAGACATCGATGAGATCGAAAAGCAATACATCAAAGGACTCGTCTTCCATTTTGTCGACACGGTTGATGATGTATTGAAGATCGCACTTTTGAAAGAAAAGGTTAAGCAGCCGCTGATCTTTTCGTTAACCGAGCCGAAGTTCCAGAATTATGTAAACAACTAGCGTGCTGCGAAATGACGGCACGGAAATGTATCACTCAATCATTTGTAAAACTTTCAGACTAACGCATAGTCTATTTTCTTAACGACAGTATTTATGATGGATTCTCAATATCTTACTCCTAGACAAATTGTTCAGGAACTAGATAAATATATAATTGGCCAGGACGATGCAAAACGCAATGTTGCTATTGCACTTCGTAACCGCTGGCGCAGGATGAATGTCAAGACAGAGATCAAAGGAGATATCATCCCAAACAACATCCTCATGATCGGTGCGACCGGTGTTGGTAAAACAGAGATCGCCAGACGTCTGGCAAAAATCGCTGATGCACCATTTGTGAAAGTTGAGGCCTCGAAATTCACCGAAGTCGGTTACGTAGGCCGCGATGTTGAAAGTATGGTTCGTGATCTGGTTGAACAATCCGTCAATATGGTGAAGGCGAGGAAGAAAGAGGAGGTGAAGGAGAAAGCTGCTGGTGTTGTTGAAGATATCATTCTCGATGCATTGATTCCACCAGTGAAAACACATTCATCAAAACCAGCTGGGTTTGGATCGGATACACCTACGTCAGACGAAGAGCTCAATGAGAAAACGAGAACATTGTTCCGTGAAAAAATCCGAAATGGTGAACTTGAAGAACGTAAGATCGATATTCACATTAAGGGAACGTCCGGCCCGAATGTAGGTATGGTAGGCGCAGGAATGATGGACGAAGTTTCAATGATGAACCTGCAGGAAATGCTCAATGGAATGCTTCCGAAGAAGAGCAAGAAGCGAAAAGTGACGGTAGCGGAAGCACGCAAACTTTTGTTGGAGGAAGAAGCTGCGAAACTCATCGACATGGATGAAGTGAAAGAAGAAGCAATTCGCAGAGCGGAAGATGCGGGGATAATCTTCATTGACGAGATCGATAAAATTGCCTCGGGCTCCAAAAAAGGTGGAGGCGGTCCCGATGTGAGTCGTGAAGGTGTACAGCGCGACCTCCTGCCAATCGTTGAAGGAAGTACGGTCAATACGAAACATGGCGTCATCAAAACAGATCATATCCTGTTCGTGGCTGCCGGTGCGTTTCACATTTCCAAGCCATCGGATCTGATTCCTGAATTGCAGGGTCGTTTTCCGATTCGTGTCGAACTTAATAATCTTACAAAAGAAGATTTTATTCGAATCCTGAAAGAACCTAAGAACGCGCTCACGAAACAATATCAGGCACTGTTCGAAGCAGAAGGAGTAAAAATCACCTTTGAAGATGACGCGATGGAGGAAATTGCAAACACTGCGTTCACCATCAACTCCGAAGTGGAGAATATTGGAGCAAGACGTTTGCATACCGTGATGAGCAAACTTCTGAACGAGTTGCTGTTCGATGTTCCGGATAAAATTCCTGCAAACTCTGTTGTTCCTATAAACGCAAACCTGGTGCGTGAGAAGTTGAGTGGACTTGTGAAAAACAAAGATCTAAGTCAATACATTCTCTGATGCGTTTGGCGTGCGTGATTGTCCTTTTGTTTGCATCGGGTGTTGCGGTTGCACAGGAAGTTCAACTTACATCACCTGAACCCGAAAAGGATTCGATTCGCAACGGCCATATCCAGCTTTTTCCAAACGATTTTTTTATTTATCCAGTCTTGAAGCAGCGCACGTTAAGCTTCGAGCTGGAAAAAACAGACCGATCGCGACTGCTCACCTATCGCCCGAATAATACATATAGCTTTGGCCTAGGGTTCTATCTTTTTGAAGTAGGCGCGGAACTTGCCTTCGCGATTCCGGTTGCTGAGAAAAAAACAGAACTCTTTGGGAAATCAAAGTCACGCGACCTCCAGCTAAACCTCCTCGGAAAAAAGTTTGGACTTGATGCCTATTATCAGCGATACCGCGGATTTTATATCATCGACAGAGGTTTTGAACCCGGCAGAAATTTGCCCTATCCGCAACGAGGCGATATCATTTCGCGAAACATCGGACTAACCGGAAGCTATATTTTCAATTACCGGAGATTTTCGCTTCGATCAATGTACAATTTCTCCGAGCGACAGATCTTTAGTAAAGGGTCATTTCTTGCTCTGGTAAATCTTAGTCGTTTTGCAATTGAAGCCGACTCTTCCATTATTGATCCTTCGCATGAAGTTGTGTTTAGCGATAATGTGGCCTTTGAAAAATTACGTTACGCTACATTTAGCGTGGCACCTGGCTATTCGTACAACTTAATTTACCGGAATTTCTTCCTGAATGGAACACTGGGAATCGGTCCCGCGCATCACTGGATTTACTACCAACACGACAATAACACCGAACACAATGACATTGCAATCAACTCCTTCGTGGCGGCAAGGATAGGCATTGGCTACAATGGCGATCGCATTTTCGGAGGAATTGCATTTCTTACGCAAGGCAGTAATGTGAAGTTTGAAGACGTACGTTTTTCAAATAATAACGCCACGTTCAAGATACTGATGGGTTATCGCTTCAAAGAATTCGGTAAGCTGAAGAAACGGGCTTGGGATGCCATTCCCTTCAAGCTTTAATCATTTCTGCTTTTCGGAAAATCATAAAAGATCAAATCCCCTTTGCTGAAATCAATTTGTTTCCACGAGTTTACCGAGAACTGAAATCCGGCAATGCCACATGTTGGGATGTTGTCGATGTATCGCTTGCGGTCATGGTTCATGGAATTTACAAAATCCGTTAGGCCGGGGTTATGGCCAAAGAGGGCTATGCAGTCATTCTTGTCGTTGAGAGATCGGATAACGTTAAGGATCTCTTCTTCGTCAGCGTGATAGAGCGCCTGATCCGTTTTGATTTTTTCTTTCGGATAGCCAACCGCATCTGCGATTCTTTTGGCTGTCGAATGCGCGCGTTTAGCCGGACTTGAGAGTAACAGATCGGCAACGAAGCTCTTCTCTTTTAACCTTCTGCCCATTCGGGGAGCGTCTATTTTACCGCGCTCGTTTAACGGCCGGTCAAAATCCGATAGCGAGTCATCCTCCCAGCTCGATTTTGCGTGTCGAATAAGGTAAACGGTTTTCATTTCCTGAAGATAAGAAAGTCAATTTATTATATCTTCGCAGCCATGGCAAATGCTAAGCGCATCAGGCGCTATATTCAATACGGTATTGTTTACTGGTTTGTGAGGCTCCTCATCGCCATTTCGATGATGATGTCTAGAAAATCATGGCTTAAGGTCTGTGGCGGGCTCGGCAAACTGGCCTATTATGTTGCTACAAAAACACGCCAACTCACTATCCGACACCTCTCCATGGCTTTTCCAACTAAAAGTCCGGAGGAAGTAAAAGCGCTTGCAAAGAGTACCTTCAAGATGCTTGGGAAAAACGCAGGCGATATCCTGCGAAGCAGCCGTTCCGTAAAATCGCTCAAGGACCTCGAAAAATTTCTAATCACCGATGGCCTTGAGAATTATGAAGTCGCACACAAGAAAGGTAAAGGGGTGATCTTCCTGACCTGTCATCTCGGAGCATTCGACATGCAGATCACAAACATGGCCATGCGTGGTCTTGATCCGAATATCATCGGTACACCGCTAAAAAATAAACGTCTCAACGATCTCCTTTGGGAATACCGAAATGCGCACGGTGCTATCGCAATTGCCAGGGGAAAAGAAACATTCAAGCTGATTAAAGTTCTGAAGTCAGGCGGCTCAGTAGCGTTGCTGATCGATCAGGATACAAAAGTGAAAAGTGTTTTTGTCGACTTCTTCGGCATGAAGGCCGCAACCCCTGCGGGTGCCACGATCCTTGCATTAAAAACGGGTGCTGCCGTAATTCCTACTTACATTCACCTGGGCGAAGACGGTCTTCAGCACATGTATCTCCTTCCGGAAATTCCGATGACCATCACTGGTGACGAAGAAAAAGATGTTGTCTTCAATACGCAAATCCTGACAAACTTCATCGAAGAAACCATTCGAAAATATCCCGACCAGTGGGTGTGGATGCACGAGCGGTGGAAGACGAAGGAAGTGTAATTGTGCTCATGTTGTCAAGTGCTCATGTACTCATGTTGCCTTGTCGCGCAGTTGTTTAATTGCAACGTTTGCCATGCGGCTTAGTTGATCAATATTTCTACTCAACCGCTACTCTGTTTGAGATTTGGTCCCGATAGCTATCGGGATGATCATTGGAATTTTCAACTTATTTACTTCTTGAAAATAAAATATACCGCCAGCACTAAAAACACAAACCCAATCAGGTGATTTAGGCGGAACGTTTCGTTCTTAAAAAACAATAACGAAAATCCCACGAAGACAACCAGCGTGATCACTTCCTGAATCACCTTCAATTGGATGAGTGAAAATGGGCCACCGTATTCCTTTGACCCGATACGATTGGCAGGAACTTGTAAAATATATTCGAACAACGCGATTCCCCAACTGATCAATATGATCGTGATCAGCGGAAGGTTCTCACTCCACTTCATATCCTTAAACTTGAGATGCCCATACCACGCGAGTGTCATAAAGGCGTTGGAGAGGATGAGGAGGCCGATGGTGATAAGTGGTTTCATATTCTGACTGCAGTCTTAAATCATTGTGCTCATGTGCGCCTGTGTTCAGGTGCTCATGCCAGGGCGGTGTAAACTTGAATGTCTAACCCATCACTGAACATGAGCACATGAGCACCTGAACACATGAGCACAAATATTTTATAGATACTTACAAAAGAAGAAATTACTTCACAAGTTTTTTATACCTAATCCTGTGCGGCTGATCATCACCCAAACGCTTCTTCTTATTCTCTTCGTAATCGCTGAATGTTCCTTCATACCAGAACACCTGAGAGTCGCCTTCGAAAGCGAGGATGTGTGTACAAACCCTGTCGAGGAACCAGCGATCGTGGGAAATAATCACGGCACAGCCACCGAAGTTTTCCAACGCTTCCTCTAGAGCACGGAGTGTGTTCACGTCAAGATCGTTGGTAGGTTCATCCAACAGCAGGAGGTTTCCACCTTGCTTCAAGGCAATCGCAAGGTGAACGCGGTTGCGCATACCACCCGACAGCTCTTTCACTTTCTTTTGTTGATCTGTGCCGTTGAAATTGAATTTGCCCACATACGCACGTGAATTGATTTCTTTACCACCGATCATCATCAGATCGTTGCCACCCGTGATGGCCTGGAAGACTGTTTCTTCTGGTTTCAGGTCATCGTGTTCCTGGTCGACATAGGCGATCTTCACCGTTTCACCAACTTCGAATTTCCCTGCGTCTGGCTTCTCCTTACCAGTGATCATCTTGAACAACGTAGTCTTTCCAGCACCGTTTGGACCGATGATACCAACAATGCCCGCGGGAGGTAATGTGAAGTTTAGATTTTCATAGAGCAGTTTGTCGCCATACGCTTTCGCCACGCCTGAAGCTTCAATAACTTTATTCCCAAGACGTGGCCCTGGAGGAATGAACAATTCGAGCTTTTCTTCTTTGTCTCGCGTCTCCTGGCTCATCAGTTTATCGTACGCATTCAAACGCGCTTTTCCTTTCGCGTGACGCCCTTTTGGATTCATCCGAACCCACTCCAACTCACGCTCGAGTGCTTTCTGACGTTTTGATTCAGTCTTCTCCTCTTGCTGTAGACGCTTCTGCTTTTGCTCCAGCCATGAAGAGTAATTTCCTTTCCATGGAATTCCTTCTCCACGATCCAATTCAAGGATCCAGCCTGCAACGTTATCGAGGAAGTAACGGTCGTGGGTAACTGCGATAACCGTTCCTTTGTATTGCTTCAAGTGTTGTTCAAGCCAATGGACTGATTCTGCGTCCAGGTGGTTGGTTGGTTCATCAAGTAGGAGTACATCTGGCTCCTGGAGAAGCAGACGGCACAAGGCAACACGTCTTTTCTCACCACCGGAAAGATTCTCAACCTTTGCATCAGGCGGAGGACAGCGTAGCGCATCCATGGCGCGTTCCAGTTTATGGTCTAGTTCCCACGCATTGACAGCGTCAAGTTTCTCCTGAATCTGACCTTGCTTTTGAATAAGCTTGTCCATCGCATCGGGGTTTTCCAATACTTCCGGATCAGCAAATTTTTCGTTGATGGCTTCGAATTCCTTCAGCAGGGAGGATATCTCCTGTACGCCTTCTTCCACGATTTCTTTCACCGTCTTGGTCTTGTCAAGTTTCGGTTCCTGTTCAAGCAAGCCTACACTGAAGCTCAGGTCAGACACCACCTCGCCCTGAAACTCTTTATCGACACCGGCAATAATCCGCAGGAGGGATGATTTTCCAGATCCGTTAAGACCGAGAACCCCAATCTTCGCTCCGTAGAAGAATGACAGGTAGATGTTTTTTAAAACTTGTTTGCTGGGAGGGTAAATCTTA
>DASWTM010000230.1:0-10408 GCA_036402115.1 Chryseosolibacter sp.
GAACATTTTGGCGAATGGACCCGGACTATAGTTCGAGACATATTGCTACACCCAAACCATTACAAAATTATGAAAATAGTTTTACCCAGACTACTTATGATTATTTCCAGGTTCACATTGCGGCTAATGATAATCCAGGCGCTGTGTATGAATTTCGTACTTGGAAATACGAGTGGTCAGACGCTCGATGAGGTGAAGGTTTCCATCACCCTTCAAAACGCGCGACTGATCACTGTTTTTCGCGAAATCGAATCAAAAACCGATTTCAAATTTGCGTACACAGACAACATCAGGTCAAACGACACGCGATTCACCCTTCGTTATTCGCAAAACACATCGCTGAAAGAAATTCTTAAAGACCTGTCACTTCAAGGAAGTCTTCAGTTTAAGCGAATTAATAAGACTATTTCAGTCATCGCCATCGAAAGAAACGAGAGCCGCGAACCTGAAGTAATCGATCTCGCCACAATCACCGGGAAGGTGACCGATAGTGGCAATGCAGGAATTCCAGGGGTGAATGTAGTGCTGAAGGGCACTTCAACTGGAACAACCACCGATGAAAATGGCGACTTTAGCCTCGGCATCCCGGAAGAGAACATGTCTAATGGGGTTCTCGTCTTTTCGTTCATTGGCTATACTACGGTTGAAGAAACAATTGGTGGCCGTACTTCAATCACCATCACATTGAAAGAAGATGTAACGTCATTGAATGAAGTAGTTGTCATCGGTTATCAGACCATCGAAAAGAAAGATCTGACCGGTGCCGTCTCCGTTGTAAATCCAACCACAGCTAATGCCGTGAGTGCTAATTCGGTCGCGGAAAGTTTGCAAGGCCTTTCACCAGGAGTAACAGTGCGAACGAGTGGCGCACCCGGCCAGATGTCGCGCATTGAGATACGAGGCGCTGCCAGTTTTACCAACACCGATCCACTATATGTGATCGATGGTATGATCGCGGATGCCAATACTACCATCAATAATAATGATATTGAATCGATCCAGATCCTGAAGGATGCATCGGCAGCTGCGATCTATGGCTCGCGCGCTGCGAATGGTGTCATCATCATTACCACCAAGCGTGGAAAGGAGGGAACACCGAAAGTTGGCCTCTCTGCAAAATATGGTTTTCAAAATATTCCTAAGCGTTGGGACCTTATGGACAACCGCGAATTCGCAGCCACGCAAACAACGCAATATCAAAACTCTGCTTTAACGCCACTACCAAGTGTATCAACAAACTTCAATCCTGCCGTAAACACAGATTGGCAGGAAGAAATGATTCGCACGGGATCACTTGAAGATTACAACCTGACACTGTCTGGCGGTAGTACCTCAAGCTCGTATTTGATTTCAGGAAGTTATTTCCGGAACGAAGGTGTGTTGATCGGTCACTCCTTCAGACGCGGAAGCCTTCGCGTTAATACAAGCACTACACGCGGACGCGTGACATTCGGTGAAAATATGGTGTTGACAAACACGAACATTAAAACGCCACGCGAAGGAAATCCCTTCTATGATATGGCGATCATGTTGCCTGTCATTCCGGTGCAGAACTCGTCATACATTTCAGCAACGAATCCTGAAGGGTGGGGCATAGGAACTGTTGATGCAGTGACATATGCTTACAACCCGGTTGCTGTGAACAATCTTTCATTGGGGACAAGCAACTATGCCAAACTTGTTGGTAACACATACCTGGATGTCAAGATTGCAGACTGGCTCAATTATCGATTCAACGTTGGTGCTGAAGTAAGTTTTGATTTTAACAAGACGCTTCGTAAGGTCGGTATCTGGCAATTTAATGGAGCACCCAAGCCAAGTTCGATAGACGAGGATCGTTCTCGTTTCCTTAGTACGTTGTTTGAGCATACACTCAATTTCAACAAAGACTTTGGATCGCATCGTGTGAATGGCGTGGTGGGTATCAGTCAGCAGCACACAACACGTGAGACGACCGCTGCGGGACGTACCGACCTGCAGGTATACAACGGACAATACATGTCTACCATCAGTTCCGCCAACGGTGTCGCTACATCAGGAGGTGGCGTGCCGGTAGATTACCGGATCTTCGGATACCTTGGTCGCCTGAACTACTCGTATCGAGACAAATATCTATTGACGGTTACGGGAAGGGTAGATCAGGACTCTCGCTTTGGTGAAAATTTCAGAACCGGTGTGTTTCATTCTGAAGCCATCGCCTGGAGAATCAGCGAAGAAAGTTTTTATAATCTTGATGTCCTGAACGATTTGAAGATCCACGCATCGTACGGAGAGTTGGGAATCGTGCCGCTGGGATCCTGGGATTACACCGCCTATATTAACAATGCACCACGGGCGGTTTTCGGAAATAATCAGTTCCCCTATGTAGGTATCACCCAGGCGCAGCTGGCGAATCCGGATCTAAAGTGGGAGGAACGCATTGTCAAGAACATCGGACTTGATGCCGGATTTCTCGAAAACAGAATTTCGTTGTCGATCGAGGCATACAATTCCCTTTCGAAAGATGCGCTCCTGCAGTTGCCTGTAGCGGGCTATCTCGGTAACCTTGGCGGGAATCCATTCGTCAACGCTGGTTCCGTTAGAAACACTGGATTTGAGTTTGCTGCTACGTATCGCAACAGCTCACGCAATCTGAAGTGGGATATCTCTGCGAATGCTACTACCATCAAGAACACGGTGGAAGATGTTGGTAATCGTGGTGAAGGCATCGACTACATTCAGATCGGCAACACGCGAACAAAAGTGGGACGTTCACTGGGTGAATGGTATTTGCTTAGAACAAACGGGCTATTCCAGTCACAGGCTGAGGTCGATGCACACAGAAGTTCTGATGGAACGGTAATCCAACCATTCGCGAAGGCAGGTGATGTGCGATACATTGATAAGAATAACGATGGCCTCATTAATGCCGAAGATCGTGACTTTGTAGGATCACCCTGGCCGAAATTGCAAACGGGGATGCAGTTCAATGCCTCCTACCTGCAATTCAATCTGAACGTGCAGTTTGTAGGGGTGTTTGGATATAAGATCTACAACGATGTGAGACGTTCGCTTGACAGTTACCAGCACACGAACTTCCGCAGCGACATCAGTCCTTGGACCGAGAGTAACACGGGTACCAGTGATCCGCGACTCGGACGCGATACCGAACAGGGAATTGTCGAGAACAACCGGGGTGATAGTGAACGCTGGCTTGAAAACGGTTCGTATTTCCGGTTACGCAACATCGAGTTGGGATACCGCTTGCCAACAAATCTCGTTTCAAAGGCAAGCTTGCTCAATGCGCGATTTTTTGTGAGTGCGCAAAATCTCTTCACGATCACAAAATACACAGGTCTTGATCCGGATGTGGTTGGATCAGGATTGTACGAGCGTGGGCTGGATAATGGTAACTGGCCTGCCAGCCGCGTGATCTCGATCGGTGTCAATTGTGAATTCTAAACAAGCTTTCAACTATGAAAAAAATATTGATTCTTTCAATTCTTGCCAGCTTTGTGATAACAGGCTGTGAGCGGGATCTTGATATTGAAAATCCAAACGAGGCTACTGTTGAAGCCTTCTGGAAGAATGGTGACGATGCGGTGGCTGGTGTAAATGCAGTATACAGTACGTTGCATCGTGGGGCGATCTCGCGTTGGATGCCATTCTATTACATTGTGCGGTCTGACGAAGGCAGAAGCACAAGCCCTGCTACGGAGATTGTCAACAACATGGATCAGTTTATCATCACCGATTATAATTTCTGGGGATCCTATGACATCTGGAAAGATTTGTATGTGGGAGTGTTTAGGGCAAATCAGGTGTTGGACAATGTTCCTGGAATTGAAATGGACGAAACGCTAAAGCAACGGGTTCTGGGGGAAGCAAAATTTCTCCGGGCATTATTCTATTACAATCTTGTTTCGTTATGGGGAAACGTCCCGCTCATGTTAAAGGCCTCGACTCCCGAAGACAAACCTGCGACCTCGAGTGCTGACGTGATCTGGGCGCAGATCGAAAAAGATCTTTCGGAAGCCGCTACAGCGCTGCCGCCAACATATCCCGCCAGCGAGTTGGGACGTGCAACCCAAGGGGCAGCGTATGCACTGCTTGCGAAAGCACACATGCAGCAACGGGACTATCAAAGTGCACTGGCACCACTTCAATGGCTGGTGGAAGGACCTGGAAAGTCAATCTACAATCTGATGCCGAACTATCGTGACAATTTTCTGATCAGCACGGAGAACAATGTTGAATCCGTTTTTGAATGGCAGTTCGAGCTGAACGCAGGGGAAAATCACGATGACGACACAGACATGAGTCGTCCGGATAATTTGAACTATGGAACTTCGATCGCGCAGTTCTTTGGTCCGAGCGGAATTGGTTGGTCTGATGGAGAAGCACACCGCTGGCTTACAACCGAATTTAACGAGACGACTACCGGTGGCCAGCGCGACCCTCGATTAGGTGCGTCATTATTGTATGACTTCACGGACCCGGCCGGGCCTAATGCAACCATGATCTATGGTCAGAGCTTTGCACAGCGCTATGGTAACGGGAACAACCGCGTGTGGTTTAGAAAGTTCCAGAATGATCATTGGAAAGATTTCGAAGGTTACAATTCGCCAAACAATTGGAGGTATATACGCTACGCGGATGTTTTATTGATGTATGCGGAGACGCTTAATGCGACAGGTAGCACGGCAAATGCGTATCAGTATGTGGATCGCGTAAGACAGCGATCAGGATTGCCAACACTTACAGCTACGAAGCCTGGATTAAGTCAATCACAGTTTCTCGAGCAGATCAAGCACGAGCGAATCACCGAGTTGTCAGGCGAGGGCCACCGTTGGAACGACCTTGCACGCTGGGGCGATCTCGGTCCCGGCCTTGCCGTGCGAGATCCTGCGTTTTCGAATTTTGTGGTGGGTAAACATGAGTTGCTGCCTATTCCGCAGCAGGAGAGAGATATCAATCCTGCACTCGATCAAAATTTAAATTGGTAAAAAAATCGAGAAGGCATCAATACTGGTGCCTTCTCTTTATCTCATATCTTGACATCGATGCAAACGAAGGGTGCAGTCCTATTTTTTCTACTGATTCTGTTTTTCGGTTGTGATGAAAAAAACGAGGCACCTCCGGCCCAGGTTCCCAGTGATACGTTCAAAAATCCCGTTTTGCCTTCCGCTGCTGACCCATGGGTGTTTCAGCAAGGCGATAAATACTATGTCACCTTCACTACGGGGAACAATATTACGTTGTACGCGAGTGAAGAAATGACTGACATCGCACAAGGTCAGAACAAAATCATCTGGACGCCTCCGGCAATAGGACCTAATTCAAAAAATATCTGGGCGCCTGAAATACATTATGTGACTGATCGCTGGTATGTGTACTACGCTGCGGATGATGGCAACAACGATAACCACCGGATGTTTGTGTTGGAGAATGCATCCGAAGATCCTTTACAGGGTCAATGGATTGACCGCGGAGAACTGGCGTTGCCGGACGACAAGTGGGCGATCGATGGAACACTCGCGGTAATAAACGGGGCAATTTATTTCGCGTGGTCAGGATGGGAGTCAGATCAAAATGTTCGACAGGATATTTACCTTGCAAAAATGGAAGATCCGACTACGCCAATGGGCGGGCGAGTACGCATTTCATCGCCTCAGCTTTCATGGGAGCTTTCGGGTGCGCCTCCGGGCGTGAATGAAGCACCACAGTTTCTCATCCACGATAACACGGTTTTTCTCACGTACTCTGCAAGTGGTTGCTGGACTGACGATTACTCCATCGGCTTGCTTTCTGCGCCTGGGACTAATCTGCTTGATCCGTCTTCGTGGGTTAAATCCACTCAGCCGCTTCTCACAAAAAATGCTTCAGCTCTTGCGTATGGACCGGGCCACAACGCATTCTTTAAGTCGAAAGACGGAACGGAAGATTGGATCACGTACCACGCGAATGCTACTTCGGGTGCCGGATGTGGAGGCGGCCGATCCATGCGCATGCAGAAGTTTACATGGCAAAATGGAAAACCCGTTGTTGGATTGCCGGTTGCTGTCGGAGCAGCGATTGAAGTGCCGTCAGGTGAAAAGTAGTTACCATCAGTTTTACACCACTGGCAAGTTAAACATTGAAGAATATGCGATCTTCACAAATCAGAAACAATAAAGAACAGTAGTATACCCGTGAAGCGTAGCGCATTGATTATTGTCGTCTTCCTTCTCCTTGGCGCAAAGACTCAGGATGATAAAACATTTATGAATCCGCTGTTGCCCTCGGGCGCGGATCCGTGGAGTATCTATCATAACGGTTATTACTACTACACGCACACGCTCGGAAACAGACTAGAGATATGGAAAACGAAAAATCTTGCCGAGCTCAAATCGGCTGAACGTAAAATCGTGTGGACACCGCCAGCGAACACTAATTACTCGAAGCAGATCTGGGCTCCGGAGTTGCACTACATCGACTCAACTTGGTATATGTATTTTGCTGCAGACGATGGCAAGAATGAAAATCATCGGATCTATTCGATTTTTAACCGATCGAAAGATCCATTGATTGGTGATTGGAAATTTTTCGGAAAAGTCTCTGATCCCTCAGACAAATGGGCGATCGATGCGTCCGTGTTCGAAGTAAACAAGAAATTGTATATGGTGTGGTCAGGATGGGAGGGAGACAAAGATGGAGCACAAAACATCTATATCGCATCGATGAAGGATCCGCTTACGGTGAGCAGCAAGCGAGTCATGATCTCGAAGCCTGAACTGTCGTGGGAGACTCATGGTCCACTCCAACGCGATGGTGCAAATATCAATGTATCCGTTAACGAAGGGCCCCAGGTTCTTTTTCATGGTCAAAATGTTTTTCTCATTTACTCCGCGAGCGGCTGCTGGACCGAGCGGTATTCGCTTGGCATGTTGAGCGCTTCCGCATCATCTGATCTGCTTGATCCGGCATCATGGAAAAAATATTCCGAGCCTGTATTCACAGCATCTCCTTCTGATAGCGTGTTTGCTCCCGGCCACAATTCATTTTTTAAATCACCCGATGGAAAAGAAGACTGGATCCTTTATCACGCGAACGCGAAACCAGGACAAGGATGCGGACGCGACCGATCTCCGCGAGCACAACCTTTCACCTGGTCAGATGACGGGATTCCGGTGTTTGGAAAACCGGTGTCAACGAAGGTGGCGATTGAACAACCGAGATAATTTGCCAATGTGCCAATTGGCCAATATGCCAATGTGACTAGAACGTAACGAAAACAGAACGACAACAATGAAATACATTCTCTCGATTTTTTTCCTTTCAGCGACTTTTTGGTCTTATGCGCAGGTGCTCGTGATGCCAGGTGATTTCCCGGATCCTTCTGTTGCTAAGATTGGCGACAGTTATTGGGCATCGGCTACGACTTCGAATTGGGCTCCTGCCTTCCCGTTGCTTGAGTCGAAAGATCTGGTGAATTGGGAGCTGAAGGGTCATGTGTTCAAGGACCTTCCTGGGTGGGCTGACTATTATTTCTGGGCGCCTGAGATTTCATACGAGAAGAACAAAGTGTATGTGTATTATGCCGCGCATAAACGCAATGGAAATCTCTGTGTTGCCGTGGCAAGTGCGGATTCACCTGAAGGTCCTTACAAAGACCACGGAACGCTCATGTGCGAAAAGGCAGGTTCAATTGATGCGTTTCCTTTTCGAGATAATTCCGGCAAACTTTTTCTCGTTTGGAAGGAAGACGGCAACAGTGTAAGGCAACCGACTCCGATCTGGGCAATGGAAATGAACGAGGACCGCACTGCACTTATTGGTGAAAAGTTTGAACTGTTCCGCAATGATGCAGCTTGGGAGGCGAACCTCGTTGAAGGTGTGTCAATGATTCGTCATGGCGGTTACATCTACGCCTTCTATGCTGGCGCGGGTTGCTGCGGTCGCGAGTGTTCGTATGCGATGGGTGTAGCGCGCGCAAAGGATCTGCGTGGCCCCTGGGAAAAATTCGACAAGAACCCATTGTTTAATGCGAACGATACATGGAAATGTCCCGGTCACGGAACGCCAGTAGAAAAAGATGGAAAGTACTATCTCCTTTACCATGCTTATCACGCAAAGGGTGGCGTGTACGCAGGCCGCCAGGGGGTGTTGAAGGAGTTTAAGTTTACGAATGATGGATGGATCGAATTGGTCAACGATACTGAAAAATCAGTTAAGCCAGAAAAAGTGTCTCACGATTTCTCCGACAAGTCGCTTTCCCTCGACTGGCAATGGTCCGTCTTCCAGCCCGCCAAATACAAAGTTGCCAATGGAGCAGTCGAATTGATGGCAATGCCTGAAGAAGGAGGGAGTTTCATCGCACAAAAGACCTTCACCGAAAATTATTCAGCAGAGGTGACCCTACTTCGAAAGGCATCGAATGCTGCCGGAGGTTTATCCATCATCGGTGATGATAAAAACATGATAACACTCATAGTCGATAACGATAAACTCTATGTAGTGAAACTGCAGAATGGTCAGAAGGAAGTCTTACACGAAAGCAAGCTCCCGGATTCCGATCGCATTACCCTCAAGACCAGCGTGAAGAAGGGTGATCAGATTGAATTTGCATATACCAACGGAACGGGAAAATCCCGACCTGTAAACACTCGTCCAATTAGCGGTACCTATCTGCCACCGTGGGACCGCGCAATCCGTGTTGGGCTTACGGCTGTAGGAGACAGTAGCCAGAAGGTTGTGTTTGATGACTTTAAGCTGGAAGACAGGTAGGGTCAGTAAAACCTGAGCTTATCTTAATCGAATTACATCGTTTCGTTGGAAGCGCGGTTCTTCTGTCAATCCAGGTTGGTTGGAGCCGGCCAGTGAGAAAATCAGTCTGATAGCAATTTCTTTTTGTAGTGAAGAAAACTCAACTTTAGGTTGTCATAAGCGAGCGCGGCCACGAGCACTGCTGCCGCAATGAAAAGCGTTTTAACATTCAGTCGCGAGAACCCAAATCCTCCGATTACACAACCAACAAAAAAGAAACCAATGATAGCAATGCGCAGATAGATGCTCCTCGCGAGTTTATTCTTGTCAGCCTGATCCTTATAGAAGAAGAGCTGTGATAGTTCGATCCCGAGGTCCGTGAACAAACCTGTGAGGTGTGTCGTGCGAACCGTTGCCTGCGAGATCTTGGTGACCAGTGCATTCTGCAGTCCCATTCCAAACAAGAGAGCACAGGCAATCGTATTGTTTCCTGTAGATGATTGCCCCATTATGATTGGCACGAGAACCAGTATTCCGATTTCAATGAGCATAGGAATAGCATGTGACCTTCGCGCGTTTCGCCTGAGCATAAACTCAACAAGAAGGCTGCAACAAAATGCCCCTAGCAAAAAGAAAAGGATGTAGCTGGCGAATGCAAGAGCTTTGGAATAATCTCCGATCACAAACTCCTCAGCAAAAAAAGCAAAGTGTCCGGTGACGTTTGTTGTCAGGGTATTGATCGCGAGCACGCCTGAGATGTTCACAACCCCGGCTACAAAAGATAGCATCGTAGCCAGACGCAGGTTGTGGATAAAGGCGCGCGGTTTGCCTTGTCGAAACATGAATTATCTTGTTTTGGATTTATGATTGTGCGGGCACCACTTCACCAGCAGTCAACTTTTCAGATTACGGGGCTTTTTGGAAAGTAAAACGCATCCTTCGCAAAATCAGGAACGAGATGCTCCTTGCCGAACCAATCCTGAATTTTCACTTTCGCCACATGAATAGGTTTAGCTTGAGCCGTAGTGAATGCTTCATATTTGTCTGTAACGTTGCCAAAAAATTTCAGAAAGAATTTTTGCATGGCATTCATCCGCTCGGCCTCATCGGTAACTATCGAAATATGTCCATACAGAATCACACTCTCGTATTCGCAGCCGAAATCAACCGCTTTCTCAGCCGTATAAAGTTTTCCATACTTGTAAATGGAGATTGAAGCTTTTTTTCAGTCTGTGATTTGCTCACCTGCATATCCATGTTTGGAAAAATGAAAGATGATCTCATGCTCTTTCTCATCGTAAACAAAAAAGGCAACGTGAATGAAAGGAAATCCATCTTTCTCAACCGCAACGGAACACGAAACACTATTTTTAAGAAGTTCTTGTAGAAACGAAGGGTCTGCCTTCTGCCGATCTTTCCGCCTAACATGATTTGAATAATCAGACATCCAGCAAAGCTACTAAATCCGCAACTATAAATTTGGGTCTTTATGAATTGATGCGCTTAGTAAATCTTGACCACGAAGACAGATCTCATTCCTGTTACGAGTGTCTTTGATATTTGATCATTGATCACTGGATTTTGTCGATGTACGTTCACTTCAACAAAAGATTATTATCCACCGCCAAGTCTCCTCTCACTTGATATTCGATCATTGATTTTTGGAATTCCCCCTACACCCTTC